>CAMYNQ010000032.1 GCA_947259785.1 uncultured Chromatiaceae bacterium | reverse complement strand
CAGCAATGCTAAATGTTTCTGTTTCAACACTAACAGCATCTTCATCGAAGAAGGATTCTTCTTTTTCACCACTGCTGACCAGTAATTCGCCGTCCTCGGTCATGGCGACGATCATTGCTCTCTCTTCACCATCCTGAACTGCAAGGCGGGTCAGGGAACGTTCTAGCTCGTCCATGACAATTGGCTCTTCGCCCATGGGGTAGTCGATAAAAGGGGTGATGGTGCGGACATCATCTGGATAGCTGACCTTGTAATTGTGGCGGACAACGACAACTGAGCCATCATCCAGGCCATAGGCGACAATACGTGTCTGGGGAGTGGCAGTAGAGAAACTGGTGATCTCTGCGCCAGGCGGCAGCTCCACCTCAGCGGTTTCAATGATAGAGCCATCTTTGGTATTGAAAAAGGTAGCATTGCCGCTGTTATCGAAGCGGACGGCAATCTCAGTCTGTTCTTCCATGGCCAGCATCAAGGTCTGGCTGTCGCTGTGTGCGGGTGTCTGATAGCGTGCTTCAACTTCCATGCTGCCAGATAGGAATAAAGGAAAGACAACATAGAGCAGGTAGATGAAGATTAGCGCCACGGCAGCGATAACGCCCAACCCACCAAAGCCAATCATGTATTTGGCCAGAAGGTCTTTCAGGCGGCGCATTTGGCGATGACGTCGACTGGCAGGGGAATCAATCGGTGGAAGTGCTGAGGCCATAGATTATGTTTCCTTATACTTGCCGCGCATCATACTTTGCCTTTATGACAGTTTTGTTACAACCCTTGAGAGCGGGTGGGTATTGATATAATCTATTGAAAATTATAAAAAAGCCTAAGGTTTTTGGCCATTGTGCCGCTTGCTGGATTTAACGGATGATGGCAGTATGCTGTCTTAATAGATTGATTAACAACAATTTTAGATATTGGTGGGTTATGAGATTTTCTCAAGTCAGCGTAAAGGTCGTTTCATTGTTGGGGCTTTTGCTTGCTGTTGAGGTGGGTGCGGCTGAGTCAACCCGCTATGTTAATGATGAGCTTATTATTACACTCAGGGCCGGACAGGGCAGTGAATATAAAATTCTCAAATCCTTGCCATCAGGCACTGAGCTTGAATTGCTGGAAGAGGGTGATGGCACAGACTTCAGCAAGGTTAGAACCAAGGCTGGTATCGAGGGCTGGGTACGTAGTTGGTATTTGAGTAAAATCCCGACGGCCAAGTTGTTATTGGCGGAAGCAACTCGCAAGGCTGAACGCCTTGAGGCTGAGAATAAAAAGTTGCTTGCAAGCACTTCATCTTCAAATAAAACCAATACAGATCTACAAAAACAGCTTAGCAAGCTAGAAACTGAAAATGCCAAGCTGCTTAAGGAAAATAATAAGCTAAAGGATATTGCCAGTCGGCCCATCGAACTGGAGAGTCAGAATAAGCGTCTCACGATTGAAACCTCACGGGTCAAACAAGAGAATAAAACACTTGCTGACGAGAACAGTAAGTTGCGCCGAAGCAGTGTGCAAAAGTGGTTTATGACAGGCTCTGGGGTCTTGATAGTGGGTATTCTTTTGGGTTTGATTCTGCCGCGCTTGAAGCGTAACCGGGCCTCCAGCTGGAGCTAAAGTTTGGTTCAAAGTTCTGGCCCCGAGGCCAGCCGGTGAGCCCAGCGTGTGGTTTCCGGCAGTTTGTAACGTGTCACACATGTCATCACGTATTTAATCGCACTCTCTAAACAGATTTTGTGGCCGCTGGAGATATACAGTGGTTTTACACCCACCCGTGTTCTTAGCACGGCACCGATGGTTTCGTTGTGATCAAGCAGCGCTGTCCATTCGCCTTTGTTTTCTGGAACAGTCTCATGTCTGCCAAGCAGACGAGACTTGCCCACGCCAATGCTTGGCAGGTCACAAATAATGCCTAGGTGTGTGGCTATGCCGAGTCGGCGTGGGTGGGCAATGCCTTGGCCATCACAGAGCAGTAAATCCGGTGTTTGTTTGATTTTGTTCAGGGCATCAAGCACGCTGGGGATTTCTCGAAACGAGAGTAGACCAGGGATATAGGGGAATTCAGTTGGGCGCCGGGCAATGGCGTATTCCACTAACTCAAGCTCGGGGTAACTCAATACGACTACGGCAGCGCGTGTGATCTGGTTGCTGTTTTCAAAACCGACATCAACACCGGCAACATAATTCACCTGCCTAAATTGATCGTTGCAGATGACTTGTGTGGCGAGCTGCTTTTGCAGTTGTATGGCTTCCGTCGGGCTTAGCTGCCAGGGGTGTGGGGCGTGGTATTGAACCATGCTTGCTTTAGCGGCTGGCAAACCAGCGCCAGATATAACCATCCGGACGAGTTTCGCCTGTTTCGATATAACGCAAGACATTGTGGTTTTGCAGTGTCCAGCCCATTAGCTCGGCAACGCCATAGCGACCGCAGAACAGAATTTGATCACCTGTTTCGACGACTTGATTGACCTGCGGCAGCAAGATTGTCTCTTCGCCACGTTTCAGTAATAGGGGTATGCAGTGCAGCTGTTGATTACGGTCACGAGGATCACTGCTAAGGTGGCCAAGTTGAATTCTGCGGTCGTTTTCAATGGCATGGGTAGCCGCCAGGGCAGTTTTGTAGCCAATATTAAGCGTCCAGATATCAGGCACGGTGCTGTTGGACACCTGCTCAATTTGCGGCAACAATTGTTGGGCCTGTTCATTACCCTGTTGTTTAATTAATTTTAGAAACTCGTACAGTAGTGGGGTGGTCACTAGTGCCAACACCTTGAGGCTGACCACCTCGCTATGCTGCATGACATGGTTGCTTTTGATGGCCTCAAAGATAAGATCGTTTCCGCGTTTGTTTTGCCGTGCCACAGTGTAAATATTGGGGTTTAGCTGTTTGGCTGTCATGAGTATGGATAGATTATCTGCATCGTCATTGGTGCCGGCGACTATCCCCATGGCATTTTTTACACCGGCGGCCAGCAGGGTGATGGCTTCCGTGCCCTTGCCTTCAATACATTTGTCGACACAGTTGGTTTTCACCGGGTCGGCCTCGATAACAGTGGTCGATACGCCCTGGCGGCTTAGGTGTTTTTGCATGGAGCGGCCGAAACGACCATAACCACACAAGATCCATTTTCCCTGTGGTGGTGGTTCATATTGTTGTAATGGCGTGCGTGGCAGTTGGGTCAGCCATTCAAACAGTGTGTGCAGCTCGGGTGAGTGTAAAGCAATGGCCATTTCTTCGGCAAAGGCCTCGAATGGGTTGATAACGTGATCTGTGCCAAAGGAAGCCATGTTGTCATGTGTTGATTTTGTTTCGGCACGACAGACAACCCGTATTGAAGGCTTGAGCAGTTTGCTGGTGATGGCTATTTCAAGATTGGTGTGATCGCTATCCGTCAGGGCGAGGATGCCAACGCAGAAAGGGGATTTGAGTCCGGCAGCCTTGAGGTTGTTGGGGTCGCCGGCATCGGCACAAAGGCCTGGCACATAGACATCCAGTTCAGTGAGTAATAATTCATTGATTCTGTCTTGCCGGTTGTCGATAGCTACTGCGCGCAGACCGCGTTGGGTTAGCGCCTTGGTCACCAGACTGCCGGTATCGCCATAGCCACAGACCAGATAAAAGGGTTCGCGAATGTGGTGGACGCTGCGGTAAAAGCGATTTTCTGTTACAGCCCGCTGCAAGGCGGGATCCTGAATTAGCCCTAGAATTTTACCAATGGCATAGAGCCAAGAGATTACCGTCAGGTACATTGAGATTGTGGTCCAGAGTCGCTGGCCATCAGTGAAGGCGTAAGGGATCTCGCCAAAGCCGATGGTGGTGGCCATGTAGCTGACAAAATAAAAGGCATGGAAGAAACTCATCCGCCAGGGATTGCCCTGGTCATCGACGCCGGGGATCAGTACCAAACCGAGAATGGAAATGGCATAGGCCGAAATCAGGACGACCAACGGCGCCCGCATGCGCCGCAACACCAGCGCAAAAATTTTATGAATGGATTTGTGTGCGCGTATCAGCATTAGCGCCGCATGGTAACGGTTTCGATAATCAGCAATACCACCGAGGTGACATTGGCTAGCAGGGCACCGCCGGAGAGAGAAACGATAGAGCTCATCATGCTTGGGCTTAGTCCAGAATCGGCGACATAGAGGGCAAAGCCCCAGAGAAAGGCGGCAGTGATCAGTTGCAGGTCAGCCACCAGGCTGGTGGCGAGCAGTACAGCGCCCATCTGAGTCCGTTCACCCAGCTTGAGAACGGTGGCTACCAGGCTAACGACGAGTGCGGCAAACAGCTCGTAGACGTTATGATGATCTGGGTTGTCTATCTCGCCGATGAAAAAGCCAAAGTTTAGGGTGAGGGCGAGGACGATAAAAAAGCCGAAGACGACCTTCTCAAAATTCATGTTGTTGCTCCTGTGGCAGAATTATTTCTTACCTTGTCACAAGAGTCGTATCGGATGCAATTATTGAGCCTGTTAATATTCATTATTTGCAGTCGTTGCACTTGAATGGTCATTTTGTGTCAGATTCTCTCGAGTCACCACCGTACTTGGATTGATACTCATGCTATTGGCCGTGTGGGGCTAAGCCTCGGAAGTACAACGGCCATCAGCCACGGTGGTGGGCGGCCTGGTCTCATCCCCCCTTTGGGCCCTGTTGGTTATTCCTGCACTCTATGGCGTCTTTTCCAAAGTACGTTTTCAGACGCTACAATCATAAGTGGGAGGCTAACTATGAAGACTAATTGTATTCGTAACTTAGTGCGAGTTCGGCATAGTATCGGTGCTCATGAGCATGTTAGTGGCATAAAATAATAGGCTGAAGAATGTCAAAAACCTCAATATTAACTATGTTAGTGGTGTTGGTATTTACCCCAGTTGTTGAGGCCGCCACTTATAAATGGGTCGATGACGAAGGACGCACCCATTTCTCAGATGAGCCACCGCCCCAAAGACAGTTCGAGATGGTACCGCAACCGCATTTTTCTCCCCCTGATAGAGATGCACTACGGCGCTTGAAAGAACTGTCGCAATCACAGGAGAGGGCGCGAAAAGCACGACAGGATAAAGAGGCGGAACGAAAGAAACAGGCCGCGGAAGAGGCGGCGGAAAAAGCAGCGCGCGCAGAAGGCTGCCGCCAAGCGCAGGAGCAGCTTACTCAATTGAAAGGTCGGTATAGTCGGCGGCGAGTTTTAACCACTGACGATGACGGCACGCAAAGACGGCTAACGATAGCGGAGCGTCAGACCCGTTTGAAGGTGTTAAAAGAACAGGTCGCGGATTTATGTGACAAGTGAGAATAGTCGAGGACTGGATTAGATTTCCATAACCTCAATGATATTTTAGTAGAGTATTCGTAGCATGGGACACGACCACCATCACCATGATGTAGACACCATGAACGACCGCCGTCTGGGCTGGGCCATCGCCATTAATATGCTGTTGACCCTGGCGCAGGTGATAGGCGGCATCGTCTCCGGTAGTCTCGCCTTGATTGCCGATGCCCTGCACAACTTCAGTGATGCCGCCTCGTTACTGATTGCTTGGGTGGCACGTAAGATAGGCAGACAACCTGCAGATCGTTTCAAAACCTTCGGCTACAAACGGGCCGAGGTGATTGCCGCCTTGATCAACCTTGTCACCCTGGTGTTGGTGGGGCTCTATCTGATCTATGAGGCGATATGGCGCACGTTCGAGCCGCAGATAATTGAGGGTTGGATGGTGATCATCGTGGCTGGTATTGCGCTGGTGATTGATGTGGCCACAGCGATACTGACCTATAGCATGTCGAAGCGCAGCATGAATATTCGTGCAGCCTTTCTGCATAACGTCTCGGACGCCCTTGCTTCAGTGGGGGTGATTATCGCCGGAACCGTAATCGTGCTTTATGGTTGGTATTGGACGGACACCCTATTGACACTGCTCATTGCCGGTTACGTGCTCTATCAAGCTGCGACGTTGTTACCCAAAACGATTCATATTCTCATGGAAGGTGTGCCAGAAAATATCTCCATCGAAGAAGTGATTAAGGTAATGGAGCAAGTCGAGGGGGTATCAAACGTCCATCATGTTCATCTATGGCAACTTGATGAATACAAAAACGCTCTTGAGGCCCATGTGGTTGTTGCTGATTTTGGTGAAACAGAACAAATAAAGAGGGCATTGAAATTAGAGCTAGAGAGGGAGTTTTCCATCGCTCATTCGACGATGGAGTTTGAAACCAACCATTGTGGCATGACTTGTTGTTAATGCTTGGAACTGAGGGAACGAACTAGTTGCTGCACCTTTCACACCAGGAGCCTAAATTGGTGTTCTCTGCTAACAACTTTAGATTGCTACTCATACAGAATGTATCTCAACGATTACATAAAAAAAGCCCCGCAGAGCGGGGCTTAATGGATCTTACTGATAATTAAGTTGGTTGCTTATTGAAGGCCCTTGAGCACTTTATCAACCACCTTGGCAGGCAGAGGGATGTAACCATCTTTGATGACAACTTCCTGGCCGGTCTTGGACAACACCATCTTGATGAATTCACGATCCAGCGGTGCCAGTGGTTTGTTCGGGTGCTTGTTGACGTAGACGTAAAGGTAGCGTGACAGGGGATAATCACCAGAAACAGCATTTTCAGCAGTTGCTTCAACAAATGGCTTGCCAGGTTTTTTGGTGAGTGGAACTGCCTTTACACCTGAGGTTTTGTAACCGATGCCTGAGTAGCCAATACCGTTGATAGAGGCCGATACAGATTGAACCACAGAGGCAGAACCAGGTTGTTCGTTGACGGTATTTTTGAAATCACCCTTACACAGGCCTTTCTTTTTGAAGTAGCCATAGGTGCCGGAAACAGAGTTGCGGCCGTAGAGCTGGATGTCCTGATTTTTCCAGCTGCCTGTCATGCCTAAGTCGCCCCACTTGCTGATGTCTTTGTCGTGTTTACATTTGCGGGTGACGGAAAAGATGGCATCGACTTCAGGAATGCTCATACCTTTGGTCGGGTTGTCTTTATGGATATAGACGGCCAGGGCATCAATGGCGACAGGGATAGCCAACGGCTTGTAGCCATGACGTTTCTCAAATGATTCAATCTCTTTGCTTTTCATCTTGCGGCTCATTGGGCCGATATTTGATGTGCCTTCAGTCAGTGCCGGTGGCGCAGTTGATGAGCCGGCTGCTTGAATTTGGATGTTAACGTTAGGGTATTCGCGTTTGAACTCTTCGGCCCATAGGGTCATCAGGTTGGCCAGGGTGTCTGAGCCAACACTGGAAAGATTGCCGGAAATGCCGCTGGCATTGCTGTAATCAGGCAGGCCGGGGTCAAGTTTTGCCGCTGCCATGGCGCTGGTTGAAGCCAGGGCCAGACCGGTGGCCATGGATAGCATGATGTTGCGAAGTTTCATTAGTATTGCTCCTGCAATTTTTAAAAGTAATTCAGACGATTAATGTTTAATCTGGGGGCGATTATGCAGTCCGTTTATTAAGCTTTTATGACGGATTGCTGTTTTTTGATTAAGCTTTTGTGACTGCTTTCTGTACATGGTGAATGATATTTTCCGCTGGAAAATTACAACGGAAGGTGCTGCCGCGATCGACCTGACTGGTGATGCTGAGGCTGGCGTTATGGCGCTCGAGTATGTGTTTGACGATGGCCAGTCCCAGACCCGTGCCGCCGATATCACGTGAGCGACCGACATCAACCCGGAAAAAGCGTTCGGTCAGCCGAGGAATGTGCTGTGGCGGAATACCAATGCCGGTGTCCTGTACTTCAAAATGAGCGCCGTTCTGATCCTGGTACCAGCGCATGGTGATACTGCCGCCCTTTGGGGTGTAGCGGACAGCATTAAAGACCAGGTTGGAGAAGCTGCTGTAAAGTTCGTTCTGGACGCCGAAAATCCCCAGTTCGTCATCACATTCCAGGGTGAAACGCTGCTGTTTCTCGTGCCCCAGTGCCATGGCTTCATCCTTGATCATATGCAGCAAATTGGGCACGGCCACGGCTTCACGAGACGATTGTTTTGTTTCTTCATTTTCCAAGCGCGACAACATCAGCAGGTCATCGACAATGTTCTGCATGCGATTGGACTGGCGCCGCATCATCTCGATATTTTCTTGCCAGTCTTGTAATGAGTCGTTTGTTTCGTCCTGCATGCTTTCCAGGTAGCCATGGATTACGGTCAGCGGGGTGCGCAGTTCGTGAGAGATATTGGAGATAAAATCACGCCGTATTTGCTCAAGTTGTTTCAGGCGGGTGACATCACGGGCGATCAATAGGCGCTGGTCCTGGCCATAGGGAATGATGCGAATGCTGAGAGTTCTATGTTCGTCGGCAGGTGAGGGCAGTTCTATGGGGGAGTCGAAATCTTTGCGGCTGATGTAGCGGATGAAACCAGGATGGCGCATCAGGTTGCTGAGATGCTGGCCGACGTCCTTGGTGGGTTGTAGTCCCAGGGAATCTTGGGCTGCTTTGTTAATCCACTCGATTTGGTCGTAGCGATTCAATACCACCGTGGCATCGGGCATGGCGGCCGTGGATTCTCTAAAACGGGTGATGTACTTGGCCAGTCTTTTTTTACGGCTGCGATTTTGTTTTTGCAGGTGGTAGATGCGGTCAAAGATCTCGGCCCAGATGCCTGTGCCTTGCGGCGGGTTGGTTTTGCCTGGCTTGCTGAGCCACTTTTCCAGGCGCTTGATACTGTTGATGTGCCAGATTAGGTAACCAACACTGGTAATCAATAGGCAGGCTAGGGCGTAGCCGCTGATAAAGCCAATTATCAGTGCCAGGCCTGTTAGCCAAATTAAACGCCAGATTTCTTTACTCCATGGGGACACTATTATTCCTCAGTCGATAAGCGGTAACCCGCTCCGCGCACGGTCTGTATCATACGGTCATACGCCATCGGTTCAAGTGCTTTTCGCAGTCTGCGGATATGCACATCGACGGTGCGTTCTTCTATATATACATTGCTGCCCCAGATGCGATCAAGCAGCTGGGCGCGACTGAAGACTCGTTCAGGATGGGTCATCAAGAATTGCAAGAGCTTGAATTCGGTCGGGCCGAGGTTGATTTCAGAATCTTGGACATGTACCCGGTGACCCTTTTGATTCAGTTCCAGGCCGCTGATGCTGATGACGTCCTTGCCGTGGCTGGAAGAGCCCC
The DNA here is from genome assembly GCA_947259785.1 of uncultured Chromatiaceae bacterium. Taxonomy (GTDB): domain Bacteria; phylum Pseudomonadota; class Gammaproteobacteria; order Tenderiales; family Tenderiaceae; genus Tenderia. The sequence goes on along the minus strand of CAMYNQ010000032.1, from coordinate 16,709 downwards.
GGCGCAACACTGCGTTGATCCGGGCGCCCAGTTCACGTGGTGAAAAGGGTTTGGTGATGTAGTCATCGGCACCGGCATCCAAGCCGCGGATCTTGTCGTCTTCCTCGCCACGGGCCGTGAGCATGATGATGGGGATGTCTTCATAGCGCTCGTCGCCTTTTAGGCGGCGGGCCAAGTCAACGCCACTAATGTCAGGCAGCATCCAGTCCAGCAATATCAGGTCTGGCAGGATCTCGCCCAAGGTTTTGAGGCCCGTTTGACTGTCTTCGGCGCAGATGATGTTAAAGCCCTGACGCCTGAGTGTGAATGAGACCATTTCGCGAACGCCGGGCTCATCATCGATGATTAAGATATTGACTGACATAGATTTATGTTTTTCTGTTTCAGTTGTTGTTTCAGGCATTAGAAAACAGACGTGTTACAGGATTATGACAGATTGTTTCAGGGTGAAGACACCATCTTGTCAGACTGGCTTAGAATCCAGCTGAGGGCAAAACCGACGATATGGTAGCGACGGCTCTGGAACAGGGGGCTGTCGGTAAAGGCAGCACCGTTGAGGCTGTCGAGGCGGATAAAACCAGCCAATGAAAAATTGTCGATGCGTTTTTGCACCAGCAAGGTGATACGACTGCCATTGTAGCCGCTACGCCCCTGGTAGGCGGGCCTGGCCAGGGAGGCATAGGCTGGCTCGATGCCATAGAAATAGTCATGATAGTCAGCATCGGCGAACATTGGCCCCAGTGACAAGCTGTACTCCAACTTGGCGGCGTGTGATTCACGGCTGAATTCCAGATAGGGGGCGAAAATCCAGCCCTGATGGGCGGAATCACGGCCATCGATAGAAAAGGCCGCCCGCAGTGGTAGGCGTAACCATAGTTTTTGGCCTCTATGCCGGTTTTCATCCCAGAGGCGTAGATCCAGCGATGGGCCAAGTTCAAGGCTGGGGTTCAGGTCAGGCATGCCCTGGCGTGGACCATCCTGGTCGCTGGGGACTGGCACGCCGCCGGCCAGGCTGATATCCAGCTCGGTGTCCTCGCTACGGTAGAGCAGTCCACGCACACCGTCTCTGTCGACGTTGAAGTAATCGCCGCGATAAATTAGGTAGGGGTAGGGCAGCAGATAACCACGTCCCGTTTCACTGCCGCGGTAGTAGGGCAGCTGCATGGCGGCGCTGCCTATGCCTAGCTCCCATAGTGGTTTTTGCTGTGTATGCCCCTGGGTCGGTGAACACAGCAGAGCCAGCAGGCTGATCAGTCTAAAGACGTCGTTGCAGGATTTCGCGAATTTCATCATCAGTCAGTACAATTGGGTTGGTGGTCATGCTGCTGCCGCGGCTATTGTCCACAACCCGCTCAAAATCACTCTCTTTGATGCCATAACAACCTAGGCGTTCCAGGCCTAATTGCTCGGTCCAGTCGTTGAGGGTTTTTACCAGGCTGTCAAAAGCGTATTGCTCACTGGTGTCGGGCTGATTGCTGAGCAAGCGGCCCACCTGGGCATATTTGGCCAGGGCGGGATTGTTCGGCTGCCGTTGTTGCATGGCGCGGATATTAATCTCGGTCGCTGTTGCCACCAGGGTGCCGCAGACTACGCCGTGAGGGATGGGGAAGAAGGCCCCCAACGGTGAGGCCAGTCCGTGTACCGAACCCAGGCCAACCTGGGCCAAGCTGATGCCGGATAACAGTGCAGCGTAGGCCATGGCGGCGCGACCGTCGCTGGCTTGAGGCTCCTGGCCGGACCAGGCATCGAAAAAACCTTGTTTGACGGCTTCAATGCCATTCCAGGCCAGGGCATCGATCATCGGATTGGCCTTGAGGGAGACATAGGATTCGAGCAGCTGGGTAAAGGCGTCCATGCCGTCGGCAGCGATTAGGTTAGGTGGACAGCTAGTAAGTAGGTCGGCATCAATTAAGGCATATTCGGGCACTAGACAGTCGTGGCGAAACGACTTTTTGAAGCCTTGTTCACCGTGAATGCTGAGAACGGCGTTTTTGGTTGCTTCGCTGCCTGTACCGGCAGTGGTCGGCACAGCGATAAACGGCAATGCCGGGCCATGATATTCGATGCCTTTGCCGACCCCTTCGAGATGATCCATCACTGAGTTGCCATGGGGCAGTAGCCCGGCAATGGCCTTGGCCGCATCCAGCACGCTGCCACCGCCGATGGCGACGACCAGTTCAATTTTGTCCTGTAGATGCCTTTGGACGACTTCATCTACTAGCAGCGGTGAGGGTTCGCCGCTGACGATGACGTTAGACCAGCTTATATTTTTCTTTTCCAGTGACCGGGTTAGAGCATCCCAATTTGGACTGTTTCGGAATGAAGATTGACCCGTGACCAATAACACTCGTTGGCCATATTCGGCGATTAGCCCAGGCAGCTCATCAATGCGCTCCTGACCAAACAGAATACGAGGCAGGCGTGAGATGTTGAAATTATTTAGGTGCATTGCTATATCTCTGATTGAACTGATTAACGCTGAATTTTGAACCAGTCCAAGGTTGTTTTTCGGCTATAGTACTTGGCTGAAACAATTTATAACACAGCCAGTCGATGACGGATGAAAGCATAGGAGAACAATATGAGTGATTGCCTGTTTTGCAAGATGGTTAGTGGTGAAATACAGCCTGATACTGTTTATGAAGATGATGATGTGCTGGCATTTCGTGATATCAATGCTCAGGCGCCAACACATGTTTTGGTGGTGCCTAAACGGCACATCTCTACCATTAATGATTTGAATTCTGACGACGCTGAGTTAGTGGGTAAGATGTATCTGGCAGCCAAGCAGGTGGCAGCAGATGATGGTATTGCCGAGGATGGTTTTCGCACGGTGATGAACTGTAATGCCGGAGCGGGGCAGTCGGTGTTTCATATCCATTTACATGTCCTGGGTGGCCGTCGCATGCAATGGCCGCCAGGTTAGTTTGCTCATTAATCAGCGGGTAGAGGCTTCAACCGGGTAATAGGTATGACAGACTAAGGGCGATGTTGAAGTGCTGTGAAAGCTAACTGGGGGGCTGTACAAAATAAAAAAGGCGGGATAAACCGCCTTTTTTATTTTTGCGACTTAAACTCGTTTATGAGTTTGAGTCGCCTTTGTCATCACTTTTATAAATCTGGAAGACCAGCAGAATCATCAAGGCACCAACAACAATTGATACGCCGATCACCATATTGGTAAGTAAGTCTACAGATAGCATGTGTGGGTTCCTCCCGTTCGATTATCTTTATCCTATCTATCTTAGCACCATAGTAGGGATTTATGGCAAGCCTTTAATAATTGTTTTTTAGTACTATGTTGATGGTGAAGTCGGGGGTGGTGTCGGTAAGCAGGTTCTCGCCCACACCTAAATCCAAACGGGTTGTGCGGTTAAAGTGAATGGAACCCCCGACAGTCAGCTGAATGGTATTGCTGCCAAGCTGATCCAGACCGCTGTCGTAAATGCTGCTGTGAAAATCCAATTGGGTTTTTAAGTCGATTAGGTGATGGTTATCCCAGATCAGGCCTGTGCTGCCGAAGCCGACCAGCCGCTTTTGCATATTGCTCAATACATCGCCCTTACCCAAGTAAAGCAGGCCGGCATTGGCAAAGCTGGTGAGCTGCAGAGGAGTGAGCCAGTTTCTCTTGATGTGGGCTAGCGAGATAGATAGATCGGTAGCGCCACTGCCGTGCAGTTGCTTTGCATCTCCGCTAGGTAGTTTTAGGCTGACATGCAGACTCAGTGCGCTGTCAGCTTTTTTTTGCAGCTGTCTGGCGGCAAACAAACGGATATCACCAACACCTTGGGTGGCGCTGTTGATAGTTATGATGGGGTTGTTATTGTTGCTGTATTGATAGTTCAGGCTGTTGTTAATGGTCGCATTACGTTGGCTGTTGCTCAGGCCAAAGGTGTCGTGCCAGCCTTCAATAAAGTTGTCCATAAAACCGCGATTATGAGCAATCCAAGGCACTTCCAGACCGATTTCGGTATTGGCATTGAGGCCGTAGCGATAGCTATAGGCTAGTCGATAAGTTTCTCCATCAATACTGATGGTCTCATTGTCACGGCTGGTTATTATGGAGTTATTGATAATATCCAGGCTGATAGCGCTGGCATGGTTGTGTTGTGTTTTTAGTTCGGCGGCCTCAGTGAGCGGTAGGCCATAAACCAGGATGAATGGGTTAAGGTTCTTGATTGAAAACGGCGTGGCGTTGTTACTGGCGCTTGCTGCAGTGCCGTAGAGGCAGGTGCAGATTAAAACGCTCAATTGCTTTAGTTGTCTGAACATGTTGCTTTGTCTACCACCGGTACATGGCCTGAACGCCCTTCAGCTCGACGTTATGACTGTTGTTTTGATCAAGGCTAACCATGGGGAACAGGTCAAGCCGGGCCTGATCCTCGCCGTCGTGGTCAAACCACTGGTTTACCTTTGCATTGATGCTGCCCAGTGGGTCGGTGAAAAAAAGCAAAACCTTGTCCGAGGTATCGCTGTAGCCTTTGGCGGCAATATTGCGTTTTAATTTTTCTCGGCCAACCATTAAATATTCGCCGACGATGGCGCCACCGACCGGGGTGAAGATCATGTCCTGAAGCGAGGCCGGTTCAAACAGGGCCTCAATGCCGTATTCGTAGATGGTCGACATGATTGCTGAATACCAGAATGAGTTCTGGCGGTTATAGCCGCGATGCCGGGCGCGGACGTAATAAGTAGCGCCGAAATAGGGGTGGCCGATATAGTTGATGCCCCAGTCGTCCGTATCCTTGCGAAGATTGTTGACGTTGTCGTCCCACTTTCTGAAGATGTTGCCGGTTTTGTCTTCGTCGTCCCATTTCGAGATACTTTCCGGCATCAGATAGAGGACGCCGACAACGCCAAGTTGATAGAGTAAAAACAGTTTGGTGTCGCTGGCGAGACCGTCACGGTCAGGCTTAGTCGGGATGAATAGGTTGGGGAATTCCGGGTCGTAGCTTTTGAGGTTGGCTGTTTTAGGAGCGCCTAAGGTCTGATCGTCGGCTGCGGCCAACTTTAAGTAGCCGTGATTGAGGCCCAGTTGAGGATGCTCAGTGACAGTTACCTGCAAGGGGGGGATGGGATCTATACATAAACCGGGCACGGGAATGAGTACCAGGAGCAGCCCCAAAATCTTTCTAACTGTCATTCGAATCTTAAATCTTAAGGTGGTCAAAACTGAGCAGGGAAGGCCAACACAGGCGTCAAAGCGCCATAGGATACCGTTTTTAGGCGCTGAGTTCTATGTTTGCTGCTGAGGCACTGGGGATTGCTGCAGGCAAAGCCGTGGGGCCAAACCCTGGCCTGTTATTTTAGGAATATATTAGAGCTAAAGAATAATTTACGGCGGCGGATGATAGATGTATACAATAAATCAGAAAATGCCAAACGGAGATTGTCATGAGTGATGAACTGAAAAAGATTCTATATGTTGAGGATGAGCCAGACATTCAGGCCGTTGCCAAGATTGCCCTGGAGGCAGTTGGTGGGTTTGAGCTAAAGGTCTGTAGCAGCGGTGACGAGGCAATTGCAGCAGCGGCCGCGTTTGCACCAGACTTGTTGCTGTTGGATGTGATGATGCCGGGCATGGATGGGCCGACGACCTTGGCTGAATTGCGTAAGTTGTCAGGTCTGGAGAATACGCCAATTATCTTTATGACTGCCAAGGTACAGCCGCAGGAGGTTGAACACTTTAAATCGCTTGGTGCGGTGGAAGTGATTGCCAAGCCATTCGACCCTATGGGTTTGGCTGACCAGGTACGTGAGGCCTGGAGCAAAGCTTAGTCGCCTGAATCTGGTAGGAGCAGTTCGCATGAAGATTGGTGTACCAAAGGAAATCAAGGATCACGAGTATCGGGTGGGGGTAACGCCAGCCGGGGCCAAGGCGCTAATCGATGCTGGGCATGAAGTGCTGATTCAGAGCTTAGCCGGCGATGCTATAGGTTTTCACGATGAGATGTATCAGGCGGTGGGGGCGCAGATTGTCAGCACGGCCAAGCAAGTCTACCAATGTCCGCTGGTGGTCAAGGTGAAAGAGCCTCAGAGCAGTGAGTTTGCGCTGATGCATGAGGGACAGATTCTGTTTACCTACCTGCATCTAGCGCCTGACCCAGAGCAGACCCGTCAGTTGCTTGAACAGCAAGTCATTGGCATCGCCTATGAAACAGTCACTGATCAAGATGGGCGACTGCCGCTGCTGGTACCTATGAGCGAGGTAGCTGGCCGTATCGCCATCCAGGCCGGTGCCTTTGGCTTACAGATGATCAACGGCGGTCGCGGCGTGCTGCTTGGCGGTGTGCCAGGTGTGCAGCGTGGCAATGTGGTGATTATCGGTGCTGGCGTGGTGGGTACTGAGGCAGCCAAGATGGCGCTGGGGCTGGGGGCGGATGTCACCATTCTAGATAGCAACCTGGCCCGTCTACGTCAGTTGGATGATTTGTTTGGCCCGGCGCTGAAAACCCGTTTTTCCGAGGCCCATGCCCTGGAAGCATTGGTGAGCGAGGCCGACCTAGTGGTGGGGGCGGTATTGCTGCCCGGCCATGCGGCCCCCAAGCTGGTCAGCCGCGAACTGGTGAAAAAGATGCGTAAGGGGGCGGTGATTGTCGATGTCGCCATCGACCAGGGCGGGTGTGTTGAAACCTCAAAACCGACGTCTCACTCTGCATCCATGTATGTGGAGGAGGGCGTGGTGCATTACTGTGTTACCAATATGCCGGGTGCCTGTGCCCGCACCGCCACCATGGCCCTGACTAATGCCACCTTGCCTTATGCCCTGCAGTTGGCCAATTTGGGCGAGGAAGCGTTAAAGCAGAATGCTGGATTAATGAATGGGCTGAATGTTTATAAAGGTCATGTCACCAACCAGGCGGTCGCCAATGATTTGGGCTACAACTACAAGGCCGCTTCAGAGTTGCTGTGATTTAAGCAGATTAAGGCGAAATAATAGGGGCGCAGCGTGGAGATAAATAAGGTTCGGTACAAATTGATCTTTGCCGATGGCACTGAAAAGCTGTTGGAACTGCATTTGCGTGTAGACAACCTGGTAACAGTGGCCTGGCTGCCAGCCACCCCTCCTGACTGGGCGGCCCTGGATAATCACAAATGCAGTCACTGTCCACTCAGTTCAGCCAAACACGCTTATTGTCCCGCCGCGCTGAATCTATCCAAGCTGGTGGATGAATGCAATGACATGGATGTGCTTGATACGGTCAAACTGGTGGTAAAAACCGCCGATCGTGCTGTGGTGGTATCTGCCACAGTGCAAAAGGCGCTGGGATCTTTTATTGGTCTGTTGATGGCCAGCAGTGATTGCCCGCAATCAGCATTTTTTCGTCCGCTGGCTCGCTTTCATCTTCCGCTTGCCACTGAGGCCGAGACCATTTATCGCGCCATTACCAGTTATGCCATGGCACAGTTTGTTCGCCGTCAGGAGGGTAAGGATGGGGAGGTTAGTCTGGATGGGTTGTTTGAAATCTATGCTGATCTGGAGATTGTTAATACAGCGCTTTCTAAACGCCTGAAAACCGCAGGCAAGGATGGTGCGGTTGCCAAGAGCCTGATGGAATGGGACGTGTTTTCTGGTATGTTCCCAATGCGGGTGGAGGAGGTGATGAATAAAATGCGGCCACTGTTCTCCGCCTATCTGGAAAAATAATTAACGCCAAGAGCATCAATCTTGAATACTTCTTATAAAGAGGCTGCAACGCAGCTGAATAGCATTATTGATTTTGTCCGCTGGGGCGCGAGCCGATTCAATCAAGCCAAACTCTATTTCGGCCACGGCACCAATAACGCCGTCGACGAGGCCCTGTTTCTGTGCTTGCATGCCTTGCACCTGACGCCACCACTGGCACCTGAGCTGCATCATGCCCATTTGACCGATAGCGAGAAAGAGACGCTGTTAAATCTATTTCAACGTCGCATTGACGAACGTCTGCCGGTGCCTTATCTGACCCATGAGGCCTGGTTTGGTGGGCTGGGTTTTTATGTTGATGAGCGGGTTCTGGTGCCACGTTCGCCTATTGCTGAACTCATCGAGCAGCGTTTTGCCCCCTGGGTGGATGAAGAGCGCACCGAGCATATTCTGGACTTATGCACTGGCAGCGGTTGCATTGCTATCGCCTCTGCCATGGCCTTTCCCTGGGCCGAGGTCGATGCCGTGGATATTTCAGCCGAGGCGCTGCAGGTGGCCCAGATCAATATCGAGCGCCATCAGATGCAGCAGCAGGTGCAGACGATTCAGTCGAATCTATTCAACGCCTTGCAGGGCAAACGTTATGACCTGATAGTCTCTAACCCGCCTTATGTTGATGCTGAGGACATGGCGGCGCTGCCGGAGGAGTTCAGCAAAGAGCCTGAATTGGGGCTGGCGGCAGGTGAGAATGGCCTTGATTTGGTGTTGCATATTCTGGCCCAAGCGTCGGATTATCTGACCCCACACGGGGTGCTGGTGGTTGAGGTTGGCAACAGCGACGAAGCGGTGGTGGAGTGTTTTCCCGAGGTGCCGTTTGAGTGGTTGGAGTTCGAACGTGGTGGTCACGGTGTGTTCCTGCTTCCGGCAGAGACCCTGCTCGAATATCGCGAATTATTCCAACAGGCCTGCAAAGCTTAATAAAAAAGCCAAATTCCCCTATACTCCGCAAGTACAACTGAAGTATTTATGAGGAGTACAATGTGGATCAATCCCTGGTTTTCGACTTTGACCTGATTAATCGTTACGACAAATCTGGGCCGCGCTATACCTCATATCCAACTGCGGTGCAGTTTCATGAAGGTTTTGCTGAGGCGGAATATCGTAACATTGCCCAGCTGACCAACGCCGACAAGCCGCCACTATCGCTCTATTTCCACATCCCATTTTGTGACACGGTCTGTTTTTACTGTGGCTGCAACAAGATAGCCACCAAGGATCGCAACAAGGCCCAACCCTATCTTGACCGGGTCTACAAAGAGATGGCTATGCAGGCTGAGCTGTTTGACGCTGAGCGCATGGTCAACCAGCTGCACTGGGGCGGTGGCACGCCAACCTTTATTAGCCACGATCAAATGCGTCAGTTAATGGCTGAGACGCGTAAACACTTCAAACTGCATGATGATGACACGGGTGAATACTCCATCGAGATCGATCCACGTGAAGTGACGGCTGAGACTATTTCTATTCTGCGTGAGTTGGGGTTCAACCGCATGAGCCTGGGGGTGCAGGATTTTGATGAGCGGGTGCAGAAGGCGGTCAATCGAATCCAGACCGAAGCCGAAACTATGGCAGCATTGGATAATGCCCGTAGAGAAGGTTTCAAATCCATTAGCATCGACCTGATTTATGGTCTGCCACTCCAGACTGTGAAAGGTTTCAGTAATACCCTGGACCGGGTACTGGCGGCTGACCCAGATCGTCTATCTGTCTTTAACTATGCCCATCTGCCGACCATGTTTCCGCCGCAGCGCCGCATCAATGAAGACGAGTTGCCCAGTGCTAGTGAGAAGCTTGATATCCTGCAGATGACCAATGAACGTCTGCAACAGGCCGGTTATGTGTATATAGGCATGGATCACTTTGCCAAACCCGACGATGAATTGGCAGTAGCGCAGCGCGAAGGCCAGCTCTATCGTAACTTCCAGGGTTACTCCACCCATGCTGATTGTGATCTGATTGGCCTGGGTGTGACCTCCATCGGCAAGGTCGGCAACAGCTATAGCCAGAACATGCGCACCATGGATGAATATTGTGCCGCCATTGATGCCGACAAGCTGCCGGTCTTCCGTGGTGTTGAATTGGATAAGGACGATCTGATACGACGTGACATCATCACCGAGATCATGTGCAACTTCCAGCTCGATAAGCAGGCCATCGCCAGCAAATACGGGATTGTGTTTGACGACTACTTTAAGCTGGAGCTAGGCGATGTTGCCCAGCTGGAGCTGGATGGTCTGATCAAGATAGATGGCAGCGAGATCAAGGTGCAGCCTGCCGGCCGTTTCCTGATTCGCAATATCTGCATGGTCTTTGATAAATATCTGCGTCTGAGCAAGGAGCAACGTTTCTCCAAGGTGATCTAGCCTAGGGGGCATGTGCTTAAAGTCGACCTAAGTCCTTATTTCTGACGCCGCCATTTGCTTTTTCGTTGTTCTACCTCAAAGCATCGTGTGCAGCCGAGGTGATCAGTCTACATGTCTGTAGGGGGGATGAATCCGTTTGTCATGCCTACAGTTGTGATGCTGGAGATGTTCTTGTCCTTCTTTGTACCGTGTGATTGTTGCTGAAAACTTGATGAATGAAATGAAGGCCTAACTCTTCTCCCCCGGATGCTTGACATGAATATTTATAAGTATTAACTTATTTCTCGGTCTTAATGAAGTTTTAACGCTTTTTTAAGAATGCCCTTCCTATCTTGAGGAGGCAGGGGCATATCAATGAATGTCACTGATATCTATCAGTTTAGGGGTAAGGGGAGTAAGAAGGGAATAGCAGCAATGTTGTTGCTTGTTTATAAAAATTTATTTCGAGGTAGGTAAAGATGAAGAAATTAGCTGTAATGACTGTAAGTGCCATGTTCGCTCTGGGCGCTGCCCAGGTTGCTAGTGCCGCAAATTCTGTTGCTGATGGTATAAAGACAAACCAGCCTAATAGCGCTAACGCTGCTGCACTTCCAAAAACACATGCTATGCCTGCTAAGCCTGCAACTCCAGTTGCTAATGCAAATGGCCATGATGCCAAAAGCGCCGGTACTCGTGGTCTAGGTACACCTACGCCTTCGGGCTTTGCGAATGGTCATCGCTAAGTAAGGCTGTTCAGTTACACCTTAGTTTTTGGTTGTAATATTAAAAGACTCGCGCTGGTTAACGCCGGCGCGGGTTTTTTGTTTTTTGGGCGCTACTGACACAAAGTGAGTAAATAGTAGCTCCCGGGTGGCGGTGGTGTCTTTGTAGCTATCTTCTGTCTCTGCCTGGCCGTGTCAGTTTATATCGGTATATCTGCCTGATGGCTATCAAGTCATCACGGTCTTAAGTCGCTATTAAGTTAGATATTCACAGATGAGAGGAGTGGTCGTTGTTGTTGGTCAGTGAGTTGTGTATGGATGGCGTTGTTTATCAGAACCCCTGCGTAGTTAGATCTAGTTCCTGGCAAAATTTTCCCAATCAGTTTGCTGCAATGCAACTTGCTATTCAATGGATATAAAAAGATAGAGTATCTACTTGTGGTGCCGACTGATTGTAATGCTTAAGGCGTTTTTTAATTCGAAAATTGTGCGCGTTTTCAGCATACCATTAGGCCTTGCTGGTTTGATTTTGTATTCAACTGCCGCGGCTAGTGCTGTGGCTGAAACAGGTTCAGATGCGCAGCTAGAGAAGATTGCTGAGTTCTGTGCAGAAGGAACATTTCGTCGTGGCTCAGTTCGGTTTCTCAAACTCCTGCACTACTATGTATCTAAACAAAGTCCGGAACGTTTTTTGCGAATTATCCAGGTGATGATTGATTGTGGAGAGGCCGAAGAAGCTATAAAAATATTGGAAAAATATATCACTAAAAAGCCCCAGAATATTGAAGCAACATTGATGTTAGCCAAGCTCTATTCTTGGTATGGCCGCCAGTTAAAAGCAGTTGATATGGCCGATAAAGTTCTGGAGTTTTATCCCGAGAATAGACAAGCAAAATTGACAAAGGCTGATGCTTCGAATTGGAGTGGAGATTACCATACTGCATTACCTCTATATGAACAATTGTTAGCAGAGCAAGAGGATTTTGATACGCGGCTTCGCTATATCTATGCCTTATTGGCGACAGGTAGTTATTCTGAAGCCAAGTTAAGTCATTGGTGGTTATATGATGCTGAGGTTCCAAGACGCCATACAACCCATGATGTGAGTCAGGCCTTGATTGACCAGGCGAGACGTAGTTTGTCATATACCGTTGGATATTCGGATGACAACTACGAGAACAAGCAGTTGAATCATAATTTGAGTTTTAATTTGCCATTTGAGCGTGCCGGGATGTCACTTAGCTTGTATAAACAAGCGTCGGATAACCCATGGGCAGTGACTCAGCAGGAGTTGCAAGAATTATCATTGGGCGGTCGTTGGCGCCTAAATAGTATGTGGAGTTTTTCTGGCGAACTGGGTTTGGCAGAGACGAGTGCTGAGCAAGAAATAGACGATCTTAAATTGTCGCTGTCGACGAATGCCCAGCTTGGACGTTGGCTTTGGGGGGTGACCTTGAGTCGCGAGTTGTATCCTATTTATACCGATCATGTTGTTAGTCGAGGTATTTATAGCTATGCACAATATAAGGTGAATGACTGGGTGCGTATTAATGGTGAGTTAAGCGGCACAAATTATTCAGATGATAACTCCTCGTATGATTTGATGTTTAGATCACGCTATGCCGTGTCACTGACGGATCCTCATGTTGAGGTAGGTTATAAGTTCACTCAGCAGGGGTTTAGTCGCCAAACTGAAGCAGGCTACTATGCGCCTGACAAATCGATGTCGCATCAGTTAACCCTTGGGTTTAGCTATTATTACAAAACCTTTTATGCCTCAGGGGAGGTGTATTACAGTCGCCAATCCACTTTGTATTATGGAACTGAACAAACTAAGAATATAGCTGCATTATCGCTTTATTTAAGCTACAGCGTGATGAAAAGCTTTAGTGTGAATGTGACTCTAGATGGCGGTGATTTTGCCCTGGGTGAAAAAGATGGATACAACTACTATCAAGTTGGTCTCGGTATTTCCGCCTTTTTCTGATTAGTCGTTGCTGAGTCGTTTAATTTGCGGACAGGTGCTATCTGGTTTTGATGTTGGTGTTGGTGTTGGTGTTGGTGCTTGAAGTCGTCTTGGCTGGGCAGATGTTGGTAGGGTTCACCACTTTGACTATATCTGTCTCATCCCGAGTTCAGGCAGTGCCGGTTGAACTAAAGTCTGGATATTTTGCTTTCAAACATAGTTAGTTACCCGTCGGGCAAAAAGGGTTGGCCCCACATGGGCTTTGAGTCAGATCGATAAGTTCCTTCCAGGCTTGATTCTCATGATCAAAGTCGCCATTAGCATAGGTGTAGGTGCCGGCTTGGTAGATGGGCATCTTGGTGAAGTTGCTGGAGCTAACCCCCTGCCCTTGATAATAAACGCTGTAGTAGGTGTCACCAGCCGTGGATGAAATCCAGCCGTTGCCCGCTGCCCAGGTGTATTGCCCGGCGGTGACGTTTTGATTCTGTAAGGTGCCACCAACGACGGGGCGCTCGCCGGTGGCGTCAAACCCGGCACCTGTGCCGCTATTACCTGTAATGTCCATCTGCAATACAAACTCAGAGGCGGCGTTATAGGCGTAATCTGTGTTGGTCGGGGCGGTGGAATAGCCGGTTGAATTGCCATTGCCAGGCACTGCCGGGTTGGCTGGACGAGTGATAGTGGTGGAGCCAGTGGTCAGTGCCCGGCTGGTATTGTAATCCATGCCACGCATATCAACTTGAAAGACCAGGTTGATATCGGCGGTGTTGACCTCTTGGTAGATCAGCGGCTTTTTATCAAAGCTGTCTTTCAGGAACTCCTGATAGGCACCATTGCTATTGTCAATCTGACGCATAATGACGCGGGTTGGATTGGCGCTGCCGTTACCCGTCCATTGGCTGTCGGCACGCAAGGTGTCGACGCCGTTGCCAGCATAAATTTCTGATTCCAGTTGATCGTTCTTGTTCATTTGGCCAAAGGAATCGCCGACCTGATTCTTGTTGTCGTTGTAGGCAGAGGCAAAGCCACCGCTGTCAGACAGGGCGGAACGGCGACCACCAACGTTCCATTGGTACTTATCGCCTGAGCCACCATCATGTTGCATGTAGTTATACACAGATGTCTGGCGAATCCAGACGTCCTGTTTCCAGTCGTCATCATCATTGCCTAATAACAGATGCCAGTAATAATTACCATCATCTCCCACCACGTGTTCCATGCGGAAGGCCTGCTGGTTGGGGATATTGAACTTTGTATCTGCGGTTGAGCGAAACCAGTAACAACCGCTGTCGCTATAGCCGTTAATGCCGCAGGAGTTGCCTTGGTCGTTGTCACTGCCCAGATAGCCATCCGAACTGGTGGAGTCATTGGCGGTATTGGTGGTATTGGGGCGAAAGTTGAGGGCAAAGTCGGCCTGGGCTGTCGAGCAAAACAGCAGGGCGCAAAGTAGTGTTGTTAAGCAAAACCGAGAGCGATGATGTTGAGTTGCGTGGAGCATTTTTTACAGCTGTTTAAACAGCGCCTCATTATTGACGATACGATCCTTATGATAAATATCGGCATTCCTTTATGTTTTCTTGAGCAAATAATCAAAAAAACATGGACTTAGAGCTGATAAAAAATCAAGATTAAGTGGCAGGGTTTAGTGCTGGGATAGGCAGTAAAAATATTTAAAAACAGATGGTTAGAGCAAGGTGTTGGGGGGTGTGGGTTGTCAGGTGCCTTGTTCGGCAGTGCTTGCGTCACAATGGCTTGTAATTTGAGAGGGTTTTGAAGCGGCTGGTGGTTTAGTTTGAGAAGCAGCAGTTACACATAATTATTTACAGGCTCTTTTGGGTTTGCCGAGCTATTCCAGTAATAAAGTCAGTCCAGGATTGGAAATTAAAGTTAAAACTGCGATTAGGTGGGCTAGAGGGTTCGCCAGCCGCATAGGTAATATTGAGGAGAATTGCGGTAAGTAACGCCAGCGGCGCTGTGCATTTAGTTAAATGAGTATCTCTTCCTGTCTACTGCTAAACAGTAATTGACCGTCACCCCTGACGCTCACGATTGGCTTTTTTCACCAATCTGTAATTAACGGCTAAAGTTTTTTGTTTTTACTTCCAACCCGAATCTTCACCATCGCCCTTGCTGTCACCGCCGCCATAGCCATAGCGCTCACCTGGCTGCCATAAACTTGGGTCTTCCGAGCCATGCCAATATTTGAGCCAGTCTAGGTTTTTGCCATAGTCCTTCGGCGCGTCAGCATAAATATAGGTCGGGTCATCGTTATCGACATAAGAGGTGATCTTGAAACGACCGCCGGTAATGTCACCGGGATCGCTATCGACTCGTGAGTCGAATTCGAAAGGTGCAGTGCCATCGATGTATGAGGTGTGGGTGATGATGGCGGGGGTATTCATGTCTGTGTAGTCGCTATTGCTCGCATCGATAATGGTTTCTATAGTGACGCCGGTCCCCGTGATGGTTTGGGTGATTTTAGGTTTTTGTGACCAGCTATCTTTTAACATATCCAACGAGTAGTCACCCTCATCAATCACCATGCGAAACTGCACGCGTTTAGGGTCGCCGCTGCCGGTGCCAGTTATGTCTGGATTTTTTGGGTCTATAGGATAGGCATGACCGGAGTTTTGACCCGCAGTCACGTCACGTGCCTGGGTCTTACCTGCAGTACCACTAGACGTGGCAATGTAATACTCCATCTTCCAGTTCTGGGCGTGGTCGATCAGTACAGCGTGATGGATGTCATTCTGTGAATCTTGCTCGAGTACATATAGGATGTTGCCTGGGTCGTAACCATCATGTACAAAAACATCTTTCACGCCGGGGCCTGAGCCATGATCGTAGCACATGCCATTTTCCCCGGCACCACCGCTTCCCTCGGCCTTGGCGCCTGCGCCAATCCTTAAACTGCCGACACCACAAGCAGCAAACAGATCAACACCACCACGGCTTTGAAAGGGTTCGAAGTTGAATTTAAATGAGCGATTTGGGGGGCCATTGCCATTGTTATCCTTATCGCCATCGCCCGCCCATGCGGTTTGTGTATTTGCACTCAATAGCAATAGCAACAGGCATATGCCCAGTTGTTTAAAACGAGAAAAATTCATGTCATACCCATCTATCGAAAACCACGGTTGCCTACCTGTTTTCATCCATGACTAAAATGAATCAAGCACATTCTCATTTAGATGAGTATTTTTGTTTTTTTATGACTGTTCATTTGCCTAACCGCGTCCTTGGGTTAGCAACCATAAAATTTAACCAAAATTTTACAATACTTAAGCCATTTTTAGTATGGCTGTTCCGAGAAATGTTTTTTAAATCAATGTTGTGGGGCTGGGTTCCAGTGCTGGTTGTTAAGTTATTGTGAGTAAAATCAGGTTTGTATGGTTAAAAATAAACAAGTTTTAAATTGCTTAAATATTAAATAAACTATTATCTTGGTGGTTTTGTGGCGGTCCGAAGTGTAGTTGCTAGATCATGGGGTGGGTTTTTTGAGCGTCTCAGGTCTACCTGTTGTTGGAAATTGATATATAAAACAGATGTTTATTTGCTATAATTGTTGCGTTTACTTGTTTGGTTGAGGTTTTAGCGTATGTCGGGCAACAGCTTCGGAAAACTTTTTACGGTTACCAGTTTTGGTGAAAGCCATGGCTTGGCGCTGGGGGCGATTGTTGATGGTTGTCCGCCTGGGTTGGAAATTAGTGAGGCGGATCTGCAGTTGGATCTGGATCGGCGCAAGCCTGGTACCTCACGCCACACCACCCAGCGCCGCGAGGCGGATGAGGTGCAGATCATGTCTGGTGTGTTTGAGGGCAAGACCACCGGCACGCCGATTGGGCTGATTATTCATAACACTGACCAACGCTCAAAAGATTATTCCAATATTTCGAATTCTTTTCGTCCAGGCCATGCTGATTACACCTATCAACAGAAATATGGTCTGCGTGATTATCGTGGCGGTGGCCGTTCCTCGGCCCGCGAGACAG
>CAMYNQ010000031.1 GCA_947259785.1 uncultured Chromatiaceae bacterium | reverse complement strand
TATGCGGGAATTGAATTTTATCATGCAGCACACCATCAATGCGGTAGCGCACCACCACACTCTTGGTGCGCGGATGAATGTGAATATCACTGGCGCCCAGGCGCACGGCCTCCAACACAATTACATTCGCCAGGCGTATGGCAGGTGGTTCTTCAGTGCCATGAAGTAGTTCATCCAGACTAACTTCGTCATCATCTTCAATAATGATTTCGATACCATCGATAGGATCATCCGAGCCAACCATGGTTTCCAGGTCATCGAATGAAAGACTCTCGCCATAAATTTCTGCAGTCTTGTCCTTGATTTCCTGAACACTGGCCATCACCGGCTCAACATCCAAACCGATGGTAAACCTCAGATCCTCAAGCAGCCCCATATCCATGGGATCAGCCATGACCAGCGTCAAACGCCGCTTGTCCAGGCGCAGAGGCAACACCATCTGCTTTTCACAAAAAGAGCGTGGAAGCAGGGATGCAACAGCCGGGTCGATCTGAATTTCTGCCAGGCCCACCTCCTCTATCATCAACTCTTTCTTCAGGATCTCCCGGATTTTTTGTTCACTGACCCAGTCGTGCTGGAGAATCAGTTTAATTGTCGGTTCTTTGCGCAGTTGCTGTTGCTTATAGATTTCCTGAACTTGTTTATCGTTAAGCAGATTGCGCTTATGCAACATGATGGCCAGCTGACTGCGATTGGTCACTGACAGTTTGGCCAGCTCCTTAATCTCTTTCTCATTTTTATAATTCTTCTGACTAAGGCTCTTGTTCTTCTGAATCAGGTCATACTGCTCAAGTGCCAGGGCCACTGTCACCCTTAGGTCATCATCATTCCAAGGTTTGAGAATAAATTTGTAGACCGCACCATCCTTGATTGCCCCCATGACGGCCTCAGTATCAGCATGCCCTGTCAGCATGATGCGCATAGTGTCCGGGTATTTTTCCTTGACCTTGCGCAGCAGTTCCACGCCATTCATTTTTGGCATCATAAAATCAGAAATCATCAGCTGGCAGGGTTGCTTCTCAAGCAGGGCAAGGGCCTCCGCCCCACACATGGCAACATGGATCTGATAATTTTCTTGCCTGAAAACTCGCCGCAGCGCATTCAGCACACCAGCTTCATCATCAACAAGCAGGATGTTATAAGGTGCAGTTTTTTCAGCTGGCGATGAATCTTCTAATTCTGCCAGCTCTTCCCCCGTAAACAGTGATGCAAAACGCGCCATTTATTCCCACCTTAGAATACAAAACACCTGATTCTCAGCCATGCTGGCAAGAACGCCCTAACCTACAACGGGCAGAAAAATACTAAAACGTGTACCCTGCCCCAGTGTGCTTTCTACCTCAATCTTACCTTGATGAGCCTTGACAATATCTCTGCACACAGTGAGGCCTAAACCAGTGCCACCACCCACATCCGCCGTAGTAAAAAACGGGTCAAACATCCGTTTCAAATTTTGTTCTGAAATGCCCGAGCCGGTATCCGAGATAGACACAACGATGCAATCACCCTTAAACGAGGTTTGCACACTAATTTCACCTTGTTCCTTGATCGCCTTGGCCGCATTTAAAATCATATTTAGAAATACCTGACCAAGCTGCCCTGGTCTGCACCTGGTCTGTGGCAAGCTTGCCAATGCCAATTTAAGCTCGGAATTTTTATTAACTTCCGACAAGGATATATTACAGACACTCTGAATGATGTCATTGATATCCACGACCTCTTCTTCACTTCGATCTACATTTGAAAAGCCTTTCAAATCTTTCACAATGACAGAAACTCTTCGCGCCCCTTCTATGCATTCGTTGAGCAATCCTTGAAAGTCCTCCAGCACAAACTCCATATCCTTTTCCTGGAAAAATTTCTGCAGCTTATCGACGTCAACGCCTGCGCCAACCTGCTTGGCTAGCTCTGAAAAATCATTGACATAGGACTGCGCTGTTACCAAGTTGCTTTGTATAAAACCGATTGGATTATTTATTTCGTGGGCGACTCCGGCAGCAAGTTGCCCCACGGACGCCATCTTTTCCGCTTGATATAGCTGCAGCTGGGTAGCTTCTATCGTTTTCACCTGCTCACTAACACGTTGTTCGAGATTTTCAGAAAGATCCTTATAACGGGCTTCTGACTCTGTTAAGGCCGTATTTTTTTGCTGAAGTTTTTCATAATCGTCCTGAACCGCATGCAGGTGCAGAGTCGACGCCATCAGATAACGCGCCCCACTATGCAATAACAATTCAATCAGAGTAACTGCCGAACGAGATTTATCCTCCAGATCGGTCGGTGTCTCAAGATAACCTACCACCTCCATTTCCGCCCTTAACGGTAAACGACATTCCATGATAGCGTCTCCAGTCCCAACTACCGGTTCCCCTTTGGTCGAGCATATGGAAAAGGACATCCCCAGCAAATCAGATAGGCAATCATGAAGCTTTTTCTTGTTAACCCCACCTAGCAACTCATCCAGACCCAGCTCACGGTCAAATTCAAGTAAGGGTAGCGTTTCCCTGAACTCTTCACTCATGGCCAACTCCCTCGCCCAGCACACCTAAGACAAACTGTTCTTTGTTCAGACTATGTGATTTCTGCAGGCCAATCTGAGAATCAATTGATTGATAAACTGCTTTTAATAACTCTCGAAAGCTTTCTATTACCCCTTGTCCTTCCAGGGCACTGGCAAACATGACAGGCCAAGGCATTTTGCTCCACCTGGCCATAATTTCTGACTCAGTCAGCACATCGGGAAGATCACGTTTATTGAATTGCACCACCATAGGCAATGCCTCAAAGTCAAGTCCGACACGATTTACGTTGTCAGCCAAATTTTCGAATGACTCTGCATTATTAATGCTCTGATTGCGCTGCGAATCCGCCACAAAGACGACACCATCTGTTCGTGACAATACCGCCTTTCGGGTACTGTCATGGGCTACCTGACCAGGGACGGTAAACAGCTTTAATTTGATCAACAAACCGGAAGGTGCAGTAATGCCCAGTGGCAACATATCGAAAAACAATGTTCTGTCGTTCTTTGTTTCCAGCACCATCATCTCACCCTTGAGTTCAGGCTGAAGCAGATCATGCAAGCGCGTCAAATTTGTCGTCTTGCCACTTAAGGCCGGACCGTAAAAGACAAGCTTTATTACCAGTCGGTTAGCATCTTCATCAAAGTCAGCCATTTATCCACTCACCGCCGTTATGGTCATGCACTAGCCTGCCTATTTGATTCGTTTCATTGCAATATAAATTTCAAGAATCTCGCCCGATGAATGACAAAACTTGCGTATCTTTGCTATCAACCCCTCATCCAAAATATATCCTTCAGACAACACAAGTATTCCACCCTTAGTCATCAAATCCCTTGATAGAACCATGCCTACCTTCAAATCCTTTTCATCGACCTTGACCTCAGGTGCCCTGACAGGGACTTCGACAGCTGCGTCTTTGCCAACAAAGGCATCGACAACCTTTGCGTCGTATAGTCGGCCCCGGTTACTGACAAGATACTGGCGTGACTCCTCCGCGGTAAGTCGTTTGGGCACCAGGCCACCATTCTGCAGCGCATCATAATCGTTCACTACCGCAAGGATCTTTGCACCCAGTGGTATCGCGTCGCCCTCAAGCCTATCCGGATAGCCGCTGCCATCAAGGTACTCATGGTGACTTCGAATCATCTTGGCGGCATCATGCAACGGCCCAAAACTCATCAACAAAGCATCGCCAAGTACCGGATGCTTGGCAACGGCCTTTTTATCGATTGGCGCAAGTGAGTTAAATGGTTTTTTGATCAGCTCATCTGACAAGCAGATTTTGCCAATATCATGTAACAAAGCGGCAAAAAAGACCTGCTGTACCTGTTCTTTGTCCAAGCCAAGATTCGCGGCCACTTTCTGGGCACTCTCCGCGACGCGTTTTGAGTGTCCTGAGACAGCGCCTTCACGAAGCTCAATCAGGTTAGAAAAGGTTTTTATCGATGAAAAATAACTCTTTCTCAACGACTCATGTGCAACACTGAGCTCTTCTGTTCGTTGCTGAACTTTATTTTCAAGATTTTGATTCAAATCCTTCAGTGCTTCGTTCTGTTTTTTTGTCAACGCAAGCAGACGATCACGCTCGATCTGAAGATGCTTGGTTTCCAGTGCTTTCTGCACCGTGATTTTAATATCATTGTCTTCCCACGGTTTGCTTATATACCTATAAATATGTCCTTCGTTGACAGCCCGTATAGTGGAATCCATATCCGCATAACCTGTCAGTAAGATGCGTACAATATCTGGGTAAGTTTTTGCCACCTCAGCCAACAGCTTTGCCCCATCCATCTCTGGCATACGCATGTCGGAAATTAGCAGGTCAACCTCCTCATTTTCCAAAACTACCAACGCTTCGGCACCACTGGTTGCTGTCAAGACGGTATGCCCTGTTGACCGAAACAGACGTTTTAGAGATGACAGAATATTCTGCTCGTCATCCACAAAGAGCAACGTCGACTTTATTGACTCTGTTGTTTCATCTTGCAAAATTAATATCTCCTAACAAAACGTTGATGGTTAAACATCTGCTTTCGGCGGACTCTGCTTTACCGGCAGACTGATGGTAGAGCTAGTGCCCTTGCCAACTTCACTCTCCATATCGATCGAACCCGAGTGTTTTTTAATAATACTGTAGCAAAGTGACATACCCAAACCTGTTCCTTCTCCGACCGGTTTGGTGGTAGAAAAAGGGTCAAAAATTCGACGACCAATTCCCTCGGGGATACCTTTACCAGTATCGCTAATCTTGATCCATACCCAGTTTTCAGCGTTCACGCCGGTTTTTATAGTGATGGTTCCATGGTTCTCAATGGCTTGCGCGGCATTCACCAGCACATTCATTATCACCTGATTGTTTTGAGAGGCTATGCACTCGACTTCCGGAATAGCCCCATACTCTTTGACAATGTCCGCCTTGTATTTCAATTCATTGCTGGCAATATTGAGTGTGCTATCAATCCACTTATGCATATCTGCCCATTGCCATTCCATAGAATCGATTTTGGAAAAATCCTTGAGACCCTGAACAATACTCTTTAGTCGTGTAATCCCCTCAAGAGACTCAGATATAATATCGGGCACGTCGTCTTTAAGATATTTATATTCAATATCATCTTTTGTTTTGTTTATAAACTCAACTTCGGCCGCGAGTAACAAGAGCTCAACCGCCTCATATTGATCAAGCAACATTAATATATTTTCCACATAACTCTTTAACGAGCAAAGGTTCGAATTTACATAGCCTGCCGGATTATTGATTTCATGCGCAACACCCGCGGCAAGCTGCCCCACTGATGCCATCTTTTCCGATTGCAACAATTGATTCTGCGCCTCATTCAACTTATCGTTTATCTCTTTCAAGTCCTGGTTTTTTTGACTCAAACGTCTTTCAGTTTGTTTATCTTCACTTATATCTTTTGCGACACCTATCACCCTGACAACTTCATGGTTTTCGTCTCTAACCACAAACGCCCGATTGTTTATCCATTTTTCTTTACCATCCGGAGGGATTATTCTGAACTCTTCATTATGGTTATCCAGCGGCCTTGACCTCAAACCAGAACCAGCAACCCTGTCCCGATCATCAGGGTGAACACTCTCGTTCCAAAGCATTGCATGCTGATATAAGGATTTACATGGTATGCCCCAAACCTGCTCGAATGCTGGACTTACATAGTGAAACTTAGTTGCGTCCGCGCTTGTCACCCAAAACACGTCATTAATATGTTCGGCAAACTGACGAAATCGCTCTTCACTTTTCAGAATCTCTTCGTTACGATCAATAACCTGCCTGGTCATGTCACTGAATGCCTTTGCCAACACACCGATTTCGTCATCTCTTTCCGTTGGTAACGCTATATCAGTCCTTCCTTGCGAAAACGATACGATTGCGTCCTTAAGGCTTTCAAGCGGCTTGATCTGCCTCCGAGCCAGGATCATGGCCAGCATTCCAGCCACGACAATCAAGGCCAATATCAAAAATCTGCTTTCAGTTCTGATTTCATTAATTCCTGCCATGGCGATACTGTACGGTTTGGCATCCACCATTAAGATAAAGACATCATCGCCCATAGCATCCATACGAATCTTTTTGAATGCCATAATCATTTTATTTTCGTTTTGAACTACGATAATTTGTCCACTGTCGACATACTGATCCGATTCAAATATCTCTTTGAACTCCGGAAACTGGTCTTGTATGCGGTGACTACGAGAAAATTCAAAACCAAATCGCATATCAGGATTCGGGGGATACACATATTCGCCAGTTTCATTGGTAATAAAATGCGCATCTATACCATCAGTTTCCCCCATGCTTATTTCGTCAAACAACGGTCTCAGATCCATCTGCACAATCATGACGCCAAACGACCCGCGTCATTTTCATACAATGGTTTGACTGCTTTTATCACCGGAATATGCGGCTCTATCACTTGTCCGTTCTCTTGCATTAATCCAATTTTTGAAAGTGAAACCTGGCCTGCCAAAAGCTTGTTTCCCACATTCATTAGTGACGGCCATTCTTCTTTCCGGTTAGTTTTGTCCTCGAAAAATATTTTTCCATCAACCTTCTTAGAACTGACCAGTTCATCTCCAGCTTCCGAGAAAAGAATCAGGTCAAGTTTTATATAATCATGTTTTGCCTTAAGGAATTCCTCAAATATATGAGCAAGTCGTTCTATCCACGCCTCCTTTGTGAACCGATCATAAGGATCAATCCCATTATTATTAATCGCTCTGACTATACCCTGAACCGGCGGCGTGTTTGATAGAAAGCGGGTATCCTTAATCAGCTCTTCAAACTCTTTTTTCTTGACCTCCGCCTCTATATTTATCTCTTCCCTCAGAAGTTTTACATTCTGATTAATCATTTCTTGGCGAAAACCATAATAGGAAAACAGCCTCGCACCTGTTGCTGCCACGGCAACAAGAGTAAAGGCCAGTGCAACCATTTTCGCAGCAATCCCGAACTTTGCGTTCACCCCCCTGCTCCTGGCTCTACTAAAACTGATTCAGCACTATGCTTAATGGGGAGCCTGATCGTAAAAACGGTTCGTCCGGGTTTACTCTCAACGCTGATTTTGCCATTATGTTTTTCTATAATGCTATAGGCCAGTGACAAGCCTAGGCCGGTTCCTTTGCCCACAGGTTTGGTCGTGAAAAAAGGATTAAATACCTTATTTATATCCTCTTGCTTTATTCCCTTACCATCATCACTGACGCTGATCCAGACCCAGTCATTAGCCTCTGTGCCCGTACTGATTTTGATCGTGCCACGCACTTTAATCGCATGAGCGGCATTGACCAGCAAATTCATCACAATCTGGTTAATTTGCGCCGCAATACACTCCACCTCGGGCAACTCGCCATACTCCTTTATCACCTCGGCCTTGTACTTGAGTTCGTTGTTTACAATATTGAGTGTACTGTCTATGCCAGTATGCAAATCCGCCCATTGCCACTCAGCTTCATCAACATGGGAAAAATCCTTGAGGTCCCGCACAATCTTACTGACACGATCCAGCCCCTCCTGTGACTCGCCAATCAAGTCCACAATGTCTTGTTTCAAAAAACCCAGATCAACCTCCTGCTTGATGACTTTGAGCTGCTGCATGGCCTCATCCGTTTCGACCACCGACGCTTCAATCTGGCTATAGGCATCCAGCACCCTGAACAGGTCTTGGATATACCCCTGTAAAGTGCCAATATTGGAATTGATGTAGCCGACAGGATTATTGATCTCGTGTGCAACACCCGCTGCCAATTGTCCGATAGAGGCCATCTTTTCAGATTGCAGCAACTGGCTTTGCGCTTCCTCCAGCTGTTCATGACTCTGCGCTGACTCTTCTAAAACCTCCAGGTTTTTGATAGCCAGTTTGATCTTCTGCAATAACTCATCGGGCTGCACGGGCTTAATCAGATAATCCCAACCTCCGGCTTTATAGCCAAGCAATCTTTCCTCTACGCAGTCATTGGCAGAGACAAAGATCACTTGGGTGTTTCGAGTTTCAGGATTTTGTTTAAGGCGACGGCATGTTTCATAGCCATCCATGTCTGGCATCACCACGTCCATCAAGATGACATCCGGCTTCGGGTTGTTGCTGACTATTTCCAGCGCCTTCTTGCCACTGGTGGCGGCAAGCACTGCATAATCCTGTTTCAGATTTTCCATCAGCAGATGAATATCGTTCGCAGAATCATCCACAATCAATACGCATTTTTTTTCAGCCGTCACAAACACTCTCCCGCACCACTCACCATTAGATCAAACCAGCCTAGATTCGGAGTGGAAAACGTTTGCTGTATTGTTGTGACAATGCTTATTTGCCTGATGTCAGGCACAACCATGTGCGGATACCCCCTATCACTTATTCCCGTAATTTATAACGGCATGTAGAGAGTAATAATAAACACCACAATAGAAAATAAATCTTCTCTTATGGCATTAGAAACACAGGAATAGAGAACATAAAGACGTGCCTATCAGACACAATGAAACGCAGGTTGGCAGTTAGGCCAGCAAATCCGCCATGGCCCGGTTTGCCCCAACATCACCCAGCCAGGACTGCACTGCCCTGCTATCCAGCCCCAGTCGTAATATGACTTTGGCCGGCAGGCTCTCGAACACTTCCTCGTGGGAGAGGCCAATGGTTTTGTTACTAATAATGTCTGCCAAAGTCACTATATCAACCATGGGATGAGGCACGCCCTCCTCCGCCTCTGAGTAACCGGCTATAACCTGTTGTATCAGCTCAGGTAAACACCAATGACTGGCCAGCATCGCCCCTATTCCGCGTTGATCCATGCCAAAGAACATCCGCTCAGCCTCTGCCAACTCACAGCCATGCACATCCTGATAAACAAGTGTTTCCTGCATAGTCTCTGCAAAACAGGCAACCATCACCATCTTACCCAGGTCATGCAGCATCCCTGCTGTAAAGGCCGATTCGCTGTTGTGGCCACAGCGTTGCGCCAAGGTCTGGGCAGCAATAGCCTTCAGCATTGCCTGCTGCCACAATTGACGTTGTTCATCATTGTCGCTATTAAAACAACTGCCCACACCCACTGCGACAGCAAGATTGCGTACCGTATTCATACCCAACACCATACAGGCCTGATTGATAGAAGTGACCTCTCCCGCCAAACCGAAAAAAGGGGAGTTGGCAACGCGTAACAAACGTGCAGAAAGCGCAGGATCCCGGGCAATAGTCCAAGCCACCTGATCCACATCTGCATCGTTCCGCTGTGTTAATTCAAGTAATTGCATCACCGTCGCCGACAATGCCGGCAAACGTTGCAGACCTTGCTCTATCTCAGTTTTAGTTAATGGTCGCGCCCCCGCCACAGAACCCATAAGTCACCTCGATATTAGAATCTATTTACTGGCTTTTTTAGGCCTCACCTTCAGGCACCAGAACCAACACCGTCCCCTGCCCATCTGACGACTGACCCAATCGACTACGCAATATTTGAATTGTAGTATCACCTATCTGAGCAGTACAGGTTCCATCCCCATCGTCCAGCGCTTGTGCCAGCAAACTGGTCAACGCTACCGGCAACACATCCTCGGCCAGATCACCGATCATTATTGGTCCATGCTGTCCCAGCAACTGCTGTGCCTTACGATTTGCCACTACCAGCATGTCATGATCATCGATACCCATCACGCCTATCGGTAGGTTGTCCAGAATCTCCTGCCCCATCTGCAACACCTTCAGGTTTGACGAGGCCTTGCCGGCTACCTCTGTCACCTGGTCTTCCAAACCTTTATTGGCCTCGCTTAGCCGCTCGTTTGCCTGTTGTAACTCCCGCGCCAGACACTCATTATTCTGTTTGAGTTCAAAATACTCAAACGCTTCTGCCACATTCTTGCGCAGCAACTCATCGTCCCACGGCTTGGTCAGAAACTTGTATACCGCACCATGATTAATAGCATCGGTCACTGAATTGAGATCGGTGTATCCACTCAACACCATGCGTACGGTATCAGGATAAAGTTCTTTGACCTCACTCAAAAACTCCACCCCTGTCATCTCTGGCATGCGCTGGTCAGAAATAATCACATCGACCTCCTGTTCCCGAAGCAGCTCCAGGCCGGCAGCACCTCCATTGGCGCGAAAAATTTTATAACCATCGCGGCGCAACAAACGAGTCAAGGCTGACATAATGTTTTCTTCATCATCAACCAGCAACAAAGTTCGTTCATCCATTCTCTATTTCTCCGCGGTTATACACATTAACTATCGACAGTTAATAGCAAGTCTTGATAACCAAGCAACACTCTTAACGTATTGCAAATAAGAATAAGCACTAGCAATGTCTAAACACACAGCTTCAATATACTTTTGTTCACTATTCACAGCATTGCTCTTCCTTAATATTTCGTCCTGTTACTCTATTTTTCTATCCAGTAAACGCTGGCTTATAGCCTTGGCGGCATCAATATCAAAAATATTCATGGCACTTTCCAATTCATTCAGGCTATCCAGGAATTCGCAGCTAGCACCATTCTGGCGCAACGAACCAATACATGCCTGGGCCTCACCCAGATCGACATCCAGGGCCTCAACCAGCTTAGCCAACGAAGTGCGCCAGGCGAACAGGTCTGAGGCTGCCAAATTTGAATTCTCAGCCCGCGTGGAACTGGTAACAGTTTCTAGCATAGCCAGACCATCAATGACCTCAACCAGGCTGCTACGCAGAATTTTGAAGAAGGCACTATCTACATCGACATCGGCATTGCGACAAGCTTGTTCCATGGCGGCCGCTGCCATATAAAGCTGTTTGGCACCGAGATTGCCTCCACTGCCCTTGAGGGTATGCGCCAGACGTGTCGCCTCATCCCACTCTCCCTGAAGAATAAGGCTTTTCAGACTCTCTGCTGCACCTGCGTGTTTGTCGCGAAAACTGAGCAATATCCGTTTATAGACTGTCCAGTTACCATTCAGGCGCGTCAGGCCATCTGCTAAATCGATACCAGGCAGGGTCTCAGGCATGCTATCTGTCATGACAACGGCTGTTTGCTCTGCCACCGGTTTTTCACTTGGTTTAACGCAGCGCGACAAGGCCTTAAACAAGGCTTCAGGATCTATCGGTTTGGTCACATGACCATTCATACCGGCCGCAAGACTCTTCTTGATATCTTCTTTTAGGGCATGAGCGGTCATGGCAATGATGGGCAGCTCTGAAAAGCCCCCCTCAAGACTGCGAATTTCCTGCGTCGCTTGTAGACCATCCATGACCGGCATCTGAATATCCATCAACACCACATCGTAGTGTTTATCCTGCACCGCCTGTAGCCCTTTGGCACCATTCTCACAAATATCAATTTCAAAGCCGACAGCCGATAATATCTCCTGCGCCACTTCTTGATTGACGATATTGTCTTCTACCAACAGCAGTCTGCTACCACCGAACCACCACTCCCGATTGCCATCATGGTTCTGACTTTCATCCAACTCTTCCGTCTGTTCACCCAGGACCTGCATCAGTGTGTTAAACAGTTCGGCTTGCCTAATCGGCTTGGTCATCCAGGAATCCACTTCCGGTGCTGGGGCGACTTGCTCAACGCCGGTAAGCATCACCAGTTTCATTCCATGTAGCGCACTATCGGCACGAATGGTACGTGCCAGTTCCAGACCGTCCATGTCCGGCATCATCAAATCAAGTACGCCAATATCGTATGGCTCACCGGCTGCAGCGGCGGCACGCAATGTTGCCAGGGCCTCACTACCATTCATGGCAATCTCGGTGTGAGATACCTGCCACCGATTAAAGGTTCTCTTCATCAACGCTACCAAGGTCTCGTTGTCGTCAACGACAAGAATGCGCTGTCTGCTCAATACATCAGGAGCTTTTTGAACAGGCTTGCTGTCAGAAACAACTTCCAAAGAAAGGTCAAAACTGAAGTCAGAACCCACACCAGGGGCACTCGCTACGCGTATTGCGCCGCCCATAGCCTTGATCAGCTTTTGACTGATCGCAAGCCCAAGACCAGTACCACCATATTTGCGGGTATGAGAACTATCAACTTGGCTAAAGGCCTTGAACAAGTGTTGCTGTTGTTCATCAGCCATACCAATGCCCGTGTCTCTAACACCGAACCGGATCTGCCCGTTTTCCAACCTTGTGGCATACACCACGATATCGCCCTGCTCGGTGAATTTGATAGCATTATTGATCAGGTTGGTCAGCACCTGACGCAGACGGGTAGGATCACCCTTGATCGTCACAGGCAAATTAGAATCAACCGAACAAAGTAGCTCGACGCCCTTCTCCTGCGCCCCTTTAACCAGCAATGCAGCACTGTCTTCCAACATGGCAACCAGGTCAAACGGAATCAACTCCAATTCAACTTTGTCCGCTTCAAGCTTTGAGAAATCAAGGATATCGTTGATTACCGTAATCAGCATTTCTCCCGAACCCGTCGCGATATTTAGATAACGCCGCTGCGGCTCGTTTAGCTTAGTCTTGCCCAGCAAATTCAACATTCCCAGCACACCATTCATTGGCGTGCGAATCTCGTGGCTCATGGTGGCCAGGAACTGACCCTTGGCTTTGGCTGCCATCTCGGCAGCCTCCTTTGCCTCTGCAAGCGTTTTCTGTGCCTGTTTATGCTCGCTGATGTCGCGATAGCTCCACAGATGACTGCGATGAACCTGGCCCTGCTCGTCCTCGAAAAATATCGGTGTATAATCCTGTTCGAAGACACGGCCATCAAGCAATTCCCACTCCCGACCGGTAATGGTCATCAAACTAGTCATGCACTCCTTGCGCCACTGCAACAGCGCCCCAGGTTGACTAAACAAGGCTTTATTCAGTTCAAATTCATTGCCACAGTCTTGGCCTTCAATCATCAACGGCAGCTCATCTTTACCGAACATGTCGCAATAGGTCTGGTTCAGGGCATAGATCTTGCCCTCCTCGTCCTCCACCAGCAGCCCCGCTTGCAGGTTCTCGACCAACGTGCTCATAAAACTGTTGCTGCGATTCATTTCCAGGGCCGCGCGTTGCTGTTCCCGCTCCTTACCAATGGCGCTGAAGATCTGGGCACAGGTATTTAGAATGGGCAACAACCGTTCAATCACCGACTCATCATAACCGCCGGGACGATTGGCAAGTCCTATCATGCCCAACAGCTGACTACCCAGATAAACCGGCACACCGAGAAAAGCGTTCAAGGGTGGGTGACCATCTGGCAGACCGGCACCCTCTGGCTCATTGGCTGGGTCGTTGCAAATCACATGTTCGCCTGAGCGAACAACCTTGCCTAACAGGTTATCGAGATTACGAAATTCCAAGCCTTTGGGGGCATGCTTTTCGTAAAACGCTTGCATCGCCTCATCCCAGGAAATACTGGTCATGGCATACGCCTTGAGGTAGGGCGAACCGCCCGGATCGGTCATAGCTTCAGCGATAAAACCAAGCTTACTTTCTGTTAGTCCCAGAATATCCGGCAATATCCCTTCGAAAAATGCTATTGGATCACCACCGGCAATAAAACGAGACTGGGCATTATTGATGGTTTCTATCTGTTGCCGCTGAGTCGCCAACTCCAGCTCGGCCTGTTTGCGCTGGCTGATATCACGGATGATACCGGTGAACAGCTTTTCACCCTCGCTCACCATCACATTCACCGCCAATTCAACCGGAAAAACACTTCCATCCTTGTGCTGTGCCAGCACCTCGCGCTCCTGGCCGATGATCCAGCGCTGACCGGTCGTGTGGTAACGCTGAAGATAACCATCGTGCTGGCCTCGGTCCGGCTCGGGCATCAGCAGACTGACATTCCGGCCGACGATCTCATCTTGCCGATAACCGAAGATAGTTTCAGCGGCAGAATTAAAAGAGGCGACAATCCCCTGAGAATTGATTGTAATAATGGCATCAATGACGTTATCCATGACGGCCTGTACCCGGCTGGCCTCGCGATTGGCATCGCTCTTCAGCTGCCAATGAGTAGAATTAATTTTGTCACGCATACTGGAAAAGCTGGCCGCCAGTTGACCGATTTCATCTCTGCCGCTCGCCGGTAGGTCTTTGGAAAAGTCCCCATCAGCTATACTCGACGCCGCTTCGGCAAGCTGACTGAGCGGACGACGCACCAGGTATTCCTGCCACCAGGCCACCACGAAGGCCATCACCATGAAGACCCCCAACAGGACATTCGTCAACATTGATAGCGATTTGATCTTGTCTGCCACCATCGCATCCGTTTCGATGAAAACTTCCAGCTTGCCGAGCATTCGTGCCTCGGACTCAATCACGTGAGGCAAAACCTGCCACTGCGACTTCAAAGCATCGGGCTGATTAAGCGGATAAAGCCTCTCGCCGGCGGCGTTATAAAACATCAGCTGCTGCCATTCCGTGTGCAACTGGCGTTGCTCATCCAACAAAACATGCAGTTCGGCCAGATCACCGCTCAACAGCAACGGCGGGACGGCAGCAGCCAGTGTCTGCAAAGTGTGGTGCTGCTCAGAGACTACAGCCTGCTCAGTATGATCGCTAAAAGACGGCAGCCAGTAAAAATGCAGCACCGCAATCAGCAGCAACAACATAATCAGCAGCGGCAGGAACAGCTTAAGGCGCAGACTCATCGCGCCACCACCGGCATCCAACGCAACCACCACGGCATTGAGATCGAAGCACGATTCTGTGCATAACGAATCCAAGAGTCGATCATTAATAGATTGATAAATTCAGCACGAGGCAACAATGTTGCAACCAGGGCATTGGTCACAGGCATAACGACTATTTTTCCGTCGAACTGATCGACAGATGTGATTGAGCTGTCTTTGCAGATGACAAAACCCCATTCAGCATCAGGCTGATAATAAATCGCCAAATATAAAACCCTGACATACACACCCCTGTTTTTTATAATATTTCTCAATACGTTACGATACGACATCCTGTCCACCCCATGTATCAGGAGCGCAATAGAGATAAGGGCTAAAAGCTTTGTATACCCCCATACACGACATGCTTCCACTAAACCTTACTTAAATAGTTGGCGGCAGGGATAAACACTTCTTGAGGGCCGCACCATCTACCCCTAATTAGATCTCCCTCAAAAAGCAAGAACGGCATTCCTTCGATAAGGAGGCCCCATGGTAGATTGAGCACGTAAGGACGAAACAATCCATAGCCACAGCCTGTTCATGGTGCGTTTTGTTCGCGACACAAACACAACGGTAAGTGCAGCACTTTTGCACACGCCCAAGACAACTCGTAGCAGGATCAGCAAATTCATCACCAAGAAGATGCTGTTTATCCAAGCAAGTGACGTATCGGCGCGCTTGGCGCGGATGTAATTCAGGCGGTAACCATTCTTGCCCTGTCCAAACTTGCCTTCGAGTGGAATTCGCTCTCTATATTCTTGTTGCCGCTTTGCTTTGAGGCTCTTCAGTTCTTCTTTGTTCTCCTCCGTCACCTTCCTAGGGCGGCCCAGCGGTTTGCCCGCAAAACGGATGCCGTGTTGCTTTAAGTGCTGCCGGTTGGCCTGGGCGCCATAGACAGAATCACCGTGCACCGCTTCGAGGCTGATCATCGGCCAACGACTGCAAGAAAGCGTCGATCGGTAAGGGGGGGGCTGAAGTGCTCACTGCGCGGCAACAGATGCAGCGCCCTGTGCAAAACCCCGGCTCAGTATTGGGAGGAATTATATAGATATGGTTGGGCTCTACCGCCATGCCATCGACCACTTCATGGATAGGCAGACTGGTGGTGCGCGACAACGGCTCAGTCAACATGCTCTTATGACTGGGATCACGGTGTTGCACCAGCACAAAGGCCATGCCGCTATCACTTGAGAGAGGTCCAAAGAGTTCACTGCAAGCCTCCAGGCCACCGGCTAAGGCAGCTATCCCAACGATTGGAAAACTGGCATATTCAACCTCATCAGGTTGATTAGTATCAGCCTGATTGGTTAGATTCTGTTTTTTTACTCGGGGGGCTTCTTGGACATGAAATTGCACCTAAGAATGTAATGACAACGGTCAAAGCCCCCTTAATAAAAGAGCAGCAAAAACCATATTACCATTCCAAACCAAGAATACCGCAGCATTCAACATGGTACTGCACCTCAGCTTAATGCAGCGCAGAATCCCAGTCCTTAATTCAAATATTCTGGCTAACGGCCAAGGCCTCCCGATCAGCTTGATCATCTGCCAATTGCCGCCTTTTGCGACCACTAACAACTTTCGCTGTCGCCAACGGCTGAAAATTATTTCTCTGCAGCAGCTTTTGCCAAGCCTGAGCGACCTCGGACTCAGACTTCAAAAACATTAGGCCGATGCCACACTTTGAACTATGAGCGACCATTGTCGGCAAGCGATATCGGCGAAATCTTCTAAAGCGACGGCTCAACTCAACTACAAATTCAACCTCTAGCATGGTGTTTTTTTTGTATGATTGATGCCCCGTCTCAATGAACATGCCGCTCACCCCTGCATTGCATGTTTTGCAACTGACGACGGGACTGTCACCTTGGTATAACGACACTTCAATATTAAAGGGTAAACGCTTACCGTTCCGATGCTCCATACATGACCTCCTTGAACAGACAACTCAAGCCACCATCACTGGGGCGCCTTATTGGCTAATTATTATGGTTAAGATAGCCTGGCAAGCCCCAAACAACCAGGCTTTACCTGTTTCACATATTATGTAGCTAAATATCCTCAAGAAAGGAAACTCATTTGAGTTGCAGCCCTGTTATATGCAAATGCGACATAGCGTGATTTCATTGCCACGCCCTCGCTCGCACCACTGAAGGATTTCTGACCAACAATCTCCGTGAGTAGCTCATGTTGCCTGCTTTGAGATATTCATCTTGATATCCAACCCAATTAACTCACGCCACTCAACAAGCTAAATTCTTCGTCATCAAAACTAAACATAACCGCATCTATTTAAAAATAACCCAGGTTGTCATTATGTCCTTAGCCACTATTATTAGATTAGACATTGGTCTATAGGATATGGTAATTTCGCCCCTAAGATTAGACTTAGTCTTATTTGAGCTATTACCTGATAATTTTAATAAGGATATTCTCATGAAAAAGCATACACACATTGCTCTAATCCTGGCTTTTGTCGGTGGAACATCCACTGCCTGGTCCAGCGAACCGATCCAGCCTATATCACCGGTAAAAGAAATCAATCTCGCCCAAGTTGAGTTGGGAAAGAAACTTTATTTTGATCCAAGGCTCTCCAAATCAGGTTTTATATCGTGTAACTCCTGCCACAACCTGAGCATGGGCGGTACGGACAATCTTAAGACCTCCATCGGCCACAACTGGCATCAGGGACCAATCAACGCACCAACAGTCCTCAACTCCAGCCTAAATCTTGCCCAGTTCTGGGACGGACGTGCAGCGGACCTAAAAGAGCAGGCCGGTGGTCCCATCGCTAATCCAGGTGAAATGGCATTTACCCATACGCTCGCACTTGATGTCTTAGCCTCAATTCCTGCCTATGTAACTGAGTTCAAACAGGTGTTTGGCAATGCCGATATAAATATTGATCAAGTGACCCAGGCCATTGCTGAGTTCGAAAAGACCTTGGTGACACCAAACTCACGTTTTGATCAATGGTTGTTGGGCAATAAGGATGCCATCACAGCGGATGAGCTTGCCGGCTACAATCTGTTTAAAGAGAGCGGTTGTTCTGGCTGCCACAATGGTGCAGCCGTAGGTGGTAACTCGTATCAAAAGATGGGGCTTGTTGAACCCTATAAAGCGAATAGTCCTGCCGAAGGTCGAGTTGCGGTGACCGGGGATGAAGCTGACCGTTTTAAATTCAAGGTACCGACTCTACGCAATGTGGAGTTGACCTACCCCTACTTTCACGATGGTGAAGCAGAGACTCTGACCGAAGCCGTTAATATCATGGGGCGTGTCCAGCTGGGCAAGAAGTTTACTAAAGCGGAAAACGCCAAAATTGTGGCCTTCCTCAAAACCTTGACTGGCGACCAACCCTCTTTCCAACTACCAATCCTACCGCCATCAACGGATAGAACGCCACAGCCTAAACCTTTTGAATAAGCACCCGGCTTGATTCAAACAGGATAAAAAACGGCGCGTCAATTTAATTGGCGCGCCGTTTTTTTATGTTTACTAATGTCATTTATTTTTAGCACAAAGCCTTGTTCCACTCATCCACACGCAATAAGCCAAGATGCAACTAATAATAAACGTCCCTTCCAGCAAGGATAGAATTTAATTACCGCCTGAATGACTGGGTTGAATGGCGAATTCAACTATTCACAAATCATCTTCAACTAGAATGGGGTTTATCGAAGTTTACGTTTGTAGCAAGCTCCTCTTCTTCATGCTTGCGTGCCCAACCCCAATCTTCGAAGATCATGTAAAGCACAGGAACCAGAAACAGCACCATTACCGTTGTTGCAACCAGACCAAAGGCAATACTGACAACAAGCGGAATCAACACCTGCGCCTGCAGGCTCGTCTCCATCAGGATAGGAATCAAGCCTGCCACTGTAGTGGCTGAGGTCAACAAGACTGCTCGGAAACGTGCCCGCGCCGCCTGGCGCGCAGCATCAAACGGATCCATGCCCTCTTTACGATGCTCCTTGATAAAAGTGACCAACAATATCGAGTCATTGACCGCGATCCCAGCCAGAGAAATCATACCAAGAATGCTGGGCATGGAGAGCGTTAGTCCCATCATAAAGTGCCCCCAAAAAACACCAATCAAGGCCATGGGGATAATAGCCATCACCAACAAGGGTTCACGATAACTACGAAATTGAAAGCTCAGGACGACAAAGATACCAATCAAACCAATCGCCACCGCACGCAACATGGAGGCCGCGGTTTTGGCATCCTCTTGCGTTGAACCTTCGAACACCACCTTCACATTAGGAAACTGCTGTTTGAGTTGCGGCAGAAATTTTTCCTGAGTATCCGCCAGAATCTCATTTGCATTACCTAATTCAGAGTCCAAGTTGCCTTGCACAGTGATGGTTCACTGGCCACCGACATGTTGAATACGCGAATAACCACGCACCTGTTCAATTACAGCTACACTACTCAGCGGTACATCCGCGCCGTTAGGGGCATGAATGGTAAAGCGTTCCAGGTCGATGATCTGATTCCTGTCCTCTTCTAGCAAACGCACATCAATTTCGTACGACTCCACTCCCACCTGAATCTCGGCCGCGGTGGTACCAAAATAGGCGCCGCGTAATTGGGCAGCAATGGCAGTTGCATCCAAACCTAAGTTCAATGCCCCTTCTTTTAATTTCAAACTCAACTCTGGTTTGCCAGGGCGCAGGTCATCATATCAATCACTGACACCAGCATACCCCGACAACCATGCTTGCAATGCAATCGAGGCTGCCTTCATCTCATCCAGATCACCACCTTGCAAACGAATATCAATCGGAGCGCCACCAGGGCCGTGGCCCGGTTCTTTAAAACTGACATTGATTACGTCGGGCGGTAGCTCACTCAACTCACTCCAACGGTTCAATATTTCACTGATACGCGCATCACGAATTTCGGCACTGAGCAGGTCAATACTCACCGTGGCAATGTGCGGGCCACTTTCATTGGCATCCATGTTTTCGCCAAATTTCACGATCACATTTTTTATCAGATCTTGTTGTGCTGGCTGACGCGATTTGAACTCTTGATTAAGCACCTCAATACTGCGTTGCAATTCTGCCACCACTGCCTGGGCTTTATGAAACGGCGTACCTTGTGGCAACAGTACCCGTGCGTCGACTTGATCACCATCCACTTCTGGGAAACCCTGGAACTTCAGCGCTCCGCTGCTGGCCAGCCCCAGGCTGATAAGAAATAATGAGATCACCAAGCCCGCTGTCAGATAACGCCACTCGATAGCTTTGTCCACAACCCGACCAACCCAATTTTCTCTAAAATTCTCTAAGCCCAATTCAAAGCGTGAACGAAAACCACTGGGTTGCAGATTATGCTGAGCCAATGAATGATGCAGATGGGCTGGCAATATTAAGAAGGCTTCAATTAAAGAAACAGCTAGAACCGAAATCAACACGATCGGTATCACCTTCAGCACCGAGCCAATCTTACCACTCAAAAAGGCCAGCGGTACAAAGATGGTTAAGGTGGTTAAGGTGGTTAAGAACGATGACAACACTCCCGGCGCCACCTGCGAAGCGCCATCCACGGCCGCCTGCAAACTAGACTTTCCCTTGGCACGATGACTGGCGATATTTTCCGCCAAGACGATAGCATCATCCATCAACAGACCTAAGGCCACTAGCAACGCCACCAGCGAGATCATGTTGATAGATTGGCCTAATAAGCCCATAAAAAAGAACCCACCCAGGAATGAAATAGGCAGACCCACGGCCACCCAAAAGGCAAAACGTGTGCCGAAAAATAGCCACAGGGTCAGTCCCACCAGGATCAAACCCTGCCAACCGTTTTTAATGATCATGATCAAGCGGTCTTTGACCAGGGTGGCCATGTCTTGGGTAAGATAGAGTGACACCGTCGCCGACGTGACGGCTTTTTCGTCTACCAGTGCCGTCTCAACCGCCGTAAACACATCCAGGGTATCTTCACTACGATTCTTGGTGACATTGAGCAGGCAAGCACGCTCACCGTTAAAGATCACTTGGGTCTCTTCATCGGCAAAGGTGTCGGTAATGATGGCGATATCCCCCAAGCGAAGTACAGCACCACTGTCACCAGCCATCACAACCAAGTCTTCAAACTCTGGCGGTGAACGACGCTGCTCGGCGAAGCGCAGCAGCAGGTTCTGTACGCTACCACTGATTTCACCC
Organism: uncultured Chromatiaceae bacterium; assembly: GCA_947259785.1. Taxonomy (GTDB): domain Bacteria; phylum Pseudomonadota; class Gammaproteobacteria; order Tenderiales; family Tenderiaceae; genus Tenderia. The sequence goes on along the minus strand of CAMYNQ010000031.1, from coordinate 5,025 downwards.
AAGGGTTGATCCAAACTCTGGCGGCGAATTGTGTCGGCAATGGTAGCGGCAGACAGACCGTATTGGCGTAGCGTATCGGCCTTCATCTCGATGCGAATCTGATGATCAGAAAAACCGCCGATGCTCACTTGTGGAATATCACCGCGGGCCAATAAGCGGCCCTTCAAATTTTCGCAATACTGTTTGAGATGGGCTGGGCTCATAGGGCCTGTCACAGCAATGGAAACCACTTGGTCGGTGCGGTTTAGCTCTTGCACCACGCCCTTCTCGGCCAGCTCGGGAAAGGTAGTGACGGCATCGATAGCGGCGTTGATATCATCGAGGAAGATTTGCATATCGGCACCTTCCTGAATATCGGCCTTGGCAATGGCCAAACTCTCCCGCGCTTCACAGCGCAGCTCATCAAGGTTGCTGACCGTATCTAGCGCATCCTCGATAATTCGGCAGATGCCATCCTCCACCTCTTCGGCGGCGGCACCGGGGTACGGCACCGTAATCTGCACCGTGCCCGTAGTAAACTCGGGGAAGGTCTCGCGTTTCATATCCGGTAGTGACATCAACCCCGTCACAATCAGAATAAGCATTAACAGATTGGCTGCCGTGGGATGGCCGGCGAAAAAACGGATCATGGCCTATTCCCCCATGCCGCCAGCCAAGGACGAATTTAATAACTGCGCAGCCGTCTGATCCTCAACCGGCTGCAACAACATGCCGTCCACCGCCGGGATTAAATCCGAAATCACCACCTGCTCACCAGCGGCAATGCCCGTAGCCACGGTGACAAAACCTGGTTGCCGCAAAAACAAAGTCACCTTGCGCCGCTCCAGACGGTTATCCGCGTTGATCACATAGACCTCATCGCCGTGTAGGGCCTGACGTGGAATGGCAATTTGCTTGGCATGGCTCTGGCCTTCCAACAGCACACTGACATACATGCCCTTCACCAGCGGCGGCCGTAACGGCGGCATGGCATTGGCATAAGGATCATTCACGGCAACCACTGCACCCACGGTGCGGGTCTGGGGATCGATGGCGGCATCGGTGCGGACAAAACTGGCATCCCAGCTAATCACGCCACCATTGTTGTTCAGCTGCACGCGGGACTTTAACTTCAGCATATGTGGACCAGGCATCTCACCCTTGGCCATCATGGCCTTGATATCAATGGGTTGGATCAGTTGTGATAAATGCTCCAGCGGAAACTGTGCTTCCACCTCAGCCTGATCCATATCATCCAACACCGCCAGTACCTCACCAATACGAATGTATTGATCCAGCTCCACATTAACTTCCGCCAGACGGGCATTAAACGGTGCCTTGAGGCTGGTGCGTTGCAAATTCAGCTGCGCCTGTTCCAACAGCGCCTGTTGTTGGGCCAATTGTGCCTGCAGTACTGAACGATCAGAAGGTAATTACTCAAGACTGTTTTTGATATTTTGCAGCTGTAGTTTCTGTGCTAGATAAGCACGCTCCTGCGCATCCAACTGACTTTTTGAAACTGTCCCCTGCTTGGCCAGCTGCTTCAGTCGCTGCCATTCCTTTTCCGCCGAATCAAACACCTCCTGCTCGATCTTCAGCAAGGTATTAAGATTGTTCTGCTGAGGCTTCAATTGCTTCAACTGCGCCGTAGTAGCCAGAATCGTCGCCTTGGCCTGGGCCAGCGCCAACTGATAATCGGTATCATCAATGCGCAGCAAGACTTGGTCTTTTTGAATCACCATGCCGGCACGAAACTGACTTGGCAACTCCACCACTCGCCCCTGCACCTGACTAATGGCCGACCACACCCGCGTTGGCGAGACACTGCCGTTACCCACAGCAACTGGCACCACCTCTTGCGCCTGCGTGGTTATAAAGCGTACCGGCGTAACATGTTCACCCTGTTCCTCACGGGGTGCCCCCTGCTTGCCTCCGGACATCAACATAAAGATGACAATGCCAAGGGCTATGGCGGGAATGATCAACAGGCGGCGTTTTTTCTCGGTCATTGGGACAGCCTTTACTGTTTGAGGGGAGTATTAAATTTGGTGTAGCGCTATTGGGCCGACGTTTGTGCTTCAATTAGTAACATCATTACCAAGCAATGGGAACATATCTAATTCACCTTCAACCACTGCACCAACGAGAGTTAACCGTGGACGAAAACATTCGGAGCTTGGCTGGTTACCCAATTAAGATTAAGGCGTTTTTTCAATACCTGAAGGACTGGCAGGGAGTGAGAAAAAATCACCTTATTTCCCCTGAGAATACAGCGCTTAGTTAGGAAACCTGATTGACTGAGTGTCAATGTGATTAAAAACACGGAATTAAATCCAGGTTCATTAGCATTGGAAAAACTAATGATTCACCAAAAAGCACTAGCAAGCCTATACAGCCACAAAATTTATAATGATACCGCCACCATCGCAGCACCATTCTCAGCTACTGTTGCGCGAAAGCCTTGACGGTAACAATATTGAAGCAGTACGTTTCTATGATGATATTACACCACCTGATGAATATACTAGATCGCCAATAACCTAAAATGAATACGGGGGAATTCATGGACAACTGCATAACATCGACTGCCACTCGCGAAGCACTAATGACTGAGTTCCAAACTGTCCGCGAACACACGGAACAAATTTGCAAACCGCTGGCCACTGATGATTATCAGATTCAATCCATATCACAGACCAGCCCGCCCAAGTGGCATATTGCACATGTATCTTGGTTCTTTGAAGCGTTTCTCTTGCCTCACTTTAAGCCTGACTACAAACCCTTTCACTCGCAGTTCGATTTTCTTTTCAACAGTTATTACTACACTCATGGGGATATGCATCCGCGCACCCGGCGCGGTCTGTTGGCACGACCAACGGTGGACGAGGTATATGAATACCGTGCCCATGTTAATCAAGAGGTGCTAGCGTTGATAACTGATGTACCCAACGACCAGTGGAATGAATTGGCATTCCGAGTAACGCTGGGGCTTAACCATGAGCAACAGCACCAGGAACTGTTGCTCATGGATATCAAACATAACTTTTCGATGAATCCATTATTACCTGTTTATCGCGATGACCTGAAAATCCCCCAAGGGGAAACCCGACAAATGAATTGGCTGGAGCGAACGGCAGGAATACATCATATTGGTCATGACGGTGACGATTTTGCCTATGATAATGAAACACCCCGCCATGAAGTGTTAGTGCGTGACCATCGTTTAGCCGATCGTTTTGTCACCAATGCTGAATATCTCGAATTCATGCAAGATGACAGCTATCACAACCCTGCCCTGTGGTTATCTGATGGTTGGGCCTTGATTCAGCGTGAGCAATGGCAGCACCCTCTCTATTGGCAGCAAAGGAATGAGCATTGGTTTCAATTTACCCTGAGTGGTTTGCGTGCATTAAACCCTCACGAACCTGTTTGCCATATCAGTTTTTATGAGGCCGACGCCTATGCCCGTTGGCTGGGCAAACGCCTCCCCAGGGAAGATGAATTGGAATTGGTGCTTGCACAGCACCCAGTCAAAGGAAACTTTCAAGACAAGGATTTACTTCACCCTGCACCTGCTACTGAACCAGCACAATGGTATGGCGAGCTTTGGGCCTGGACAACTTCGCCCTACTCAGCTTATCCGGGCTTTAAAACCCTGGCCGGGGCAATGGGGGAATATAACGGTAAGTTCATGTCAAACCAAATGGTGCTCAAGGGTGGCAGTTGTATAACTTCAAAAAATCATATGCGCGCTAGTTATCGTAATTTCTTTTACCCTGATGAACGCTGGGCATTCACTGGCCTGCGATTAGCGGAGGATGTTTGATGTCAAAACTTATCAGCTTTCATGATTACAAACCGGAGACACTGAGTCTGCATGACGCCGTGGTTGAGGGTTTATCAAAAGATAGAAAATCAATTCCACCGAAATTTTTCTACGATGAACGCGGCTCGCAGCTCTTCGACGAAATCTGCCAACAACCGGAATACTACCCCCCAACTGTTGAGCAAAAGATGTTAGTAGACAATGCCACTGAGATTGCCTCACTCGCTGGCCAGGGCCGCATACTGATCGAGCCGGGTGCAGGCAATGCAACTAAGGTACGCCTGCTACTTGATGCCTTGCGTCCCGCTGCCTATATTCCCATGGATATTTCTTTTGACTATTTAAAATCCGCCGCTGTTGCGCTGGCGGATGAATATCCGTGGCTACAGGTTCACGCGACCTGTGTTGATTTTACTCATTCACTGCCCATTCCTGATGCAGTTCCAGACGGTCCGCGTTTGCTTTTTTTCCCAGGCTCCAGCATTGGTAACTTTGATCTGAACGAAGCCCAAGAGTTTCTGGCCATGTGCCGGAAAGCGGTAAGGAATGATGGCATGCTGCTAATTGGTGTAGACACCAAAAAAAGTGAATCCAGGCTCAATGCTGCATATAACGACAAGGCAGGGATAACGGCCAGGTTCAATATTAACCTTCTGCATCGCATGCGTGATGAACTTGGGATTGAGTGTAATCCCGCCCACTTTGCCCACGAGGCCTTTTACAACTCATCTGCAGGCCGTATAGAGATGCACCTGGTGAGCAAACAAAAACAGACACTACGATTGAATGGCTATCGCTTCAACCTGGACCCAGGCGAATCACTGCACACAGAGAACTCCTACAAATACACACCCATTGAATTTCTTCAACTTGCCTCTATGAGTCGCTTCAAAGAAGTACGTCATTGGTTAGACAAAGATGGCCTTTTTGCAATTTACCTATTTTCAGCGGATTAATTTGTCGCCCTGGCAGATCCAACCCCGAAGTGCATAACTGCTTTAGCACAATTGCTGCATCATCGTTTGCCTGATAAAACAATGTTTAGCCTTAGCCTGCCACTGATAATTGTCTCTTTTAAAGATTGTCGCCATCACCTTCCCCCCCCTTATTTGGAAAAGTCATAGAGTAGGTGTCCCACAAGTTTGTCCCAAAAACGCAAAAAGCCCAACATCCTAAAAAGAGTATTGGGCTTAAGTGCTTGATATATGGCGGAGAGGCAG
>CAMYNQ010000030.1 GCA_947259785.1 uncultured Chromatiaceae bacterium | reverse complement strand
AGTTTTCCTACCGACAAGACGTGCCGCTGCAAATCGACGATGTGGAAATCCTGCTCGCCGCCCTCGGCGCCCAGGACAACCTGAGTCCGGGCAATACCGACGCCGCACCGCTGGCCAGCGAAGGTCAGCTGGGATTAGTGCCGTTTGAAACTGTCATCCCCGGTTACCTCCGCCGCGATGTTGCCCAAACCCAAGTCACCGCAACCAAAGTATTCGGCCCCGGCATGGGCGCCAACTCTACCGTATTACTCGGCGAAGTCGGAGTAACCACCGTGATCGACATGCCCGACAAAGACGTGTTGCGCCTCAACGGCCCCGGCACCTTTGTCAGCGGCAATCCGAACCTGGCAGCGGTACACCAAAACAGTTACGAAACCGCCGACCATTTTGCCGATCAGGTTTCCTGGGGCTATCGCATGCTGGCAAGAATGCAGTTCGACAACGCCTTTAAAAGCATTAACCTGGCACCGCGCCTGGCATGGCAGCACGACGTCAACGGCGTATCCCCCGGCCCTGGCGGCAACTTCATTGAAGGGAGGCAGGCCATCACACTCGGCTTGAGCGGCGACTACCAAAATGTCTACAGCGCCGATATCAGCTATACACGCTTCAGTGGTGCCGGACGTTACAACCTGATCAACGACCGCGACTTCATCGCCGCCAACATCAAATATTCCTTTTAAGGAGCAGAGCCATGGCAACGCTGACAAAATACTCAATTAGAAAAATGTTCACAAACCGAACAGCAGCCTCTTTATTGGCGGCAATCACACTCGCCGCTGTACCGGCCATTTCGTCGGCACAACCCAGCGCCGAAGACATCGCCCGCCTCGGCAAAGACCTGACCCCCATGGGTGCCATCAAAGCCGGCAACGCCGACGGCACCATTCCCCCCTGGGAAGGCGGCATCACCACACCACCAGAAGGTTACGAACCCGGCGACCATCACCCCGACCCCTATGCCGACGACAAAATATTATTCACCATCGACAAAAACAACATGGCCGACTATGCGGATAAACTTTCCGCCGGGCACAAGGCAATGCTGGAGACCTACGACAGTTTTTATCTCAATGTTTATCCCACACACCGCAGTGCTTCTGCCCCCCAACGCATCTATGATGCCAGTATAAAAAACACCTCCACTGCCAAGCTCACAGAAAGCGGTAATGGCGTTACCGGTGCGACCAACAGTGTCCCCTTCCCTATCCCCAGCTCTGGCCTGGAGGCAATCTGGAATCACGTTCTGCGCTGGCGCGGTGTGACCACAGCGCGCCATTTTTCTCAGGCGGCGCCAAACCGCAATGGTGATTACACACTGGTGAAATTTTATGACGAGTTCAACATGCAATACGCCAAGGAGGGCATGACCGAAGAACAGCTCAACAATGTCATCCTGCAATTCAAACAGGCTGTGCAGGCACCACCGCGACTGGCGGGTGGCATTTTGCTGGTGCATGAAACCCTGGATCAGTTCAAGGAGCCACGTAAAGCGTGGCTCTACAACCCCGGCCAGCGGCGTGTACGCCGCGCACCGAATGTCGCCTTCGATAATCCCGGTACTGCATCCGACGGCATGCGCACCACCGACCAATACGACATGTTTACCGGCAGCCCTGAGCGTTACAACTGGGAACTGGTCGGGCGCAAGGAAATCTATGTGCCTTATAACAGTTACAAACTGCACAGCGACTCCCTGAAATATGATGACATCCTAAAACCTCTGCATATCAACCCGGAACCCCTGCGTTACGAACTGCACCGCGTCTGGGTGGTTGACGCTACCCTGAAAGACGATACCCGCCACATCTATAAACGCCGCACCTTTTATATCGATGAAGACTCATGGCAAATCCTGTTGGTGGACCAGTATGACAAACGCGACCAGCTCTGGCGTGTCTCCGAAGGCCATGTCATCAACTACTATGAAATGCCGTTGCTATGGACCACACTGGAAGTTCACACCGACCTACAGGCAGGACGCTATCTCGCCTTCGGTTTGGACAATGAAGATAAAATGTACGAGTTCGGTTTTGAGCGCAGCGCCGCAGACTACACCCCCTCTGCTCTGCGTCGGGACGGCCGCCGCTAATGGGATAACCAAGAAAGAGTGATCACGCGCAGCATGAAGTATTTTTCAGGTTTCTTCTTCAGACGCACCTCAGTCAGACGTAATTTAATCGCCTGCACACTTCTTTATATCGTTTTTTTCTGCGCCTCTCCATCATCTGCCAACGAGACAGCCACCCACTCCAAACTGGCGATTAGTTCACTGCTGCTTGACGCTGCACAGCAGGCACGGCTAATGGTGGCCGTGGGTGAACGTGGCCATATTTTGTATAGCACAGACCAGGGCCACAATTGGGTACAGGCAGAGGTGCCCACTCGGGCATTGTTAACCGGAGTTCATCTACATGATGACACACTGGGTTGGGCCGTGGGCCATGACGCCACCATCCTGCGCACAGACGACGGCGCAAAAACATGGCAGCTGGTTTACAGCAACGTGGAAGAGGAAACCCCGCTGCTGGATGTTTGGTTCAAAGACGCACAGCACGGCTATGCTGTCGGCGCCTACGGGCTGTTTTTATCCACTCAGGATGGTGGCCAATCATGGCAACAGAGCTGGATAAGTGAAGAGGACGACTTTCATTTAAATCACATCACCGCCATGGAAGATGGCACACTGGTCATCGCCGCCGAGGCCGGTGTTGTTTATCGCTCTGACGATGAAGGGAAAACCTGGCTCCCCCTGCCCTCCCCCTATCAAGGCTCTTTTTTCGGCAGTCTGCCGACAGGCGCTCAGTCATTGTTTTTATTCGGCTTGAGAGGACACCTATTCACCTCAAATAACAAAGGCGAACAGTGGGCAGAATTCGAAACAGGCACCACCGCTATGTTAACGGCAGGTCTGAAAAACAAAAACGGCCGTTGTTACATCAGCGGCCTAAGCGGCATATTGATCATAGCCCCCCGCTGCGATGGCAGCGAGATCGATCAAAAACAACTGCCTGAACGCAGCGGCATCGCCGCCATGCTGGAAAGTGATGACGGCATCATCCTGGTGGGTGAATCAGGCATCACCAGGTTTACACCATGAGTAACAGCGTCGCCGCAAAACTGGAACAGATACTGTTCGCCCACCGACGCTTGGTAATCACACTGTTTGTGCTGGTAACCGCAGTCATGCTCTTTTTCGCCACTCAACTGCGCATCGATGCCGGTTTTACCAAGCTGCTGCCCATGCAGCATAAATACATGCAGACCTTCAGCAAGCATCAACAAGAATTTGGTGGTGCCAATCGCATTCTCATCGCCATGATGGTGAAAGAAGGTGATATTTTCAACAAAGCCTTTTTTGACCGCCTGGCGGCCGTGACCGATGAAGTGTTTTTTATTCCCGGCGTAGACCGCACCCGCGTCACTTCCCTCTTCACACCCAACGTGCGTTTCACCGAAGTAGTGGAAGATGGAATAGCCGGCGGCAATGTCATTCCCGCTGATTTTAAACCTACGGAAGCGGGATTGCAACAAGTCCGCCAGAATATTCTCAAGGCAGGCATCGTCGGCCGCTTGGTGGCCAACGACTTTAGCGGTGCACTAATCAGTGTTCAGCTACAGGAGTTCAATCCAGAAACCGGAGAGCCGCTCAACTATATTGATGTCGCCGATCAGCTGGAAGAAAAAATCCGTCGTAAATATCAAAGCGATGACATCGAAATTTCTCTAGACATTCATGTCATCGGCTTTGCCAAAGCCGTCGGTGATATCGCCAATGGCGCATCGAAGGTTGTCATGTTTTTCGCTATCGCCTTTTTCATCACTGCATTGCTTGCTTATGCCAATACGCGCTCACTGCGCCTCACCACCGCGCTGCTTTCCAGCGCCCTAATTGCCGTTATCTGGCAGCTGGGACTATTGCCAATATTGGGTTATGGCATTGACCCCATGTCGGTGCTCATCCCGTTTCTGGTGTTTGCCATCGCGGTCAGCCACGGTGTGCAGATGGTCAGCAATCACCACAGTGAAATCTTTCGCGGCAATGATGCCAAAACGGCTGCATGCACCTGCTTTCGGCGCCTGTTGGTTCCCAGTTCTATCGCTCTGGCCAGCGATACTCTGGGATTTATCACCATTCATCTAATCGAAATTCGTGTCATCCAGGAGATGGCCATTACCGCCAGCCTGGGGGTTGCCGTCATTATCCTAACCAACCTGTTTCTATTACCTGTGCTGATCTCCTATGTCGCACCGCGTGAGAAGTACCAGCACAAATTGCAAAGACGCGCCCACCACATGAAAGGCGTTTGGCGCATCGTTGCCAGGGTAGCAACAAAGAAACCAGCGGCGGGTATTGTGGTTATGTCCTTGCTGCTTACCGCCGTTGGCGGCTGGAAGGCACTTGATGTAAGCATCGGCGATCTGCAACGCGGTGTCCCAGAACTACACAGCGACGCCCGCTACAACATCGACACTCAGGTGATTGTAGATAAATTTTCTATCGGTGTTGATGTGCTTACCGTGATTGTTGAGACCGCTGCGGAAGGCTGTATTAGGCACGACATCATGAACGCCATCGACAACTTTCAATGGCACATGCAAAACATTGATGGAGTGCAATCAGTGGTTGCCATGCCGGGCATTGCCAAGATCATCAACGCCGGCTGGAATGAGGGCAATATGAAGTGGCGTGTATTACCACGTAATGAGTCAGCCCTGGCCCAGTCCGTGGCCTACATCCCGACCAGCAGCGGGTTGCTGAATACCGACTGCAGTGTCATGCCAGTATTGATCTTTACCAACGACCACAAGGCGACCACAATCAGCGCGATTGTTGCTGCTGTTAAGCAATACCGCGACAAACATCAACACGATGAGGTTAGCTTTCTGCTGGCCACAGGCAATGTAGGTGTCATGGCTGCCACCAATGAAGAGATCGAACGGGCCCAATTTCCCATTCTGTTTTATCTCTTCAGTGCTATTAGCATTTTATGCCTGATTACCTTTCGCTCTGTCACCGCAACACTTTGCATCATGCTGCCGCTGGGACTGGTCTCCCTGCTCGCCTATGCGCTGATGGCCTTGATGGATATCGGCCTTAAAGTCGCCACACTACCAGTGGTGGCGCTGGGTGTGGGGGTCGGCGTGGACTACGGCATTTACATCTACAGCCGCCTGCGTGAATTTATGGCAACGGAAAGCTCCCTCTACGAAGCCTACTGGAAGACCTTGTGCCAAACCGGCAGCGGCGTGTTGTTTACCGCTATCACCCTGGCCATTGGCGTCATCAGCTGGATCTTTTCGCCACTCAAGTTCCAGGCCGATATGGGCATTCTGCTAACGTTTATGTTCCTGGTGAATATGCTTGGCGCGATATTCCTGCTCCCCGCCCTGGCCTACTGGTTCAAAAGAATTAGTGGCCAGGCCAAGCCATGAAACGCCGAGCTAACCCCGTGCGCTATATGAAATGGGGAAAACATTTCTTATCAGAAAAACAACTACTGCAACTCTATCCGCCATTTTTATTTATGGGCGCAAAGTTTACCGAGCTAACACCAAACTGGCAGCACGTACGTATTCGGCTACCGTTAAAGTTTCGCTCGCGCAATGCTGGCGGCAGCATGTTCGGCGGCTTTCAGGCATCACTGGCCGACCCCATTGCCGCACTTGCCTGCGCGCGACGCTTCCCAAATTATGCGTCTTGGACACGCAAGCTCAGCGTAGATTTCCTCCGCGAAGGCAATACAGACCTGGAACTGCGCTTTGATTTTAGTCCTGAGCAGTACACACAGATAGAAGATGAATTGCGCGAAAAAGACCGTAGCACACCAACATTTGAAATGAGTTATCACCTCACTGACGGCAGCCTCTGTACCCGCGTACATAACACCGTGGCAATTCGCCCGCGCGGATATAATATCCGCAAGCGAAAATAGCCGCCCACCTGGCAAATGTAAAACCTTACTCGACAGCTGGTTTGATAACTTTGAACTTACCCACTTCTACAGATACAACGACGACCGTGGTTCCAGCACTCATCTCTTTAACATCTGAATCAAGTGCTATCTCAACCTGCCATTCAACACCTGAATAACGTGTTTTGCCAGGTTTTGAGATGCTGACATCATCGTCAAGCCTAAACTTCATGCCAACAAGGTCACTGGAATTATCTTTTGCCGGTATCTTGCGACTATTCTGTATAGCCTTTAAAGGTTTCCACAACAGTGCAGAGACAACCACCGAACTAATGGCAAACGTGGCGATGCTGGCAGACCATGTAGCGGGGATTAAGCCAAACCATACCGCTCCACCTGTCACCAATGCGGCCAAGCCAACGAATAAGACAAAGCCAGTTGAAAAGCCGAACGCGAGTAGTTCAACCGCCAGCAAGACAAAACCAATTACAAACCAGAAACTGTAAATATTATTATTAAAATATTCAATCATCATCAGTTCTCATGAAGTTAAACGGAAAACGCCTTGCTTTGATTCATGGCACTGACAATGGCAACGGCCTCAGCCACAGAAGAACCGGCCTCACTTGACTTGCCATCCATTAACACCACAGTTGATTCTTTCGCAATCGCCTGTTTTGCTTCAATCGCCAATGTTGCCAAATCCAACTGCACAGCCTTCTGGCCTGGAGCCGTGGCAGCCGCCTCACCGATGGTATGCAGCGCTTTAGCCTTTGCATCGGCAATCATTTCAATCGCTCTGGCTTCACCTTCAGCCAATAAAATTTGCTCGGCTTTATCTGCCTCCGCCGCCAATACCTTGGCTGTTTTTTCGCCTTCGGCGACATTGATGGCCGATTGGCGATGGCCTTCCGATTCCAAAATGGTGGCCCGTTTGTCGCGTTCAGCCTTCATCTGCCTTTCCATTGCTTCAAGCACACTGCGGGGTGGTTCGATATCTTTTATCTCATAACGCAACACCTGCACACCCCAAGGCTCGGCGGCCTCATTGATGGCGTTAACAATCGCAATATTCAGCGTATCCCTTTCTTCAAAGGTTTTATCAAGCGACAATTTACCAATCTCAGAACGCATGGTTGTTTGCGCCAGCTGGGTTACGGCAAAGGCATAGTGTTCAACGCCATAACTGGCCTTATAAGGATCAATCACCTTGAGATATAAAACCCCATCAACCGTCAGGCCGATGTTGTCTTTAGTAATGGCCGCCTGACTGGGTACATCAATCGCCTGTTCTTTTAATGTGCGGTTATAGGCAAGCTTATCGATAAAAGGAATAATAAAGTTCAAGCCACCCACCAAGGTGGCACTGTATTTACCAAATCGCTCAATAACAAAAGCACTGTTCTGGGGTACAAATTTAATCGAGGACTTAATAAGGATGACAATGACAATTGCCAACCCAGTCCAAAAACTAAATGCTAGATTGAAAACACCTTCCATTTTATTCTCCTGAACACATAAAAATTATTGAAATAAATCACTCTTTCAAAACACAGATGCTGAGCCAACACCTATTTTCTATCTTTTTGCCCAAACCAAATCATATGCCTGCCACCGCCATGGCGACCGCGGGCACGGACTCGAATCTCTTCTACCTTAAAACCTGAACGTGCTAGCCGTTTACTGAATTTCTGCTCAGGGCTAATCGACCAGACCCCAAATATGCCACCCGGCCGCAGTGCCGCCGCCGCAGCAGCCAACCCAGCCGGACTATAAAGACTGTCATTTTCCTTACGGGTCAGGCCTTCGGGGCCGTTGTCCACGTCCAGTAATATGGCATCATAACCAGCCCGTTGCGAGCGTATCAGTTGAGCAACATCGCCCTCGTGCACTGTCACCCGTTGATCGTCTAACGGATGACCGGCAAGCGACGCCAACGGCCCCCTATTCCAGGCGACAACCGCCGGCACCAGCTCTGCAACCACCACCTCGGCCTCAGGGCCAAGCTGCTGCAATGCGGCCGCCAGGGTGAAGCCCATGCCCAGACCACCGATCAAGATACGTGGCTTGGGCTGACCGGCAATCCGCTGACAGGCTAGCTCAGCCAGTGCGTCCTCCGAGCCGTGCACACGGCTGTTCATCAACTCGCTGTAACCGGCCTTAATGGAAAACTCCTCGCCACGGCGATAAAGGCGTAATTCACTCCCCTCGCCAGGCACGGCTGCAGTATCGAGTAATTCCCAGGGTCTCATGAATACCTCATAGCCTGTGTAACGACCGATACACGGCAGAATCAAATAAATAATCAGTCAGGTCAGGAAACACTGCCCTATCATCCCAACACCTCATGGCCTGCGATACTAGCATTTATCGTTGCCCCCACTTTGCTTGCACCCCACCACAAACAGTTTATTATCGCAAAAAGCCGACTTCTGCCCCATAATAGCCGCACAATTTATTAGTCAAGACGAGTCCGACATGTCAAATAACAAGATCTATCTGAACAACCTCGATACCTCTGTCACTGACAGCCAGCTTAAAGATCACTTTGCTGAATATGGTGAAATCACCGAGATCAATCTGCCGCTAGACAAGAAAAACAAGCAAACCAAGGGCTATGCCTTTATCACCTTTGCGCAACAGAGCTCAGCAGAAAATGCCTTAAAACAAGACGGCAAAACATTTCTCGACAGAACAATCACCGTGCAAATGGCCACCGAAAAACGGACTAAAAAATAATACCACTATGACTAATAACGAAATCATCAAAAAACTGCGCATCGCCCTCGATCTCAAAGAACTCGACATGACCGAAATTTTTGAACACGCGGGTTATGAGATCAAAAAACAAGAACTGGCTGGAATCTTCCGTAAGGAGGGGCATAAAAACTACAAAGAGTGCAGTGACGAGCTACTGACTCATTTTCTGGATGGTTACATCATCTACAAACGGGGTATCAAAGAGTAAAAACATAAAGGGGCTACCACCTATAATTTTGAATGATAGCCCCCATTAATCCAAAAACAGTCCCCTAATTAGCAACCACAAATTCAGCCACCGCATTGGCATAATAGGTAATGCCCGAAAACTGTCCTGATGCGGCTGAACCAGCCCCACCACTCGAGTCTTGCATCACGCTGGAAAGCATTTCAGTTTTCATTGCCCGTCTCATCCGTGGTTCCGCATAGACAGGCCTGACACCCTGATCAACCACCTTTACCAAGGCCAATGAAACAGCAAAGGTCTTTTCATAAAGCGCCTTCTTGGCCAGAATATTGTCCAATGCCTTTTGAACGGTTTTAAGTTCATTGTCAGTCTTGGCACTGTCCTCAAAGCTCATCGTCCCCATAAACACCTCATCAATGCTGTCTACCACCCTGGCGACGGCACGCATCTGCGCGGCATTCGCGATGCTGACCTTAACCTCACGACTGATCTCATAAGACTTGGGTTTATCCTTTAACCAACCATAATCGGGTGTAGAGCTAAAATTCGCCGCCTTAATCTTTTCCGTGGTAATGCCCCCACCAAGCAAGGACTTGTTGACACGCGCCTGCAACTGCTCATTCTCTTGCAAGGCACCATCTAGGGACCGCGCTTCGTTCTTAATCGTCAAGGCAATAATCGCTTGATCCGCCTCCACCTTTTCTTCTGCTGCACCATTAATCGAAATAATCTTGCGATTATCTAGTAAATAAACACTCAATTCACCCGGACTTCCCTTTAGCTCTGGTGCAGCCATAAGCACTGGCGAAAAACAAGATATAAGAACAGCTAAAACAATTTTATTCATCAGTTTTACCCTCACCAAAATTAAAGAATTTAACTTCAAAAAATTTAATTCAGAAGCCATAAAGGCAATCTGTTTAAGCCGAATGTACAGTAATTTGGTTGAATGGGATTTCCCAGCCGTGGCGGTTACAGCTATCTACCGTCAGGCGCTGTAACAGACGTTGAATCGCGAAATACTTATCCGCGGCATCGCCGTTGAAACTGGCAATGACAACCAGATCCAGGGATGACGCGGCCGCCTCTTTAAATTCAACAGCTAACTGTTTCTGGTATTGCCCCATATCTGAATGGCTTAGCCCCTCGTTCAGCTCTTGTTCCAATGTTTCGCGTATTGTTGTGGTGATCCGCTCTTGATGCTGATAATCAAGACCAAATGTCAGCAGCAGCGTAAATCCCTGTAGGGATAGATTACGAGGGTTTTGGCCAAGAAAACTTAGGGTGGGATAGGTCTTGAGCGCACCTAATACTTTTAATTGCACATTTTCTGGCGTCTGCGCAACCACCTGTCCATAGCTGCCGTCATCGAGCAACACGTATTCACCCTGCTGCGTTGGAAACCACGGCTCAGTCGCATCATATTGACGCGAGCTATAATCAACCAGATCACGCAAGGGAACGCGAAGCACCCCGCCGTCGAAACGCGGATTGACGAGTGTGGTATAAAAACTCAGCGCTTTGACTTGCCAGGGTAAATCACGATAGATAATCCGTTCGCCTTCGCGCACCGAGCCAAGATTGAGTATCAATTTTGCCTCCATCAGGTAATGCGGTAACGAGCGTTGAATCGCCCACGCAGCCCCCGCGAGCACAATAATAAATATCCCCAACAACAGCCAGTCACCAAGCAGATACAACACCAGCATGCCTGAAAACAATACCAACAATGTTGTAAACAAATAAAACAATAAATTGCCCAGGCGCGCCATAAAAGTCGGACGCCGCTGGGCTTTATGCATGACGAATCGATTATAAACTCGACTCAAAAAACGCAGCAGCAGATACACAAAGCCCATCACCACTGCTGCAATCAAAAGGTTCAATACCCGCCCTGACAATAACTCCTGCAAAGCCTCAACCGGATCGCGTTGTGGCCCTTTGGCTGGCGCAAACATCTCCTGCAATTCAAAGTTAATTAGATCAAGACGATTTTTTAAATTGTCGCGGCGTTTGCGCCAACGCTCTTCAAGAGCAACAAAAGAATCCTGTAGCAGTTGCGATGGCGCATTTGTCCGATAGTCAACCACACTCGCCAACGCAGCTTCAGCGACATCAAGACGCTGCTGGTAATAGCCCTTGTCAGACCGTAAACGTTCAATTTTACGAGGCCGTTCAGTGAGTTTTTTCAGCTCTAGCAGGATAGGCTCAAACACCGATTGCAACTCATCACGCCAATTAAACGCAGTCTCGGTTTTGACGCCAAATAAATGCAGGTCTGCCCCGCCAGTCGCCATCATCTCCCAGGCCGTTTGCAGCGACTGCATATCCGCAGCAAGCTGCTTTACCTCAATACTCAGCCGTTCACGCTCGGCCGCATCCTCGCTGGCATGTAGCTGGGTACGTAACGCTGTCAGCTGATCACGTGTTGCATCGATGGTATTCAGCAATGTTTCGAGATGTAACCAACTCTCGTCACTGCGGTCATCAGCAACAGCTGTCTGTGAGGTACTGTCATTGTTCTGTTGGGCATGGGCCAGCACTGGGCCAGCCAAGGCAACAAACAGGAAAAGTATTATTCTTATGGCTGTATTAATCATTTTTTCTATTCTGTGATAAGTGACCTTAGATAAAATAATTTGGCGCTGACTTGCGATGCTGTTAGGCCACAAGCAGCGCAAGAATAAAACCAGCTATTTTTTCTTCCAAACACTGCGCTGTGTTTCGACATAAAGGTTTTCCACCTTCAAACGTGCCCACTCTGTTTTACGCAGAAATTTAAGACTGGACTTAACCGATGGATCACTGGTAAAGCAACGAATATCAATGCATTTGCCAAGTTCTTGCCAACCATAATGTTCAACCAGACTGGTAACAATCGCTTCTAGGGTTTTGCCATGCAAAGGGTTATTAGGTTGTTTATCACTCATTTCTACGGCCACTAATCTTTACTGTCAGCAGGTGAGGGTTTGCTAGCTGCAACTTTCTTCTTTGGTTTACGCTTCTTGGCTTTTTTGAACTTTTTACCTAAGGCCTTCTTTTTGTCCTTTTTATTTTTGCTACCGACGGCCTGCCCCGATGCACGGAGTTTTTCCGGCCCCGTATAACTGCCCTTCAATTCTTCGATAATGCGCGGTTCGAATTTATGCGCCAGATAGCGTTCAACGCTGGCCTTTAAATTCCATTCAGTGGACTTCACCAGGGTAATTGCCAGACCTTCTTTACCGCCACGACCGGTACGACCAATCCTGTGAACATAGTCATCGCCACGACGCGGCATGTCATAATTGATGACCAGGTCAACGCCTTCGATATCCAGGCCACGGGCAGAGACATCGGTTGTAATCAAAATATTAATCTTACCTTCCAGCAGTGAGGCCATCACGCTACTACGTTTTTTCTGTTCTATCTCGCCATGCAAAATGCCGACTTTTCTACGTCGCGGCATCACCGCGTCAGCCAGTCTTTCGGCCCGCTCGCGGCTGTTACAAAAGACGATGGCCTTAGCAAAATATTCATGAGCCAACAGCCAGAGCAGCTGTTTTTGCTTATGATCGTCATTGTCAGCCAACACAACCTGCTCGCGAATTTCAGCATGTTCCGTACGGCCGCCACTGATGGTCAGCACCTCGGGCTCGCGCAACAGCTTTTTGGCCAGGCTAGGTAACCACTTATTATTCAATGTCGCTGAAAACAACAAGGTCTGGCGGTCTGGGTTACTCACCGCGGTGATGGCATGGACGTCGTCACTAAACCCCATATCCAACATGCGATCGGCTTCATCCAGCACCAGAACAGCAAGCTGCTCCAGATCAACCGTAGCCTTGTTGATGTGTTCTAGCAGCCGACCGGTGGTGGCAATGACAATGGCGGGCGATTGTTCCAACTGCTCAGCCTGCTGTTCAAAATCATCGCCACCACTCGCCAGCACCGCAGACAGGTTGGTGTGTTTAATCAGGGTCTGACAGACCTTAAACACCTGGTGGGCCAATTCGCGGGTGGGTACCAACACCAACACACGTGTGCCACCACCCTGGTTTGAACGGTCTAGCAGCCGATTCAGACTTGGTAATAAATAGGCAAGCGTCTTGCCACTGCCGGTCTCTGAGTTGACCTGGAGATCAAGCCCTTCAAGCGCTAATGGTATCGCTTCGGACTGTACCGGCGTGGGTTGCCGGTACTTCAGCTCTCTAACGGCTTTGACAAGCAGGCGATGCAGGGAAAAATGAGAAAACAAACCGGAATCTCCAGCAGGAAAAGTGACGCCATATTAACAGAAACATACCTTAACCCAGCACAGACAACCGCTAATTAGGCCGGGGATTACTGCTTCGCAGCGATTTCTTTGGTTATCGCCACATACTGATTCACGGTCTCGATCTCTTTTACCCTGTCAGCAACTGCCAGAAAACGCCTGATCTCCTCGACTGCCTCATCTGTGCGGCCCTGTTTCCAGAGGCTGTTAAACAGAGCAATTGAGAATTGACCGGTGCCTGGTTCCATTAATACCAGGCGTTCAAAAACCATCTCGGCCTCCTGAAATTTTTCAGAGCAAAAATAAGACCCGCCCAGCATCAGCAAAGCGGTGTGATGGTTCTTATCCTGCTGCAAAATCTCAAGCAGCAACATGCGCGCTTCGTCTGATTGACCCGTCTCAGAAAGCTCTCGGGCCTTGATTAAGGATTGTTCTATATCTAATGCCATTGGAAAATCTTCTTCTATCGTGTTTATTCGGCGCCGATTATACCCGCTCAGCATTATTTGGCCTAAAAAATAGGCCTTGGGCTATACTGATGAACACGCAAAATCATATGTTGTATTTCACCATGTTTGACAACCTGTTTAAAACGCCCCCTCCACTTGAAGAAGAAACCATCCAATGGTTATTCGATGGCTTTGCCTGGGCACTGGAAAACTTCGGCAGTGATGTGTTTTATGCTGAAACCGAGCTGATTGAACCATCTCAAAAGTTTTTCCCCGGCGGTAACGAAGATATCGATGGCATGGCCAAACTGATCTTTGACAGAGTCAGACACTACGGCGGGCTGGATCACTGGCCCTGCCAGCTTATCGATCACCATGAGTTTGAGCAGACTGAGACAGCCAATGCCCAGCAAGCCCTGCAAAGCCTGAACGAAACCATAACGACCCCACTAACACTGCTCTACGAACCACAACAAGTTGGCAGTCCCAATGTCATGATCGCCAATTACGCCCAGGCCCTGGCCCACCACCTGGGTACGCTTGCACCACGCCCGGCCCCCTGCGACCAGGAACAATGGCCGCACATGATGGAGTTGCTGGCAGTCTACATGGGCTTCGGGCTAATGTTTGTCGACACCGCCGTGCCTCCACGTCGAACCTGTGGCAGTTGCGGTAACCCGGCCATGGACCGAGTTGGCGCACTCACCGAGATGCAGGTTTGCTACGCCCTGGCCATCTTTTGTGAACTAAAACAAATCCCAGCCAAGCAAGTCTACCCACACATCAAGGGTTACTTGAAACCGCTATTCAAAAAAGCCAGTAAAGATGCGGCACAAAGAACTGAACAGCTCACTAGACTCCAAACCATAAATGCCCCATCACAACTGCGCGGTAAGGCCGTTACAGAGAAACTTCTAGAATCGCGCTGAATAGGTTGAAATTGGACTGACTAAGCATGGCGTAATACCATACCCGCATATCTGTCATTTTCTCAGGGAGGAGGAGGAACATGCGCAGCAAGCACAATCTTGTTCTGCTAGGTTTATTAATCGTACTCAGTGGTTGCGCCACAACCAAGCAGCCCACGCTGGCATCTAACAGCGCTACACACATCATTAGTCACGGCGCACACATCAGCCTACCGACGATTGCAAGCGGCAAACGGCCGGAGTGGCTGGTGCGTGACAGTCAAGATTATCCTGCCAAGGATTATTATTCCGTTACCAGCCAGGCAAACACTGCCGAGGCCGCCGCCAAAAAGGCCTATGATAGCGCCTACCAACTGCTTAACCCTGAACAAGTATCAAACACCGGCACGGAGCAACCACAGATTAAACTTGCCGCACTATGGCACGATCAGAACAACTTCCACGCACTGGCCGTGATTGTCAGGCAGCAAGCCACAACATTCCTGCTTGATCAGCTGAACAGTCTGGACACAGCCACCCAGGCCAACGTTACCGCCCTCAACAACAGCGAGGATCCACTGACTAAGATAGGCCTGTTGCAAACAGTCATTGAACGGCAACAGCTGCGCGCCGCCATTCAAAAATCACTCAAAAAAGTGGATCCGGCCAAAGAAGGCCGTGAATCGCCCTGGAATACTCGCAGCTGGTCACTGCAAATGGCAGCTCTACTGAAAGAATTGCGCATCATCCCGGTGATGGACATCAGCTTATCAAACACCACCTCATTAACGCCCATGCTCAAACAAGGCCTGGAAAATGCGGGGCTGCGCCCTGCCCGCTCTTTTGAGGCTGACTACATCCTCAGTGGCAAATTGGATATTGAAGAAACAGAGCTCGACAATGGTTACATTCAGGCCAATGGTCAACTGCAATTGATTCTGCAACACAAAGACAGAAAAACAAACTATGGCATGCGAAGTTGGGCACTGGAAGTCACATCTATTAACGCTGAAGGCGCCAAGGAAAGGCTGTTAAACAAGGCGAAGCGGCTACTCACAACAGACAAACGTGAAACCATTATCGGCATCGCGGCACAGGCTGATAGACAGCCATAAAGGTTTCAATACTCTGTTGCAATAATTGTTCATAACACCATTCAACCTCATCGGCGATACTGATACACTGAAAGCTGGCAGCACATAATGCTGCGCGCTTGAATCAATGTTTTAGAGGAGTTGTCGTCATGAGCAATCAACCCGCCCCCCATTTGATTGAACTCAACGGTGAAAAAATTGAACTTCAGGATCTGTTACAGCGATATCAAAAACTAGAAGCTGAAAATGCCTCTTTAACCAATACCCATAGCACGGCACTGAAGAAGCATCAGGAAGACCAGGAACTCAAACCGTTCCAAGCCGAGCTTATCCGGCTGCAGCGCTAT
Source organism: uncultured Chromatiaceae bacterium (assembly GCA_947259785.1). Classification (GTDB taxonomy): domain Bacteria; phylum Pseudomonadota; class Gammaproteobacteria; order Tenderiales; family Tenderiaceae; genus Tenderia. The sequence continues at coordinate 9,939 of CAMYNQ010000030.1, read as the reverse complement.
CTTGAAGACAATAATAAACGCATGATTATCGTCTTCGAAGGCCGAGATGCCGCCGGCAAAGGTGGCACCATCCGCGAAGTGACCCGCTACATGAACGAAAAACACTATCGCATCGTGGCCCTGGGCAAACCCACCGACGAACAGCGCACCCAATGGTATTTCCAAAAATACGTATCGCAGTTCCCGCGGGGTGGCGAAGTCGTGCTGTTTGACCGCAGCTGGTATAACCGCGCCATGGTCGAAAAAGTGTTTGGCTTTTGCACTGAAGATGAATACGAAAACTTCATGCAAGGGGTAACCGGCTTTGAAAAGGACCTAGCCCGCAACGGAACCTATCTATTAAAGCTCTATTTCAGTGTCACCAAGGAAGAGCAAGCCGTGCGCTTTGAAAAACGGCGAACCGACCCCCTAAGACAATGGAAATTGAGTGAAGTGGACTTGCAGGCCCAGGATCGCTGGGATGAATTCACCCACGTTAAGTATGAAATGCTCAAACGCAGCCATACTGCTGACGGCCCCTGGACCATCATCCGCTCTAACGACAAACACCTTGCCAGGTTGAATGCCATCAAAGTGATTCTGAACTCAGTGCCGTATGAACAGCTTGATAGCTCACTGGAATATACACCAGACCCCAAGATCGTCGTGTCTGGCTCAAGAGAACTGGAAAAGATGGATGCTCAACGGATTGAAAGTGGACACATTAGAGCCTAAGCATCAGTAAGCTATCACTGCGCAGGACGCCAACAACAATCTGTGGCAGAATGGCTTTTACTATAATAATTAACTCAAGATTCAGCTGAAGAGGATTGTAAATGGCCAAGCCCAACTATGCGTTTGCTAAGCGTCAGAGAGATCTCGCCAAGAAGCAAAAAAAAGAAGAGAAGAAGCGTTTAAAAGCTGAAGCACAACAACAGGCAGTCCAGGAAGAAGGGCTGTCTCAGTCGTCAGTAGATGAAACAACTGCTGATGCCATGCCAACAGCCGAGGAAAATTCATAGGGCAACAGGTTTTTGGCCAAAGATTACCGTGGCTTTGTTCTTGTGCAAGCGATAGCCCAGGGGCGCTTGAGCCAATACCATAGAGACTCCGGAAGGTGCCCCTCCCGCTAATTTCCCCACCCAGGGCTGATAGCCACACTTGAATAACTCCATATGATTGTCTATTATTGATCATGTGAAGAAGAAAAAAGGTGTTAACAATGACTCAGCAGGCTATCCGCAAGTTCAAACCATCTGCCAAAGCCAAGATTCCAGCAGGTCTCTTTGTCCGTTTGGGCATTGGTTCTGATGAGAAAATGGACGTTGTAGCATCTATTCGAGCCGGTCTGGCCGTGGACGTTGTAGACAAACTGACCGAAGAACTAGGCCTTCCGCAATCGAAACTGCTTAGTCTGATTGACCTGCCTTCTGCGACCTTAACCCGCAGACGAAGAACCAAACGCTTGACCCCACATGAAAGTGACCGGGTATATCGCATTGCGACAGTGTTCCGGGCTGCTGTTCAGCTATTTGAAGGCGACCCTGCCGCCGCAAGAAACTGGCTTAACGAGCCAGCCAAAGCACTGGGTGGCAACACGCCGCTTGAACATCTCGACACCGAGGCAGGTGCTGCCGAAATACAAGACCTGATCGGACGTATTGAGTATGGGGTTATCGCTTGATAACAGTCTACCGGCTGTTAAAATCCCGCTATGAATCTAACCCTTTAAGTCCTGATGGCGCCAAGAATTATGGTGGCCGCTGGAACAGCAAACGGGTGCCAATGGTATACGCTTCCGACTCAATCGCGCTTGCTGCCCTAGAGAAGTTGGTACACCTACACCGCAGTGATGTACTCAATGCATATTCCCTTTGTGCGATCAGCTTGCCAGAAAAGGACGTGATGTCACTGGATAACAAGTCGTTACCTTCTGACTGGCGCAATGACCCTGCACCGGCATCGACCATTGCAATCGGTGATGAATGGGTTAGCAGCACTCAATCACTGGGGCTGTGGGTGCCAAGCACGGTTATCCCTGAGCAGAATAATATGCTTCTCAATCCAGACCATCCGGACTTCGAAGCTTTAATCAAAAAAACCAAGGTCAGTGGGTTTGTCTTTGATACCCGGCTGGCAGATTAATATAAAACTCAATGACTGCACCAGGTTAGCAATCCACTAGCCAAACAGACTCTCTTTGAATTGCCGCTGTATTGCTTCAACCTCTTCACGGTGTGAAAGCAAGGCATCAACACAGTCCTGGTCCAGTTTTTCCCCAGACATTTGCATTAAAGCCTCAAAGGCATCATCGTTACTCCAGGCCTTTTTGTAGGGGCGTTCACTGGTGAGGGCGTCAAAGATGTCGGCAACGGCGACGATGCGGGCTTCTAGTGGAATGTCCTGGCCGGACCGCCCTTCCGGGTAGCCTGTGCCATTAATGGTTTCATGGTGGTAGGCAGCAATATTACGAAGGACATTGGCATGAGCCATGTTCTCCATACCAAAGTTTCCCAGTAACTCATCGATGATCTCTTTGCCTTTTTGCGAGTGGGTTCTCATGATATCCATCTCATCATCTGTGAGCTTGCCACCCTTGAGCAGGATGTAATCCGGAATAGCAATCTTGCCGATGTCATGCAGGGGTGAAAACATGAATATCTGTTCGATGTAGTCGTCATCAAGGGCGTATTTATCGGCCAGAACCTCTGCGATCAAGCGGCTATAACGAGACATTCTATCCAGATGGCTGCCGGTTTCCGGATCGCGATGATGGGTCATATGGCTAGTGGTTTTGATGGCGGCGCTAAGTGTTTGAACAGTGCTTAATTCATTAATGAGCATGAGTGAAATGAGGTGACCATGAAGATCAAGTTCTTCCAATGTTTTTTCCGTAAAAACCTCTTTCTCGTATGAATTGAAAAACAGAAAACCAAAAAAATCACCATTATTGAACATCGGCATGGTGTAACTGGCAGCATAGCCTTGTCTTCCCAGGCGTCGAATATGTTTTTTATCACTATCCTCAAAGGTCAGCATATTATTGACAACACGAGGTTTGCCTTTCTCTAAAATCTCTTTTAAGGATGGGGCGTTATCAATCAGCGTTTGATAGTGTTCCAGTGGATTGTCTACGCCACTGCTATGCAGATAGGTTTTAAGTATTTTTGTTTGCGGGTCATAAAGTGCGATGGCTATGCGGGCAACAAAAGGGAGGTTTTTCTTTACTGCGGCGTGGGCTGAAAGCAGTTTACTTTTCAGCTCGCCCTTAAGGTTAAGAAAAGCTAATGCATCAACATGTGAAAAGTCTTGCCCATTGCTCATGTGATTTCCCTGCAATACATGAATCAAATCGAATCATTATATACCTATGGGGTGTTGGGGTTATAGGAACTTTATATTTAACTAGTAACCACTACAGGCAAGGCAAAGAGTGGTTAGGAAATGAACCAATTCTTACTTTGAGGTAATTTTCAATGAGATACAAGTGGATGTGGCGGAGAAGGAGGGATTCGAACCCTCGGTACGCTTGTGACGTACACACACTTTCCAGGCGTGCTCCTTCGGCCACTCGGACACTTCTCCATGCAAGGCGCGAGATCTTATACCAAAACGCCTGTTTGTGCAATTTCAAGCCCTTCCCCTCCTCGCTAATTGCTTGGAAAAACTAGAAATTTCATGCAATAGGCCGATATTTGTTTTAAGGTCAGGAAATAAAGAGCGATTACCCCGATCAACCAAAAGAGAAGATGAAACCTCGGCATGATTCATACAAAGCCACTCTCACCACTTACGCCAGCAAGGGCTGCAATCAATCAGGCCTATTTGATTGATGAGAATTTGTTGCTCACCACCATGTTGGAATCACTGCATTTCAACGATGAGCAGCTGCAACGGATTGAGGATTTAGCCCGCACACTTGTCGTTAAGGTGCGTCAGAAAGGCACTTCGAATAGCGGAATTGAAGCCCTGCTTAAGGAATATGACCTCAGCTCGCAGGAAGGTGTCATGTTGATGTGCTTGGCCGAGGCCCTGCTGCGCATTCCTGACGCCGCCACGGCTGATCACCTGATTCGTGACAAACTGTCACAGGCCGAATGGAATGCCCACCTGGGCAAGAGCAGTTCCTTCTTCGTTAATGCCTCGACCTGGGGCTTGTTGTTAACCGGTCACATCGTTCAACTAGCACCGGAAATGATCCACCAAAGCAGTTCATTCTTTTCTCGCTTGGTCAGCAAGAGTGGCGAACCTGTCATTCGCGCGGCGATAAAACAAGCAATGAAGATTATGGGCCAACAATTTATTATGGGCACCAGCATCGAGGCAGCACTTGAACACAGCCTTAAGAAAGACAAGCAACTTGACCGTTATTCATTTGACATGCTCGGTGAAGCAGCGCTAAGCCAGGCCGATGCCGATAAATATTTTGCCGCCTACATGGATGCCATCAATACGCTTGGCAAGCATACAACGACAAACAGCGAAACCGCCTTATTCGATAATCCTGGCATTTCAATCAAGCTGTCTGCACTGCATCCCCGTTATGAATATTCAAAACGCGATTTCATCGTAGCCGAAGTTTCAGCCAAACTGCTGCAGCTGGCTCAGGCAGCTAAACAAGCCAATATCAATATGACCATCGATGCCGAAGAGGCCGATAGGCTCGACTTATCCTTGGATATCTTTGAGCAAGTCTACTGCGATGATTCACTGGCTGACTGGCAAGGTTTGGGAGTGGCAGTACAGGCCTATCAAAAACGCGCCATCTATGTCATCGACTATCTCAATGAACTCAGCCAACGCATTCAACGCCGCATTCCGCTACGACTGGTCAAGGGGGCCTACTGGGACACCGAGATTAAACAGGCACAGGAACAAGGCCTGCACGACTACCCTGTTTATACACGCAAGAGTTCAACCGATACGGCCTATCTTGCCTGCGCCCAGCGCATCATCAATGCCGGCTCGGTGTTTTATCCGCAATTTGCCAGCCACAACGCCCATACCCTGGCCAGCATCTCGGTCATGGCCGGCGACAGGGACTATGAATGCCAACGCCTACACGGCATGGGCGATGCGCTATACCAAGAAGCCATCAACGAGTTACAACTGGTCAAAAACTGCCGCGTCTATGCCCCAGTGGGCAGCCATGAAGAATTGCTGCCCTACCTAGTCAGACGGCTGTTGGAAAACGGTGCGAACACCTCGTTCGTCAACAAGATTGTCGATGAACACTCGCCCATAGAAGAGATCATTGCCAACCCGCTGCATGAAACCGAAATTTTAAAACAAAAACGGCACCCCGCAATTCCCTTGCCACGCAGGATCTATGGTGAGCAGCGGCTTAATTCCTATGGCATCAATCTTAGTGATTCCGTTGCCCTGGACGACCTGGACAAGGGCCTGGATGAGGCAACCATGAAATCATGGATAGCGGCACCGATTGTACGCGGTGAAACACTGCCGGGCAGGCATCAAACCATTAGTAATCCAGCCAATAAAAACCATATCATTGGTGAAGTTACCTACGCTGATGAAAAGATACTCGACTATGCCCTGACACTGGCCGCCAGTGCCGCCAATGACTGGAACAGCACCCCGGCTGAACAGCGTGCAGACATCCTTGATCAGGCGGCCAATCTGCTGGAAGAAAATCGCACTGAGCTAATGGCGCTGTGCATCCGCGAAGGTGGCCGCACCATTGGCGATAGCCTGAGTGAGGTGCGTGAAGCCATCGATTTCTGTCGCTACTATGCCGCCCTGGCACGTCAGGATTTCGCCGATGCCATTGAGCTACCCGGTATCACCGGCGAACGCAATCAACTCAGTCTGCATGGTCACGGTGTATTTGCCTGCATCAGCCCCTGGAACTTTCCAATCGCTATCTTTACCGGCCAGATCACTGCGGCACTGGCAGCGGGCAACAGCGTCATCGCCAAACCAGCAACGGCAACACCACTGGCGGCGGCACGAGTGATTGGCCTATTGCACCAGGCTGGCGTTCCCGATGATGTATTGCACTTTGTGCCGGGCATAGGTTCAGAAATAGGCTCTAAACTGATTAACGATCCGAGAATTGCCGGCATTGCCTTTACCGGTTCAACTGTAACGGCCAGGCAAATCAATCAAGCCTTGGCACAACGCCAAATCATCATCCCCTTCATCGCCGAAACCGGTGGCCAGAACGCCATGATTGTCGACAGCTCGGCGCTGCCAGAACAAGTGGTTAATGATGTCATTACCTCAGCCTTTAACAGTGCCGGTCAACGCTGCTCGGCCCTGCGGGTTCTGTTTGTGCAAAAAGATATCGCAACCCGAATAATTGAACTGCTCAGCGGCGCCATGGATGAACTGATGATTGGCGACCCTGCCCTGCTGACAACTGACATTGGTCCAGTTATCAATGACGCTGCCAAGGTCAAACTGCAACAGCATGTGGATAAAATGAAAAACGAAGCACGCCTGATCAAGGCTTTGGAACTACCTGCTGAATGCGCTGACGGCAGCTTCTTTGCACCACACGCCTTCGAGATTGATAGCCTTGAGCAACTTGAAGGCGAAGTCTTCGGCCCCATAATTCACATCATTCAATATGATGCTGCTGAGTTGGATAACGTCATTGCCGCCATCAATAACACCCATTATGGCCTGACTCTGGGTATACACAGCCGCATAGATTCAACGGCACAATATATCGCCCGCAATGTCCATTGCGGCAATACCTATATCAATCGCAACATGATCGGTGCCGTTGTCGGCACTCAGCCATTTGGCGGCGAAGGGCTATCAGGCACAGGACCAAAGGCCGGTGGCCCTCACTATCTACTCCGCTTTGCCAGCGAACGAGTCTTGTCTACCAACACCACTGCCGTCGGTGGCAATGCCAGCTTGTTATCTATTAAGGAGAATGAACATTAAGACCTGCTAAGCAGCCTGCGCTACAGCAACATCCACCACCTTATTAGGCAGTCCTTCGAGGTCACCTGATTGATAAACCCCGCTGAAATGACGGGGTTTAATTTTTCTGAGTCTTTATTTTGAATCAAACGATGGTTTTAGGACGCGGATTGATGAGTTGGCGACGCACGCAACGCCAGTCTTTTCGACCAGTTGCATGTGGTTTAGCTGCCATTGTTTCTTGTAATGCCCTATTTAAAGTGAAGGCGCCTCACACTCCTCTTCATCCGGGGCAAAATTGTAATTCAGTTTTGTATCAGGGCGCTGCAGATAATAACCCTGAATATAGTGGATACCTTTTTGCCAGAGAAAGGCCAGAGATGAGGGGTCCTGCACAAACTGGGCAATGGTGAGAATATTGTTGGCCTTGGCATAACGGGCAATACTGTCGACTGCGTACTGATTATCCTTATTGCTGGCAAGCTCATGAATCAGCTGTCCGGATATTTTCATATAATCCACCCCAAGCGCCATAGCCAATCTCTTATGGCTTTCCGTATCACTTACCCGGTCCAGGCAGACCATGCATTTATTCATTCTGATCGCACTGATCAGTGTCTTGACTCGCTGTTCGTTTTCGTTGGCAGCGTCTGCCGTAATTTCAAAAACAAGACGATGATCTGGTAATTGTGCAGCATGCAGCTGTTCACTCAGCCAGCGAATCAGCTTACTGTCTTGCAAAGTGTTAGTGGAAAGTTTGATAAAAAAGCGTGTGCTGTCATCCTCTTCAAGCTTCGGCTTTATGGTTTCAACCGCTTGCCCGATCACCCAGCGATCGATATCATTCATCAGCCCTGTCTTTTCGGCTGTACCCAGAAACGCCCCGGGCGGAATCTCTTTGCCGTCATCATCCAACATGCGCAACAATAGCTCGTAATTTGAAGCTGGCTCAGCATTCAGATTTACAATCGGCTGGTAAGCGCAGACAAAACTATCATCTGTCAGCGCCTTGCGGATACGCTCAACCCACAAACCTTCCTCTTCCGTGAGTGACTCTGCTGCAACTGCCACCGCCACAGGAACATCTTCTTTAGGCGCCTCGTCGATAATGGTAGCATCATCTCCCTCCTCGGCCTCGGCAGCCACAGGCGCGGCTTGCGACTTTTTCGGTTTAAGAATAAGGCCCAACAAGCCGGGGTGCTGGATGGAAACGGCATCCCTTGCACCTGCCATCAAGGTCTCATAACGAATATCCTCATTGCCCTCCTGACTCACCACAATGACCGGCGTATTCGCCTGGTGCTGATTTGTCATGGCAACGATTTGGCTCAAGCCCACCGACTCGGGCAGTTGTTCTGCTGCCAGAACAATGTCCCAGGGCTGATTCTGAAGCTCGGTTTCAAGCACCTCTAAACTAGCGGCCAGTTTGCCTTTAACGGAAAATCCCGCCTTAGTGGCCGCTTTGCCAATGGCTTTTGCCGCGTCAGATGAGATGGCAACAATAACAACGCTTAAAGATGTAGATGAGCTCATGTGTAGACATGCCCCGATTAGTTAGTCTGGATTGATTACTTAATCGGTATGCAAGCGATGAAACTTAAGCAAAGGCAGTGTTTTCCTGTAGAAGAGGATTGGCTTGGTGATTATCGTTTCTCCGGCTTCACAAACTTCAGTGTAAAGCGGTCGCTCTCGCCAATGGCCAGATATTTATCACGATTCTTGTCTTGCAGCGCCAGACTGGGTGGCAATGTCCAAACACCTTTGGGGTGATCTTTTGTATCTTTAGGATTGGCATTGACCTCTGAGCTGGCGACAAACACAAAACCGGCCTGTTCGGCCAGTTGAATGGCATGGGCCTGGTTGACGTAACCTGAACCCGCTTTGGGGTCTTGCTTGATACTGGGGTTGCCGCGATGTTCGACGACGCCAAGGATGCCGCCAGGTTTGAGCGCCTTGTACATGGCGGCAAAAACATCATCGGCATAACCACCTTTCATCCAGTTGTGAATGTTGCGAAAGGTCAGTACGGCATCTGCTGTCCCTGACGGTGCTATTTCTGTTTTCGCTGGTGGCTCTAGTACAGTGATATTGACCTTGCTATAGACATCATTAGAAGCCATTTTGGCTTTAAATCTTGCTGCACTTTTGCGCGCGAATTCTCTTTTTGAATCTGGATTATTGCCGGCGGCGTAGAAACTGCCGTTTTCTTTGAGGTATGGGGCTAGGATTTCGGTGTACCAACCACCACCGGGGAAAATTTCCACCACGGTCATGTTGTCTTTGATGCCGAAAAAATCAAGCGTTTCAACTGGATGACGGTATTGGTCGCGCGCTTTATAGGCTGGCGTCCGATGATCGGCACTGACTATGTTTTTCAGTTTGTCATCGGCATTGGCTGTGGGGCCAAGCATTAGCGTTGCTAACAGTGTCGCTGAAATAATAGCCTTGATGGTTGTGTCGCTGCTTGCCTGTTTCATAATTTGCTCCGGTTGCCTTAATCAATAACGATGGTGTGTTCATTAGGGTACGGATTTTTAGGCGAATGTCACGCTCTGGCCTTCAACCGCAGCAACCAGACCGACACGATCATCTACCGCCGCATCGCCAATCTTTGTAGCCGTTCAACAATATAGAAACCTAAAATATTTGAACTATGCTTAGGGTGCTCGAAACTCGCATGATTATAAGGGAGGTCAACCATGCTCACCGCACCCCACAGTATCAGTGTACTCAATTTCACACCGACTCAGACGCTGCACCCGTCGCCCGTCGATTGGCGTGACCAATTTATCTATTTTCTGTTAGTCGATCGCTTTGATGACAATCAACCGCACCCAGCCTATCAGTCTGGGACATCGGCCAATAGCAGTGACCCAAATCAGGGCCGGCTGTTTCAGGGCGGCAAGATCAAAGGTATCACCAAGCGACTGGACTACATCCAAGAGCTGGGCTGCACCACCATCTGGCTAAGTCCGATATTTAAAAACCGCATCGACAAACAAGACTCTTACCACGGCTACGGGGTGCAGGATTTTCTTAAAGTCGATCCAAGATTCGGCACAC
>CAMYNQ010000029.1 GCA_947259785.1 uncultured Chromatiaceae bacterium | reverse complement strand
CCCGCGAGAAACAAGAAGCAACTTAAAGCCAAGCTGCTTTCTCATATGCGTATGTTGCAGAAAAAAGCAGGCAGAGTTTCGAAATATTTTCAGCATCCAAAGATCTGCTACGCAGGGTGAGCAACAATGCATTTGTCCACCGGGTTAATAATGGCAGTGCTGGCGCTGCTTGCCTTGGCTTTCTGGGGTGCGACATTGGGGCCGCTGTTATTGCTGGCCATCAGTTCCGGTTGCTTGTTGGCAATGGTCTATAGCTGGAGGATGGCAAAGAAAATTGACAGGCAGTTGGACAAGATCAATCGCAATACACCTAAATGACATAGGCGATAGAAAATGAGGTTGAGATGAAACCGCAATCAGAGCACACACAACCATGGTGGCGATCGCGCAGTAAAATTGCATTGCTCGGTTTTGCCGCGGCGGCAGGGTTCTTTCTGCTCAGTGAGCATCGTGCTCATACCTTGGAATGGTTGCCCTGGCTGATCCTGTTGGCCTGTCCGTTGATGCATGTTTTTATGCACGGCGGTCATGGCGGAGGACACAAGTATGACTGAAGCCGCGCCTGATTACGGACTATGGTCGCTGGTGTTTATCAATTCTGCGATTTTCATCTTCTTCGCCTTTAGTTTCTTCAAGCCGCAGACCAAATGCGACTGGCGCAGCTTCGGTGCTTTTTCCGCCTTCCTGGTGGCCTTGTTCACGGAAATGTATGGTTTTCCGCTGACCATCTATTTTCTTTCAGGTTGGTTGCAAAGCAATTATCCCGGCATTGATTGGTTATCGCACGATGCGGGGCATTTATTGGAGATGATGTTTGGCTGGGAGGCCAATCCGCATTTCGGGCCGTTTCATATCCTGAGCATGGCGTTCATCGGTGGTGGTTTTTGGGTGCTCTCATACGCCTGGGGAGTACTCTACAAAGCCCAGAAGACAGGCACTATGGCCACAACCGGCCCCTATGAGTGTATTCGTCATCCCCAATATTTCGCTTTTGTCGTGATCATGTTCGGATTCCTGTTGCAGTGGCCGACCATTCTGACACTACTGATGTTTCCGGTGCTTGTTTATATGTACCTCAGACTGGCGCGTTATGAGGAGAAGGTAGCAAGAGCAGAGTTCGGTGATGCCTATGTGCGTTATGCTTCGCGCACACCTGCATTTATACCGAATCTGCTCGTTCATTTTAGAAACAAAATGAAGGCAGAATAATTATGGGTAAACCAAGCAATGAGAGGGTAGCTGAAAGGAAAGATGATGGGAGCAGTTCATGAATGAAACGCGTGACGCAGTTATCTGTTCGACCGAGCGGCCTCGCCGTTTTTATGATTGCACCCTGAACGAAAAGCTGCTCTATACCGCCTTTCTGTTGCTGGTGGGGATTGCCTATCTGATGGCTTTGACCTATCTCTACACTGAATATGAAGGCATCGATGGCAAGCCCGGCCTGTCGCTCGAGGATATCGCCGAGAACTACTATGGCAATCGTAGTGGCACACGGCTGGAAGCGGCGCTACGTGGCCCTATGGCCGGTTATATTGAAACTGAGCAACGCCACCACGTCGTTGAGTGGCTGAAATCCGGCGCGTCGAAAAGCGATTATGGAAACCGAATTGAGCCTATTCTCACGGAGCGATGTGTTGTTTGTCACAGTACGGCCTCCGGGTTGAAGATTCCAGACCTGTCCAGTTACGAAAGGATCAAGCAGGTGTCAAATGTTGATACCGGTGTTTCGCTACATAGCCTGATGAAGGTCTCGCATATTCATCTGTTCGGCATAGCGCTGGTGGCCCTCGGTATCGGCCTTGTGTTTCGCTTTGCCCTCTTACCACATTGGTTCCAGCACACGTTAACGTTGTTGCCATTTGTCGCTATATTTACCGACATCGCAGCCTGGTTCCTGACCAAGTGGGATCCGTTCTACGCCTATACCGTGGTGAGCGCCGGTGGTTTGCTGGGATTGGCGTGGGCGATGCAGATAGTTATCTCCCTCTATCAAATTTGGTTCTTACCCCAAAGGGCACAAGTGCGTTGCAGCGTGGCTCAACAGAGCGGGAACCATGAATAATAAAAGAAAATTTCACGTTCTGTACGGGTAGATCTATCTGGAGCGCGAGCCGGGAGTACATGGAAAATGAGGATTAAAAAATGCCGTTGATCCGAGAGACGGTTGAGATAAAGGCATCACCAGAAACGGTATTTGAGCTGATAACCAAGGTATCAGATTTTCCCCTTTTCGCGGGCGCTATCAAGGAAGTCAGGTTTATCACCGGCTCGACCTATCGCTGGACGGTGCGTGTGGGTGGTATCACGCTCGATTGGGATTCAGTGGTGACCGAGTTCGAATGCCCGAAACGTTTTGCCTGGCATTCCATTCGCGGGATCGAGAATCAGGGTGCGTATGACTTACAGGCCACGCCAGAAGGGACGCAGGTAACGTTTTCCATGAGTTACCATTTGGAAAATCGTCTTGTGGAAGCGGCTATTGCTCCGCTGGTAGAACCTTTAATTCATCGAGTCAGTGTTGAGATCCTGGATGCAGTCAAGTTGCGGCTGGAATGCAGAAGTGGTGATGCCTGAAAAGATAGACCCGAACAGCACGGATAACGGCAAGCACTGACATTGAGTTGAAAGGAAATTGATGATGGAGAATAACAATAAGATTGATCTCAATGCGGCTGTGGAAATCGCCGGTGCCGGCCCTGCTGGCCTGGCGGCGGCCATCACCCTGGCCGAAGCGGGTCGTCAGGTGATCGTGCACGAAACACAAAAAGAGGTAGGCAGCCGCTTTGGTGGTGACTTTCAAGGACTGGAAAACTGGAGCAGTGATGAGGATGCACTGTCGGTTTTGGAAAAAATTGGACTGACGACAGACTTTACAGCTTTGCCGTGTCGAAAAGGCGCTGCCTTTGACGCTAAAGGTAATCGCTATCACATCAAAAGTGATGAACCACTGTTTTATCTTGTCGAACGTGGTCCCGGCTCCGGCACACTGGATAGCGCACTGTTGCAGCAGGCCCTGGCCCTCGGTGTGGACGTGCGCTTCAATAGCCGCCTGCGCCGGGTGACAGGGCAAGGCATCCTCGCCGCAGGCCCACGTGCCGCTGATGCCATCGCCGTGGGTTATCACTTCGATACAGATATGGCGGATGGTTACTGGGTCATCTGCGACGATGAACTCGCACCCAAGGGCTATGCCTATTTATTGGTGATGAATGGCAGGGGCACGGTGAAGAGCTGCATGTTTTCAGGCTTCAAGCAGGAGAAGCTGTATGTGCAGCGCACGGTGGCGGCCTTTCAGGGTCTCGTTGGGCTGGACATGAAAAACCCTCAACCCCACGGCGGCAGCGGCAATTTTCACATACCCACCACTGCCTATAACGGTCCTCATCCGCTGGTGGGGGAGCAGGCCGGCTTTCAGGATACGTTGTGGGGCTTCGGCATGCGCCTAGCCATCTCTTCCGGTGTGTTGGCGGCGCAAAGTCTGTTGAATGACGAAAACTACAACATGCTTTGGCAGCGCGAACTGAAACCGCAGATGGAGACCTCAGTGGTCAACCGCGCCCTGTACAGCCTGTTGGGTAATCGGGGTTACCGCTGGTTTCTGCGCTGGATCAGATCACAATCCGATCCGCGCCGAGCCTTAAGGTATCAATATCAAGCGACCTGGTTCAAACAGCTGTTAATGCCGTGGGCCAGGCGGCGTTATCAAAGCCAGCGCCGCGATGTGAGCTGTAATCATATCGATTGCGCCTGTGTCTGGTGTCGAAGTGGGCGTTGTGCTCATGAATGACAGCTTGCCGGAAGTTGCAGCCATGTCTCGAGAGGAGCGCCAATGACTTTTACTGTTCAAGGGCTGAACGGTCAGGAGATTGTGCCTTTGGAAAAGCTCTTCAAGCCGGTTGGTGTGACAAAAACCGAGGCAATCGCTGCCGAGCATCCAATAGATGAAAGAGAGCATCAAGAGACGCTTAATAAAAACGGACATAATGCTACGGCAGAACATGCTTATCGAGCTGTTAAGGAGTTACCGCAGGAATCAACCGTAGCGACTGAGGCTGCCAGAAGCCTATGCACTCCACTGCTAATCCGCGCAACCATTAACATTGATGTTCAGAAATATCGCCTGTATGACAAATAATTCGAAAGATACAACACCGATCTGGCACCTCCTCGAGATTGATACTGTTTTTCAACAGCTGGAATCATCGGCGACTGGCCTAGCGCAGAATAGTGCCGAACTGAAATTGCAGAAATACGGTCCGAACCTTCTGCGACCGGCCAAGAAGAAAGGCCCCCTGGCGCGCTTCCTACTACAGTTTCACAACGTTCTTATCTATGTGTTGCTTGTTGCGGGCGTTACCACTGCGCTGCTCGGCCACTGGGTCGACAGTGGCGTGATTGTTGGTGTGGTGGTGATCAATGCCATGATCGGTTTTATTCAGGAGGGCAAGGCCGAAAAAGCCCTGGATGCGATTCGCCACATGTTGTCACATCAGGCCATGGTCAAGCGTGATGGCAAGTTCGTGACCATTCCGGCAGACCAGCTGGTGCCGGGTGATGTGGTCATGCTCCAGTCCGGCGACAAAGTACCGGCAGACCTGCGCCTGTTCAAGAGCCGGGAACTGCGTATCGAGGAGGCCATGCTCACCGGTGAATCAGTGCCGGTGGAGAAGAGCACCGAGCCCGTGGCCGAACATACCAACATCGGTGATCGCGCCTGCCTGGCCTATTCCGGCACCCTGGTTACCTATGGACAGGGACAAGGCATGGTTGTGGCCACCGGTGATACCACCGAGATCGGCCGCATCAGTGGTCTGTTGCGTGAGGTACAGGTGCTCACCACGCCCCTGCTGCGACAAATGGCCACGTTTGCAAAATGGCTCACTATTGCCATTGCTGTGATAGCCAGTGTTACGTTTGGCTATGGTGTCTTGCTACAGGATTACCCCGCCGCTGAGATGTTTCTCGCTGCAGTCGGCTTGGCGGTAGCCGGCATTCCGGAAGGTTTGCCCGCCATCATGACCATTACCCTGGCTATTGGCGTGCAACGCATGGCTCGCAAGCACGCCATTATTCGACGCCTGCCGGCGGTGGAAACCCTGGGTTCGGTTACGGTCATCTGTTCCGATAAAACCGGCACCCTCACGCGCAATGAAATGACTGTGCAAAGTGTTGCCACCGGCGCTGGCATCTTTGAGGTCAGTGGTGCGGGCTATGATCCTCACGGGGTGTTCAGCTTTAATGGTGACGAAGTAACGCCCGAACAATATCCGCTCCTGCCTGAGATTGGTCAGGCTGCGTTACTCTGCAACGATGCCTCATTAATAGCAATAGATGGCCAGTGGCGCATACAGGGGGATCCAACAGAAGGGGCGCTGGTGACACTGGCGCTCAAGGCCGGGCTGGCGCATGATTATTGCCAAAGCCAATTTCCTCGTACCGATGCTATCCCATTCGAGTCGCAACACCGCTTTATGGCCACATTGCACCATGATCATGCCGGACATGGTTTTATTTGTCTAAAAGGTGCGCCGGAACGGGTGCTGCAGATGTGTCATCAACAACGCATGCGTGGTGAAGATGTACCGTTGGACCATACCTACTGGGAAACCTGTTTGGAGAGCTTGGCGGGTCGTGGACAACGCTTGCTAGCCATCGCCTTTAAACCAACAGCAAATGCTCATCCAAGTCTTTCCTTCAATGATATCGATGCTGGCTTGACTCTGCTGGGTGTGGTGGGAATCACTGATCCACCCCGTGAAGAGGCGATTAGCGCTGTGCAGGCATGCCAGTCAGCCGGCATCCGCGTCAAGATGATTACCGGTGACCACGCGGTGACTGCCCGTGCCATCGGTGCCCAGATGGGTATCGGCGATGGCCTGACCGCTGTCAATGGCACAGAGCTGGAGGACTGCGACGCAGCCGCGCTTAAAGAGGCTGTACAGCGTAGCGACGTCTTCGCCCGTGTTTCACCCGAACAAAAGTTGCAATTGGTCACCGCCTTGCAGGCCGGCGGCGAAGTGGTGGCCATGACGGGTGACGGTGTCAACGATGCCCCGGCACTGAAGCGCGCCGATGTCGGCGTGGCCATGGGGCATAAAGGCACCGAAGTGGCCAAGGAGGCGGCTGAAATGGTACTCACCGATGACAACTTCGCCTCCATTGCCCGTGCGGTTGAAGAAGGGCGCACCGTTTATGACAACTTAAAGAAATCCATCATGTTCATACTGCCCACCAATGGTGGCGAGGCACTCACTATTATCGCCGCCATCGCCATGGGGCGTATGTTGCCCATTACCCCGGTGCAGATACTCTGGATCAATATGATCACCGCCGTCACCCTGGCGCTGACCTTGGCGTTTGAACCGGCCGAACGTAACGTAATGCAGCGTTCGCCGCGTGACCCCAAAGAACCGATCCTGTCCGGCTTTCTTATCTGGCGCATCGTTTTTGTCTCATTGATATTGGTCACTGGCACGTTTGGATTGTTTTTGTGGGAACGCGATCAAGGCGCCTCCATCGAGCTGGCCCGTACCGTGGCGGTCAATACCCTGGTGATGTTTGAAGTGTTTTATTTGCTGAGTGCACGTTCTCTATTGGCGCCAGCATTGACCCGCGAAGGGCTGGCCGGCAACCGCTATGTGCTCTACGCCATCGGCCTGTTGCTGTTGTTTCAGATAGCCTTCACCTATCTGCCACCCATGCAGGCCTTGTTTGCCACCACGGCCATGGACCTTGATGACTGGCTGCGGGTCATTCTGGTGGCCTCGTCGGTATTGATTTTAGTGGAGCTAGAAAAAATGCTTTTTCGCAAACGCGCAGACTCGTTTTGAAGTCTGGCAGATTATCCAGGAAGCCTTTTTGAGGTGAATAGGAAAGCATTAAATTGGCTATCGAAGAACGGATAGAAAAATTACAGCCTTTGGCAGCGCCTGATCGCTTGGTCGAGCGCATGGTGGAGCTTTATACCAGCGAGATTACAAACACCCTTCCTGTTTTTGTCATGATTCTGCGCCGGCGGGGTAGCAAATAATAAAAGGAAAATAATGGTGATTGCTGATCAATATATCTGGTTGTACTGGTCAAGTGCATTTCTTATTCCTTGGGTACTGGTTTATATATTGTTTCCCATTCACCGGCGGGCGATGTTGTGGGCCAGCCTGTTTACCATGCCGTTTGGACTGACCGAGCCGCTATTCGTGCCGGAATACTGGTCGCCACCCAGTTTGTTTGATCTGGCTATCAATACTGGTTTCGATATTGAGAGTTTGATCTTCTGTTTTGGTATCGGGGGTATTGGTGCTGTTTTTTATAATCTAGTGGCTGGCAAAAGCTATCGTGCCGTTGCTCACTGTGAACACCAAGGTGCATTGCATCGCCATCATTACAAGGCATTGGCGGCGCCATTCGTAGCATTCGTGCCGCTCTACTTCTTTCCCTGGAATCCTATTTATCCTTCCATTGTGGCCATGTTGATCGGTGTTTTCGCAACAAAGCTCTGCCGGCCTGACTTGAAGCGTAAAAGCTGGATTGGCGGAGTGCTTTTTCTTGTTTATTACGCAGTGTTCTTGGTCGGGCTGGAGTGGAGTGCGCCGGGTTATATCGAAAGGGTGTGGAATCTTGAAGCCCTGTCTGGGATATTTCTTGGTTTCATGCCACTTGAAGAGCTGCTGTTCGCAGTGTTCTTCGGCATGTATTGGTCTAGTATTTATGAGCACTTTACCTGGCATCGGCCGGTGAAGGGATAAACAGGATGGGTGCGAATAAGCAGGTAACCTGTAGTGGCACGCGTAGCCATCATCATCGGTTCAATGATTTCGGCGACAGTCGGATTGTTGGTGCTGCGTTGTACTACTGTCTCCAAAAGAGAGGGGGGTAGCGGTGTTTAAACTGATCTATCGTCAACTCATCTATGAGCCGTTCCGCACGCTGTTAACCTGCGGGGCCATTGCCAGCGCCTTGGCAGTAATTCTTTTGTTGGAGGGGTTTCAGTCCGGCCTTCTCATCCAGCTCAAAAAAGTGGCGCTCAACCGTGGTGCCGATCTCATTGTCGCTCAAACCGGCGTGACCAACTTTATCGCCAGCCGTTCCTTGTTACCGCAACTAAGCCGTCAACGGATCGAGGCTATTGAAGGTGTAGTGGAAGCGCACCCAATCACAATGGTGCCGGTAATCTATGAGCAAGCAGGTTATCGCAAGAGCCCGATCTTCTTCATTGTGTATGACACCGGTGGTGGGCCGTCGATGATCAAGGCAGGTAGAGCTGCCGAGAACCCAAGAGAGATTGTGATCGATAAATCTCTAGCCGTGCTCTACGATCTAAAGGTGGGTGATTCCTTTATCGTGGCCGATTTTGAGTTTCGTATCTCGGGCATCGCCGAACAGGCATCGGCATTGTTCACCGCTTTCTCCTTTATCAATTACGACGACATGATCGACTTCTTTTTTGATTCCGATCTGGTGGGGGATATCAGCAATCTTCCCTTGTTGAGTTATCTGTTGGTGGAGCTCAAGCCAGGCGTTGATAGAAATGCCATTGCCGCTGCAATAGAAGTGGTTGAACCCGATGGTGATGCATTTACCCCGGAGCAGTTGTCACGTCACGATGTGGCGCTTGGGCGTACCTTGTTCGGGCCGGTGATGGGGGTGTTGATCGGCGCGGGTTATGTGATTGCACTGTTGGTGGTGGGCATGATCATGTTTGCCTCGGTGCATGCACGCTTGCGTAACTTTGGTGTCATGAAGGCATTGGGTTTTACGAACCGGGCGCTGGTAGGTGAGGTGGTGCTGGAGTCACTGGTGATGGTGTTGTTGGCCTTTCCGGTGGCGCTGTTGCTGGCGCAGCTAGGAAGCTGGGTAATTGAAACACGCGTACCGCTTTACCTAGTGCCGATAATGGAGGCGACGTCCTTAGTCCGCACCTTTATTGCTGCGTTGCTGCTGAGTGTGCTTGGGGCTTATTTGCCCTATCGCTTTATTGCCAGGCTTGATCCGGCGATTGTATTTAGGGGCTGAGATGTTTTACTGGAGCCTGAAAACCCTGTTTGCTGAACCCGTACGACTCATGGTCAGTGCCTTAGCCGTGGCCGTGTCGTTTATTCTAGTGATCTTTTTCAGTGCAGTGTTTGAGGGTGAGGCCGAGCAAATGGTCGTCTATCTGGAAGAGATGGATGCCGATGTCTGGGTGATGCAGAAGGGGGTCTCTAACATGCACATGGCCAGTTCCATGGTGTGGGACTGGAAGGCGGATAAGATCGCAAAACTGCCGGGGGTAAAGGAGGTCTCTGCCATTCTCTATCTCAATGGCCCTGTCAAAATCGGCGGCAAGGATTGGTTTTCTTACATCATAGGTCTTACACATGAATACCCACGCACGGGCCCTTGGGCGATGGCACAAGGTAAGGCGATGCCTGGCCCAGGCGAGGCAGTAATTCCCGAGGTTATATCGCAACTCACTGGAATCCAGATTGGCGACGAGATAACCATGATTGATCGTCCGTTAAGGATTGTGGGGTTTTCAAAAGAGACTTTTTCCATGGCCAGTTCGGTTGTCTTTGTTTCCAGGGAAGACCTGGGCGACCTGCTTGAAGGCAGCGATCAGCACAGTTACATCATGGTTTATGCCGAGCCCGGTGTTGAGGCACAAGCGCTGGCTGAGCGTATCAAGGAGGAAATCGACAAGGTGAATGCGCTTACCAGTGAGGCGTTCATCAGCAGCGACTGGCAACTGGCGGTGCAGATGGGTGCAGAGATCATTCGCATGATGACGCTATTGGGCACCTTGTTGGCGACGCTGATTGTTGCCTTTACCGCCTATTCACTTATCGCAAGAAAAAAACAGGAGCTGGCGATAGCCAAGGCGCTTGGCTTTGGCAATGGCCAGATCTATCTTGCTGCTTTGAGTCAGAGTGTTGTGGTTATTGTGCTGGGGCTGCTGTTTACATTGTTCATCTCATTCACGTTTCTGGCATGGTTGCCGACTGTCGCACCACAGATCAACCTGGTCGTGCGCCTGCACCAATTCATAACAGTCGCGATAGTTGCCCTGCCGGTGGCTATTCTGGCGTCTCTCAGTGCCGCACGCACCGTGGCCAAGCTTGATCCCATGACGGTTTTCCATCAATGAGGCGCTGCTTATGACAACAGGCACAATTCTTCAGGCGATCAATCTCAATAAGCAGTTTGGCCGGGGAGATGCCATCGTCCATGCCGTGGAAAATGTAAGTCTTGAGATTAAACGGGGGGAGATGGTGTTAATCATGGGGCCATCCGGTTCGGGTAAGACAACCCTGCTGTCGATGCTTGGCGCCTTATTGAGTCCGACCTCGGGAAAGGTTGTCATCGATGAGACTGATATCAGTTCCATGAATGCGTCAGAGCTTGCTGCCTTAAGGGCGCAGAAGGTCGGGTTTGTATTTCAGGCATTCAATCTATTGGAAGCACTCACCGTCGAGGAAAATATTCTCTTTCCAGCTCGACTTGGTGCTGAGGGTCTTCAGGCCGCACAAGGACGTCTGGATGAATTATTAGAAAGACTCGGACTGAGTGCTCGGCGTAGGGCCTTGCCCAATACACTCTCTGGTGGCGAAAAACAGCGTGTCGCCATTGCGCGTGCCTTGATCAACAAACCACCGATTATTCTTGCCGACGAACCAACGGGCAATCTCGATTCCCACAAGGGTCAGGAGGTGATGATGATCTTGCATGACATTGCCCGTGATGATGGTTGTGCAATATTAATGGTGACACACGACCCGAGGGTGGAGGAGATCGCCGATCGGGTCTTATGGTTAGAAGATGGTGCGCTACGGGATCGTAAATCTGAACAACACTCTTGGGTGATAGATCCTGTCTGTGGCATGCGGGTGAATGAGTGGACGGCCACCATCACTACTGAATATGACAATTCAAAATTCGTGTTTTGTTCGAGCCGTTGTTTGGCGCGTTTTAAGGCGCAGCCGGAAAAATATGTTGATGATTCGGGTGCAAATAAAAACTGAAGGCTCAATCTTTTTTTAGGATTATATTAGAAGGTAGGTTTGCAAAGGGCTGGCGCATAATTATAGATACAGTTATTAACGCCACCCCTTAGTCAATCGCGACCTTCATGCATCATTTATCGCATCAGCCACGCATAGCTCTCTGGGTCTGGTTCGACATAGGCTTTAATTATTACTGCCGTTGCTGCGACATTAACCAATACTTTAGCGGACTGATACTGACTACTCGCTGACGCCAACATTACAATTCAGTAATGTTACTAAATTTGTGGGTAATATCTGATAGGCTATCGACTGATTATCGTCACTAAAATTTGTATATGTGGTTAGCATATTTACGATCATTGTATGAAGGTTTGATTAGTATGAAGTTGAATGTTGGAGCTAAACTAACAGTTTATTTTTCTGCTGCCCTGTTGCTTACGGGGTGTTTTCACAGCGACAATAGTGGTGTAGAAAGCGGACATTCGGTTGCCCGCCAGTGGAACGAAGTACTGTTGTCTTCGATCAGACAAGATTTTGCCCGCCCAACTGTTCACTCCCGTAATCTGTTTCACACCTCAACGGCAATGTATGATGCCTGGGCCGTGTATGATGGCACGGCTCAAACATATCTATTGGGTAAGACAGTAAATGGTTTCAGCTGTGCATTTAATGGTGTAGCAACGCCATTTTTCACCCTAGCCGCCCAGCAAATAGCGATTAGTTATGCTGCCTATCGCATTTTGTCGCATCGTTTCATAAGCTCACCTGCCGCGAGTGAAGCTCAGGCCCGATTTGACAAGCTAATGTCTGAACTGGGCTATGACATCAACTACACATCAACCAACTATTCTGCTGGCTCGGCCGCCGCTCTGGGTAACTATATCGCAGAGTGCATGATTGCCTATGGCCTGCAAGATGGCTCGAACGAGGCAAATAGCTATGCTATTCAGTCCTACTCCCCAGTAAACCCGCCACTGGCGCCCGCCGAAGCCGGCAATCCTGATATTGATGACCTGAATCGCTGGCAGCCCCTGTTTCTGGAGTCGTTTGTTGACCAGTCGGGTAATGCGCTTGGAACTGTCACGACGGAGTTTGTGGGGCCGGAATGGGGACAGGTGGCGCCTTTTTCACTGACCGAAGACGATCTCACAATTTATCAGCGCGATGGTTTTGACTATTGGGTCTATCATGATCCAGGCGCACCGCCATACATTGATGTTATTAATGGCGGCGCCCTTACTGAGGATTACCAGTGGAATTTTTCCCTGGTGTTGGCCTGGTCGTCTCATCTAGATCCACGTGATGGGGTAATGTTGGACATCTCACCAGGTAGTACTGGTAATAACCAGAGCCTACCGAAAAGTAGAGCGGAATATGCGACCTTCTATGATCGGATGAACGGCGGCGACTCGAGTACAGGGCGCACGGTCAATCCATACACCGGCGAGCCTTATAAACCTAATATGGTGCTTCGTGGCGACTATGCCCGGGTCCTTGCCGAGTTCTGGGCCGATGGCCCTGACTCCGAAACACCACCGGGGCACTGGTTTACGATTATCAATTATGTCAATGATCAGCCCGAACTGGAAAAGCGTTTCCGTGGCCAGGGGCCGGTGTTGAGTAATCTGGAGTGGGATATTAAAAGCTATTTTGCCCTGGCTGGGGCGATGCATGATTCAGCTGTGGCTACTTGGGGCGTCAAGGGTTGGTACGATTACCTTCGGCCGGTTTCGGCTATCCGGGCAATGGCTGAGTTGGGTCAGAGTTCTGATCCCAACTTACCCAGCTATCATGTCGGTGGGCTGCCATTGATCGACGGTAAAATTGAACTGGTGTTACCGGGTGATCCCTTGGTGGGCAACAGCGGTGAAAATCTATACAAGATTAAAGCCAAGGCTTGGCGAGGCCCTGATTATGTTCCTGATCCAAAAATTTATATTGCCGCAGTTGATTGGATACTGGTTGAAAACTGGTGGCCCTATCAGCGGCCTTCTTTTGTTAGCCCGCCATTTGCCGGTTATGTTTCAGGCCATTCAACCTTTTCACGCGCTGCCGCCGAAGTGCTAACCCTGTTGACGGGCGATGCCTATTTTCCAGGGGGGTTGGGAGAGTTCAAAGCCCCCAAAGATGATTTCTTGGTTTTTGAAACAGGACCTAGTGAGGATCTGACCTTACAATGGGCTACCTATCGCGATGCTTCTGATCAAACCAGTCTTTCACGAATCTGGGGAGGCATCCACCCGCCTGCAGACGACATGCCGGCGCGCTTAATGGGTGTACAGATCGGCGTCGACGCCTTTAACCTTGCCGAACAGTATTTTGGCTATTAGGAGTTTGTATACATTTAAATGACAGCTTTGGAGCAGTGAGAGCTGAGTGCAGGATTAGCATGAATGTCTGTAATCTGGATTAACCTGCTGCTAGCTGATGTAGGAGGAATGACAGGAGTTGGCCGACTGTCGCCAATTTCGTTTAGCCTTCTGGAAATGAGGAGGACTATATGAGGCCTAAATAAGTTTCTTTTTGGCCGACTTATGACGCTCCTTAAGCTCAATATCAATGTATTTATCCGTAATGGCGCTTGATCTATGACCGGCGTCATCCCGGACATGTTCCCGCGGCCGAATCTTCACATCATCTGAAATCCCGGTATGCCGTAGCCAGTGAACGGTGGCCGCCATCATTGTTTCTGCTTCTTCTGGGTGTTCACTTTTAGCCAACCGCTGGATAGCATGATCAAAGCAAGTTTGTACGATGGCGCGTATATGAGTGGTGTTAGAGAGTGGCCCCTTACCTCGATGAACAGGGAATAAGGGTGAGTCATCAGCCGGAGAGGGGAAGACTGACAATCCCAAATATTTACGCCAACGCTTCAAGGCCGCCAACATCGTATCACTGACCGCAATCTGCCGTTCCTTATTGCCTTTTCCCACGGTCGTGAACCACCAAAGTCCGTCCTGGTCCTTATGAAAATCATTCATCGTCGGTCCCCATCGATCACTGGCCGATAATTCAGATATACGAAGATACATACTATAAAGTGCTGAGAGCATAAACAGGGTGCGTTCATGGGCAATGGGATTTTCTGACGCCATCAATTTGGCCGACTCAATTAGCGTTTGCCACTGTTGTTGGCTTAAGCGACGTACTTGGGTGTGACTTTGACGTTTTTGGACAAACTTGCTCTTCTGGCGAATCAGCGCGACCGGATTCGAAAACGTGTATTCCTCAAGCAACAAATACTGATAGAAGCTGCTGATAATCGCCAGCATTTCCTTGATGGCGCCATTGGATAAGCTATAGTTTTCCTTTTCCGGCACGTGACCCTTTTTAAAGGCCGATTTGGACACATTGACCACATACGGCCGCCATTCAGGGTTGGGGATTCTGGCTCCGTCAGAGACAATGAATCGCGGTGGTTTTTTCAGGCCGATCCACGTCTTGGGGGGATACTGACAAAACCGTATGAAATTCTCGATATAGTCCCGCTTGAAAGACTTCTGGAAACAACACATTCAGGCGTGGAGCAAAAGCAAGCCTCCACAAAAGCTTTATTGCCAACAGAATAATATCTCTTTTGCCAGCTTTGGCTATTGGCGTACGCGTCTAAATCGTTTGCAAAAACCAACAAAGAAGCTGGTGCCTGTGACATTAACACGGCCTTCGGATGCCGTGGTGATTACACTGGCATTGGGCATTCGCATTGATGTGCCAGTGCATGCATTGAATGAGGTTTTGCCGGTGATTGTTCAAACCTGCCATGAGGCCGTTTAATGTTACGCCCAGGCGATGAGGCTCAAGTGTATCTGTACAGTGAACCTGTCGATATGCGCAAATCGATGAACGGTTTGTCTATTTTAGTCGAGCAAGAGATGGATCTGTCGCCGAACATGGATGCCTTGTTTGTGTTTTGTAATCGTGGCCGGGATAAGATCAAGCTGCTGTGCTGGGAACGCAATGGCTTTATTGTTTGGTATAAGCGTTTAGAAAAGCAGCGCTTTCGCTGGCCGAGCGTTAATGAAACATTGCAACTGACTGGGCAGGAGTTAAATTGGCTGCTGGATGGCTTTGATATTTTTAATAACCAACCGCATTCAGCGTTAAATTTTAGCTCGGTGGCTTGATCCTTCAATGGTAAAATACGCGCATGAGCGCGACAAAAAAACAGCGATTAGAATCACTTCCTGATGACCCCGATAAATTAAAATCTATCATTATGGAATTGTCTTCACGCGTCGCCGCGCTTGAAGAATATGTGCTGTTGGGGCGTGCAAAAAAATATGGTGCAAGCTCAGAAAAGTCAGTTGATCAACGCGAGATGTTCAACGAAGCAGAATTGTCGGTTGTTGCTGAAGAGGTTCTTGCCGAACAGGAAGCCGAACGCGAAACACAATCGAATACCTACTCAGATAAGCCGAAGAAACAGGCCGGACGCAAACCACTGCCAGCAACATTGCCACGCGTACGAATAGAGCACGCCATGTCGGCGGCAGAACACGTCTGTGACTGCGGCTGCCAACGTATTGAGATCGGCGAAGAGACCAGCGAACAATTAGACATCATTCCCGCCAAGGTTCAGGTCATCGTCAATGTACGAATGAAATATGCCTGCAAGCAGTGTGAAGCAGGTGTTATCACCGCACCATTACCCCTGCAGCCAATACCAAAAAGCAATGCCAGCCCCGGTTTGCTTGCCCATGTAGCTACTGCCAAGTATCAGGATGGCCTGCCACTGCAGAGCCTGCCCCGCGAAGCGCTTTGGGTATCGTCAGGAAGCAGTGCTGAATCGCTCCGGCGTCGAGATACCGCGCAATACCCTGGCCAGTTGGATGATCAAATCTGGTGAACTAATCCAGCCACTCATCAATCTACTGGAAGATAAGCTTCTTGCTTACCCCGTTATGCACTGTGATGAAACAGCACTACAGGTACTCAAAGAACCCGACAAACAGGCGAGCCAAAAATCCTATATGTGGGTGAGGGTTCGGCGGACCACCTGCGCAACCCATTCGCCTGTTTCACTATGCCGACAGTCGCCGTGGTGAAGTCTCCAGCGCCTTGCTCGCCGGCTACGGAGGCTACCTGCAAACCGATGATTATGCTGGATACAATGCCGCGTGTGCTGAAAACAGCATCACCCAATTAGGTTGCTGGGCTCATGCCAGGCGTAAATTTATTGATGCCCAGAAGGCGACTTTAAGTAAACATAAAAAGACCGGCAAAGCAGACCTGGCTATCAGCCTTATCGGCAAACTGTATGCCGTTGAAAAACAGATAAAAGAACACAGCGCGGAAGAAAAATATATCGCTCGGCAACAACAAGCGATTCCAATTCTGACAGCTATCCGCCAGTGGCTGGACAAAACCCTGCACAGCACCTTGCCTAAAGGCCTGTTGGGAAAAGCTTTGTCGTACCTGGAAAAGAATTGGAAAAAACTCACTGTTTACACAGAGGACGGGCGCTTATCCATCGATAACAACCCAGCAGAAAATGCTATCCGCCCCTTTGTTGTTGGCCGGAAAAATTGGCTCTTCAGCGCAACCGTCAGAGGGGCAAAGTCCAGCGCCAACCTGTATGGTCTGATCGAAACAGCAAAAGCGAACGGGCTAGAACCCTACACTTATCTTCGTCATGTTTTTAAAGAACTTCCCAAGGCTGCCAGTGTTGACGATGTCGAAGTACTGCTGCCCTGGAATGTGAATACGCAAACGATAGCGGTAGACTGAAATCTGTTCAATGTGGGGTTTGTCGATCGTTTACGCACAAATGGCGTGCCTGACGCTAATGGCGAAGAAGATATCCGTCAGTCAATCCACTTCTGGGGATATGCCCGATACTGGTTTGGATGTACTCAACCAGGATGGAGATTCGATTGAGGTGGCTTTGGCCAAGCAGTTGATAAATTGATGTGATGTACAAACCGCCGGGCTTTGGTCTGGCGGTTTTTAGTTGTAGTGATATGTAAAAACATCTACACAGCAACATCTTCCATTGTCTCTGATCGGCCACAAGGGGTCTATGAGGGTGGAAACTTATAACGGCTGTTCAATCCTGTTTGCAGACATAGATCGCGAGATAGTTGTTTTGAACAAACGTTAGAAAACAGTCAATCACCGGTGCAAGTTGAGCCACAGTGTGGATGAGATATATTAATCACTCATGAGTAATGGTGCTTCCTCCTACGCGGACGGATAACTCTAGAATGCTGTCCACTCAATCTCTATATAACCTATTTCGATATAAACCATACCCTAGCATTAGTGTGAAACCGCCCAGGAGCGGAAATAGAAATATATCAAGGTAAGCTACCATTGTAGTTAGACCGATAGCCCCAAGTACCCACACTAATACAGGTGTAGAACAACATATTGCAGTAATCACCCATCCAATTGCACCAGTTTTTAAGTATGGGTTTTTCATTACCGAAGCCACTATTGGCAACACCCCTGTTGGTTTTGTATCGGTGGGCACGGAACATCACCATAGGAGCAAAACACGCAACAGTCTCCCGACAGTGGTCTTAAAAGTTCTCCACAACCTTTGCATTCATAATAGAACTGACAGTAATCGGTAGGCATCGTCATTTTCTCTGAATATCCACATTTCGGGCAAATCAACGTAGACACCGGAACTACCTTCGTATTCACGTCAGTGGTTCTCCAATGCCGGCGGCTTTCAATGACGCTTCGTTGATGCCAACGCCGCTACAGCATTCTGCCAGCTCGCCGTCGATGACCACAGCAGGCACAGATTTAATACCCAGGGCATTCGCTCGTTTTAAGACTGGTGCATCGTTCAAATCGAGTATGGTTATTTCGCAGGATGGACAGGCCAGCCGTTTTACAAGATCAATAGCATCCTGGCATATCGGGCAACCCGCACTAAAAACCTCAACTTGTCGTTTGTTAGACATAGCTTTTACCTCTTAGTTGAAACATGTGGCGGACAGGAAATGTATGCTGGAAAAAAAGTTAACCTGCATCGTTTTCGCTCTTTTCTCCAAATTCAAATTCCTCAAGAATCGGGCAGTCATCCAGCCCACCTGATCCACTGCACTTGGTTGCCAAACGATCAAGAGCAGTGCGTATCTCCTGAAGATCCTTGATTTTTCGATCCACCTCATCGATTTTCTCAAAAGCGCGCTGTTTGACTTCCGAACATGAGGCGTTTGGATCGCGCTTAAGTGCCAGGAGTTCCCCAATATCCTTCAAGGTGAAACCTGCCGCTTTGGCGCGCTGTATGAAACGCACTCTTTTAGTTGTTTCTGGTGGATATTGGCGATAGCCGGAGCTTGTGCGTTGCGGCTTGGCAATCAGACCCTGCTGCTCATAGAAACGCACAGTTTCCACGCTTACGCCTGTCTGCTTTGCCACTTGTCCGATGGAATATAAGCTCATCATCCTGCCTCCTGCTTTGAAGTCTAGACCCTAAAGTATGCTTTAGAGTCAAGGAGACCAATAAAATGTGGAATTGCAAGCATAGAAAGCTCGCCAGAAAGCCTATCGTAGTGATAATGCTGAACGCCTGCAATGGATCTGGAACTAACACCCACATGGGAATAGCCAATGACTGGAATTGGCTACGAGCAGGAATTGTTCGGATGGTCCATCTTTATTTAGAGCGCCAGCGAACACCATCTATGGCAATGCCCACCGGACTATTTCCTACTATACTTCACTTAACAAGCCCGCTTCGTGCGGGCTTTCTTTTACCTTCAATAAGGTCCTATATTTAAGTGAGGAGAAAATTATGGCTATATACTCTGTTTATTTTTTCTGTGATGAATGTAGTGAAATTCATCCTCTTGGTACGACTGTTAGTCTAGATGATGGGCCTGCTGAGAAAGTCAGTATTGGCGATGCATATTCAGGCAAAGAGCTTAATCCGAATATTGCCAATCTTCTAAATCATAAAATCACATGCCCGAATACTGGCAAGATAACTTTTCAGAAAGACAACAAACAAATTTTCTTGGTTCCGGCTGGTGACTGAGTTTGCATGACCCCGTATTAACGAAATAATTTCCGTCTTTTGTATTCCCCCAAGGACAAAAATCGGCCAAGAATCACCATTAAGGTTGAACACCTCAAAGCACTATAGTCCTGCGAAAGCAGTCATTTAATGTGATAACACCAAAACGCAAGACTCGACCCAATCACTTTGCGGCTGAGTTCTTTCAGGTAGACACCGCTTGTGACCAATAAATGACATATTTGTGATCCTTTTGTTATTTGTCACGACCAGACTCTTTCATGAGCAGGACGAGCACCTTGTCCGTTTTGCTTATTAGGAGCCTAACTAACTGAGGGAGAACATCATCATGAAACATCGCATTAAAGTAGCCAGCGCCTTGTTGGCATTACTAGTAATATCGGCAGGTCAGGTCAATGCTAACCCAGGCCAGCCAAATTTCATGCCTAGCCTGTACGGTGATGGCGAGGTCTGGGGCACGAAGGGAACCACCACGCTACCGGCACCCAATCAACACAATCGTCAGTCATTCGACAATCTGTATGTCATCACCAACTCCAACAACCATCAGGGCCAGTTACCGGTGTCGGAAGCTGCCCCCAGAAATCCCGCATATAACGGTGGCCGTTGGTTCACGCACACCGTGGAGTGGACGGCAGAGGGATTCTTGGCGCACGGTATCGTGCCGGTGCTAATGTCCTACGACGATATCCAGGTGCATGCCGACCTCGGCCATCTAGTGATCACTCCCGGATCGTTCCCTGGCGGTCCACCGGTCTACTTCCAGTGCCCTTTACTGCCTGTCAAATAGTAGATTTAGTAGCTAGATAAATGGTCAGGTTTTGAGCAGCTGCTGCCATTCAGCTGGTTCATGGCCTGACCATTTCATTTGATCTTGTGTTTTGCCTTTACCTCCAAAATGGCCGCTTTCGCTAGGACACCCGCCAATCAGGTATTCGAGTCAAATGGCTCCTGCGGGCACATAGCGACTGCTTTATGCATCTGTGCACAATTTCAAGAAGATACAAACAAAACGCAATGAATTCTGATCTGAAGATGGATTGAAGATTAGCATCAAAAAAAGGCGTCTAACAAATACAATTAATTCATCAGGTTAGCTAGCCTTCGCGCAGGATCTCGTCCGCTTATGTCCGGAGACCCTTTGATTTCACTCGCGAGGCTCATAGGGATAGGGACGCGCCGAGCGGCCCAGACCATGAGCCTGTGACAGAAAGTGATAATATTAATTATTGGGAGCCCTTAAACTTGGCTCGTAGTCTTAGCTCTATTTAATATAGTGCCGCAGGCATCGTGTGAGGGCGTCAGCCCTGATTAACCAATACCACATCAAATCATCGAAACTGACCATCTGACAGGCTTTTATTGTCGCTGAGGCTGTCTCACGTCCACCCTGTTAACCGGTTTTCAAACTGCGCATAATATATATTATGTTAAATTGACTTGGTTGCTGTCCCTGCCTCGCTTTTTTATATCGGTGGCTTAACTCAAACTAAACATCAGTTTTAATGTACATTTGCTTGGGCCAACGTTTTCATTCCCCTGAAAATTCATCCAAGCGAGCGATGATTTTACGCAGTTGTTCATCAATAGAGCGTCCCTTTTCGAGGTTGTCTAACGAGTGCTCAACACCATTTTGTACAACAGTCATCAGCTTAGTTTCCTGTTCCTCGGTTAATCCATAACTCAGGAAAGCACCTTCGAGCTCTATCATCACGTTATCCATGATTGCCATTGCCGTTTCTTTTTGTTCTTTCTGCATAGTTTCGATGCTCTGCAATGCCTGGTTGGAATCTTCTATCAACTTTGCCAATTGTTGTTCTACCTCCAGCGCCTTCAACCTGGCCTCGGCACCTTCCAATAAAATTGCGAGATGGTCACGCAGTCGACCGCACTTTTCTTCGTCATCCGGCATGTTTTTGATTAATTGAGAGATGTCGCCAAAATTAAGAATGAGTCTTGAGCCGCTTTCCCGAATTCGCCCGGCATCCGCTAAACGTGACAAGAGCTCTTGTTCCAGTGGCGATATGGAACCTGAACTACTGGCATGAACCAGCTCATGAGAACAGCGTAGTTGCACGCTATTATCCAGCATGTAGTTCGCGGTTGTTTCGACAACAAGATCAGCCAAATCCTGGATGTCATTGATTGCAAAACTACGGCGCATGAAATCAAGTACCACGCCTTGCTCGCCGATGCTGGATATTGCTGTCATGGCAGTTTGCATGGCCATGCTATTTTGCTCTTCTGCTTCTAAACGAAGCTCCTTGTTCTTGATGGCCAACTTGACCTTTTGCATCAGCACGACAGGCTGAACTGGTTTGATTAGATAATCGGTGGCGCCGGCCTCGTAACCCGCTAGTTTTTCCTCTGTGGTGTCACGGGCCGAAATAAAGATCACATCAATACCTTTAGTCTCAGGATTGTCTTTCAAACGCCGACATGTCTCGTAACCATCCATATCTGGCATCATTACATCCAATAAGATAACATCAGGGTGTGGTTCTATGACTGCCATTTCAAGCGCTTTCTTGCCACTAGTGGCGGCAACTGCGGCGTAATCCTGTTTCAAATTCTCCATTACTACCCGAATATCATCCGTGGAGTCGTCAACAATTAAGATACGTTTTTTATTACTGGTCATTGCTTATTCCCGAGTCTTTACATCATTCTTGATTACATTCTTCCAGTGCGACTGAACTCGCTGAGTAATAGTTTTAGCGGCGTCGGTGTCAAAATTATTTAATGCTTTTTCCAGTTCATCCAAAGACGTTGAGTAATCGCCACCAGCAACGAGTTGTCGCAAACTTTTTAGGCGCGACTCCGCTTCAACAAAGTCAGTATCAATAAAACTCACAAATTGTTCTAGCAAAGCGCACCCTTCCGTTAGGTCAAACTCACCTGGGGCGACATCTATTGCTTCTCTAGTCGAGATATTTTCCAACTTGGCTAACCCGTTGATAACCTCTTCCAAGCTTAGCTGTAATGCTCTAAGTTTCGCGGATGCCACATCGACATCCTCCTTGCGGCAACTCTGTTCTACAACAGTAGCGGTTTCGTATAAGTCGTTGGCGCTTATATTGCCACTGCTACCCTTAAGTGTATGTGCTAAGCGAACTGCATTATCCCATTCACCTT
The DNA here is from genome assembly GCA_947259785.1 of uncultured Chromatiaceae bacterium. Lineage (GTDB taxonomy): Bacteria > Pseudomonadota > Gammaproteobacteria > Tenderiales > Tenderiaceae > Tenderia. Next base: position 3,767 of record CAMYNQ010000029.1, on the reverse strand, counting down.
GACGAATATATTTTTCAAGTAACTCTGAGGCATCAGCATGTTTGTTACGAAAGCCAATCAGGATTGATTTATACGCCTCCCAGTTGCCACACATTCGCTGCAGGCCCTCGGCCACATCGATACCAGGTAACTCAGGCAGAACCTCCACGTCAGCGTGATCCACTGTTGCTGTCGCCTTTTCGGTTTCCAGTGGGGCTTCTCCTGGCGTAACCCAATGTGCCAACGCCTGAAACAGCTCGACAGGATCGATGGGTTTGGTGATATGACCATTCATGCCCGCTGACAGACTCTTGTCGGCATCGTTGCTCAGGGCATTTGCAGTCATTGCAATAATAGGCAGCCTTGTGAAGTGCCCTCCGAGACCCCGAATCTGTCGTGTCGCCTCCAAACCATCCATTACCGGCATCTGGATGTCCATTAACACGACGTCGTAGTCGTACTCCTGCACCGCACTTACCGCCTCCAAACCATTCTCTACGACATCAATATTAAAACCCACATCAGACAGAATTGCCTTGGCCACTTCTTGGTTGACTTGATTATCTTCCACAAGCAGCAGCTTGCTGTCACCAAACCATCCGTCCATTGCTATATCAATCTGGTTACTTTGAATGGCCTCTTCCCGTTGCTCTCCAAGTAATTTGAGTAGTGCAATGAATAAATCGGTATGTAATATGGGCTTATTTATATAGGCATCAAATTCTGGTATAGGCGTAGGCATCAGCACACCACTTAACATCATCAGCTTCAAGCCAGTCAGTGATGTATCCTCACGAATGATACGTGCTAGCTCTAGGCCGTCCATGCCTGGCATCCGTTTATCCAGTATCGCGATATCATAGGGTTTATCTGTGGCAACGGCCGAGCGCAATTGTGCCAGGGCATCGTCACCACTTTCAGCCAGCCCAATCTGTTTAACCTGCCAGCGTTCAAGGGTTGATTTCAGCAGCTTACGTGTAGGGATACTATCGTCCACTATTAGAATACGTTGATTGGCCAACACATCGGAGAAGAGAGGTTCAGACATGCCATCGCCTGCCATTTCCAGTGATAGTTCAAAACTAAAATCCGAACCAAGGCCTGGGGTGCTGGTGATAAGAATTTCTCCACCCATGGCACCAACCAGCTTCTGGCAGATTGCCAATCCCAAACCAGTACCTCCATACTTACGAGTGGTTGAACTATCGGCTTGGCTAAATGCTTTGAATAGACCTTCCTGTTGATTCTTGGTCATACCAATACCAGTGTCTCTGACGCCAATGCGTATGTTATTTCCTTCTATCTGTCTAGCATACAACTCTACCTCCCCTTGCTTGGTGAACTTAATAGCATTGCCAATCAGATTAATAAGCACTTGGCGCAGACGGGTGGGATCTCCAATAACCTGAGTTGGCATAGAGGGATCCGGCGAACAGATCAGTTCTAATTCTTTCTCATGCGCTCCTTTTGCGAGTAAGGCAACGCTCTGTTGCATCAACTCTTCCAGATCAAACGGGATGGACTCTAGCTCCAGCTTATCTGCCTCAAGCTTGGAAAAATCGAGGATGTCGTTTATCACGCTAAGCAATACCTTGCCAGAACTGATGGCGGTATTAACTAAGCGCTCCTGTTTAGCTTCCAGCTCAGTCTTACCCAACAGGTATAACATCCCCAAAACACCATTCATCGGCGTGCGTATTTCGTGACTCATGGTGGCCAGAAATTGGCTCTTGGCTTGAGTGGCCTCTTCTGCCCTATGCATTGCCGCCACTACTTCACTCGTTGCCTCTTTAATCTTGCTTTCTAATTGTTTGTTATGCTCATCTATTTTGTTTTTTGCCTCGCAAAGTTCATCTGTCATTTGATTGAAAGAATGTGCTAGGGCGCCAATTTCGTCTTTTCCTCTGTCTTCAATTTTGACCTTGTAGTTTCCTGAAGAAATTTCCTGGGTCATATTCATAAGGCGGGCAAGTCTATTCAATACAGCACCACGCAATAAGAAAAATAATACTGCGACAGCCAGTGACACAGTGACCAACATGATGATGGCTATGCGCCGATTAATTGCAGAAAGAGTTTCCTGGATATCGTTGATTGAGATATCCAATACAACTGCACCGATAATTTTTGAACCTTGCATGATCGGTGAAATTGATCGAATCTCGAATTGTTCTTTATTAGCCTGCGTGGTATGAATCGAGGGTTTTGCGGCAGTAATCGCCATATTTATATGCGTGTCAGTCGTCTTAGTCCCCACCCCATTTTTTTTGGAAGAAGCAAGTAGCTTGGAACTATTATCGTAAAATTGAACCTGGTTGATTGCCCTGTAGTACGTCATATATTTACTAATAATAATATTAGCTGAAGACGACAAGCTCTTTCGTTCAATGTCGTATTTAATATCATGCACAACAGAAGCGGTGAGTATGTCTGCTGAGACCATCTTCTGGTCGACTATGTTTTGATAAATAAGACTGCGAACCATCAGGGCGGCCGCCAGTGTTGACAGGATAATCACGCCTACTACGACTAATATTATTCGCCCTCTAATACCAAAATACTTCATTCGTCATGAATCCAAAGTTCTAACATCCGTGCTCACTGTCATGATGTCTGTTAACTTGCCATCCAGCTGAAATGACTGCCGGTATTTGTCAATCCAAATTGATACGGGGTTAAGGCCGCTTGGTGGATAGCCTCCCCAGGGTTCAAACATAGATTCAATCGATGGGTCATCATTTATACAGATTCTCGCTGCTCTGGAATTAACCGCGAATGACTGAATCAAATTTTTGTTGGTGCTAAGAATCGTATCACTGAGAGGGAACTGATTTGCCCTAAGCCATTGCCACATCTCCTGCTCGCTGACTCCCTTTATCCATAATGCTGGTCCAAACACGCCTTCACGTACTATAGGGCTATCAAGACTGACATTTTCGATTATGGCGGGATTAAAGTATGCGTCCTTTGCCATACCACCACATAAAATCCTTGCTCCCGCAGAATCTCTAAGGTTCTGTTCCAACGATAAAGCCTGCTTATTGCTGAATAAAGGCCCTACTTGTGTACTTTGTTCAATTGGGTGCCCCACTTTAAGCTTGATAAATACTTCGACTAAAGCATCTTTAAAGGACTGATAAACCGTGTCCTTGACCAGCACACCGTTGATGGAAGTGCATGTACCGCCGTTATATCTTGTAACACCGCTGGTAACAATTCGAACCGCCTCCTCAACTGGAAACGTATCATCAACATAGAGCATGCCATTTCCCTGGCCATCAATAAGACAGACTTTTCCTGCCGAAAATGCACTCGTAAAAACAGGCATAGCATATTGATTGCTTCCTATATAATGGATTAAATCAACATGGTCACTTTCATTACATGCATCAAGAAAGTCATTAGCCAAGCAGTTGACGATTGAGATGCTTGATTCGGGTGGAGCGCTGTTTGATATAGCCTCGGCAAGCAGAGCTCCTGTCGTTCCAGTTTGCAGTGACGGGCGTAGGATGACACGCGAACCAGCATAAAGCGCTGACGCAATAATAACGATACCCAGTGTTAGCGAAGCATTTTGCGGCACGACCGCGGCTATACAGCGAAACGGACGATCAATCATCCGCATATCCCGGCCAGTTGCTGAAGAATAAGAGTGTCGAATAACCTTTTCATGATTCCGCACCTCAGTGGCATATATCTCAAAGTCATTCAAATACTCAATGGCACCATCAACAATTTCACTACTATCTTCTGCTATAAAGCCGGTTTCGAGATAGGTATGCTCAAAT
>CAMYNQ010000028.1 GCA_947259785.1 uncultured Chromatiaceae bacterium | reverse complement strand
CGTAGTATTTGAGTGGGTTGGAGACGGATTCAGGGACGATAGTATGAGCGGCAAAGTGCAGTACGGCTGTAATGTTGTGATTTTTAAGGATTTTAGTGACGAGTTCTTTGTCGCCGGTGTCGCCGATAATAAGTTCGCTATCAAGAGTTGCTTGTTGAAATCCGGTTGAAAGGTTGTCAAGAATGACGACATCTCTGTTTTTGCGGCGTAGCTGTTGGACGACGTGGCTGCCAATGTAGCCAGCACCTCCGGTAACGAGAATGTTGCTCATTTGTTCGTATGTCCCATTTGTTGCTGATTGGCTATGATAACAGCATGAAAACTCGAGGGTAAATGTGAGTTTTGTAGTTAAAAGCGGGTATCAAGCTGGTTATTGGGAGTTTATCTGTGAATTTGTGTTGACATGGCCTGTTCTCTGATCCAGAATAGCCGGCTTGTTTTTGGAGGGGTTCCCGAGTGGCCAAAGGGATCAGACTGTAAATCTGACGGCTCAGCCTTCGGAGGTTCGAATCCTCCCCCCTCCACCAGATTTGTTGCGGCGGATGAACGGCCAGTCTGTCTAGCCGAAGTAGGTTTAGGCGGGTGTAGTTCAATGGTAGAACGTCAGCCTTCCAAGCTGAACACGTGGGTTCGATTCCCATCACCCGCTCCATTATGTGTAATGAGTTGGGCGGCACTCTTTAAGGTATGTCGCAGTTAAAGAGATATCGCCCATGTAGCTCAGGGGTAGAGCACTTCCTTGGTAAGGAAGAGGTCCCCGGTTCAATTCCGGGCATGGGCTCCAGATTTTGTTGTTAATTTGTTTATTGGATCTGTCTTTTTAAGAGGGTACATCAATGTCCAAAGAAAAGTTTGAACGTAATAAGCCGCATGTAAACGTGGGCACTATCGGTCACGTTGATCATGGCAAAACGACACTGACAGCGGCATTGACCGTCACTCAGGCGAAGAAATATGGTGGTGACTCAAAAGGTTACGATCAGATCGATTCAGCGCCAGAAGAGCGTGCGCGTGGTATTACTATCGCCACTGCTCACGTTGAGTATGAATCAGATGCCCGTCACTACGCACATGTAGATTGTCCTGGGCATGCTGACTATGTAAAGAATATGATCACTGGCGCAGCGCAGATGGATGGCGCGATCCTGGTATGTTCAGCAGCTGATGGCCCAATGCCACAGACTCGCGAGCACATCCTGTTGGCCCGTCAGGTTGGCGTGCCTTACATTATTGTCTTCCTGAACAAGGCTGACATGGTTGATGACGAAGAGCTGCTTGAGCTGGTTGAAATGGAAGTGCGTGAACTGCTTTCTTCTTATGACTTTCCAGGCGACGATATTCCAGTCATTACTGGATCAGCGCTGAAAGCCCTTGAAGGTGATGAAAGCGACATTGGTACACCAGCGATCGCCAAGCTGATCGAAGCATTGGATACTTACATTCCAATGCCAGAGCGTGCAATTGATGGTGACTTCCTTATGCCTGTTGAGGATGTGTTCTCAATCTCAGGTCGTGGCACCGTAGTAACCGGTCGTATCGAGCGCGGTATTGTTAAAGTTGGCGACGAAATTGAAATCGTTGGTATCAAGGAGTCTGCCAAGACAACTTGTACGGGTGTTGAAATGTTCCGCAAGCTGCTGGACAGCGGTGAAGCAGGTGACAACGTCGGTGTTCTGCTGCGTGGAACCAAGCGTGAAGAAGTTGAGCGCGGCCAAGTATTGTGTAAGCCAGGTTCAATCAAACCACACACCAAGTTCGAAGCAGAAGTATACGTGCTGAGCAAAGATGAAGGTGGTCGTCATACGCCATTCTTCAACGGTTACCGTCCACAGTTCTACTTTCGTACCACTGACGTAACTGGTGCATGTGATCTGCCAGAGGGTGTTGAAATGGTCATGCCAGGTGACAATGTTGCCATGACAGTTAGTCTGATCGCGCCGATTGCGATGGAAGAAGGTCTGCGATTCGCGATTCGCGAAGGTGGGCGCACGGTTGGCGCTGGTGTTGTTGCTAAGGTAGTTGAGTAAAAAACGCGGCATTAATATGGGGGGTGAGGGTGTAAGGCTCTCATCCCTCGTTGCTGTTTTTTTAGTTGTCAGGATAGGCCAGTAGCTCAATTGGCAGAGCATCGGTCTCCAAAACCGAGGGTTGGGGGTTCGATTCCCTCCTGGCCTGCCATCTTGATAACGACTAAAGAATTTATTGGGTATATGGACAAGGTTAAGTTGACAATAGCTGCTGCGCTGCTGGCTTCTGGAATAGCAGGGTTTTACTACTTTGCTGATCAGTCGCTGTTGATGCGTGTGCTGGGTTTGTTAGCGGTTGTGGCTGTTTCAGTTGCGGTTGCCTATCAGACGGTTTTGGGGCAAAGAACCTGGGGTTTTGTGACTGATGCACAAACGGAGGTCAAGAAGGTTGTTTGGCCGACCAGAAAGGAAACCTTGCAGACCACTGGTATCGTTTTGATAGTGGTTGTTATTGTTGGTATCTTTTTGTGGGGCTTAGATTCTACATTGTTGTGGTTGGTCGGTATTCTGACTGGTCAAGGGGAATAGTCACATGGCAAAGCGTTGGTACGTAGTACATGCTTATTCTGGCTTTGAGAATCACGTAAAGCGTTCTTTGGAAGAGCGCATTGCGTACGCTGGAATGGAAGAGCGTTTTGGTGAGGTGCTGGTTCCAACCGAAGAAGTGGTTGAAATGCGTTCCGGCCAGAAGCGTAAGAGTGATCGTAAATTTTTTCCTGGCTATGTCTTGGTGCAGATGGAACTGGATGATGAGACGTGGCATCTGGTTAAAGAGGTGCCTAAAGTAATGGGTTTTGTTGGTGGGACCTCGGACCGCCCAGCACCTATTAGTGATCGTGAGGCGCAGCGTATTCTTGATCGTGTTCAGGAAGGTGTTGAAAAGCCAAAACCAAAAGTTTTGTTCGAGTCTGGCGAAATTGTTCGGGTTACCGAAGGGCCGTTTGCTGATTTCAACGGCGTTGTTGAAGAAGTCAATTATGAAAAGAGTCGCCTGCGTGTGGCTGTTTTGATCTTTGGTCGTTCAACGCCAGTTGAATTAGAATTTGGTCAAGTAGAAAAGGGCTAATTATTTAGCCTGTGTTTTTGGGGAGCCGTGAGGCGCTTGCACCCACTTAGGAGATATAGTAATGGCTAAGAAAGTACAGGCTTATATCAAGCTGCAGGTTGCGGCTGGTAAAGCAAATCCAAGTCCACCGGTTGGTCCAGCTTTGGGTCAGCATGGCGTTAATATTATGGAGTTTTGTAAGGCCTTTAATGCTCAAACGCAGAGCATTGAAGCAGGTATGCCGATTCCTGTCGTGATCACAGTATACAATGATCGCAGTTTCACTTTTATTACCAAAACTCCACCTGCTGCTGTTCTGTTGTTGAAGGCTGCTGGTCTCAAGTCTGGTAGTGGCCGTCCAAATACTGAAAAAGTTGGCACGGTGAATCGTGCTCAGCTGGAAGAAATTGCTACAGTTAAAATGCCTGATCTGACTGCTGCTGATATGGATGCGGCGGTTCGTACTATTGCCGGTACTGCTCGCAGTATGGGTTTGAATACGGAGGGTGTGTAAGATGGCGAAGATTACAAAACGCGGTAAAGCGATTGCTGAGAAGTTGGCACCAGGTACCGTGCTGAATATTGAAGAAGCGCTGGCGCTGTTGAAAGATGTTTCCACGGTCAAGTTTGACGAAGCTGTTGATGTAGCTGTCAATCTGGGCATTGATCCACGTAAATCTGATCAGGTTGTACGTGGTTCAACTGTGCTGCCAAACGGTACCGGTAAAACTGTTCGTGTTGCTGTGTTTACCCAGGGACCTAATGCCGAAGCGGCAAAAGCAGCTGGTGCTGACGTCGTTGGTATGGAAGATCTGGCTGAAGAAGTGAAGAAGGGCAATATGGACTTCGATGTGGTTATTGCTTCTCCTGATGCAATGCGTGTTGTTGGTCAGCTGGGTCAGGTTCTTGGTCCACGTGGTCTAATGCCTAATCCAAAAGTCGGTACTGTTAGCCCTGATGTTGCTAGTGCTGTTAAGAATGCAAAAGCGGGCCAGGTGCGCTACCGCGCTGATAAGGGTGGTATTGTTCAGACGACAATTGGTAAGGCCAGTTTTGATGTTGCTGCGTTGAAAGAAAATCTGAATTCTCTTCTGGCTGACTTGGTTAAAGCCAAGCCAAGCAGCGCCAAAGGTATTTACATGAAAAAAATTACTGTATCCACAACCATGGGTCCAGGTGTGTCTGTAGAGAAAGCTAGTCTCGATATCTAAGAGGCTTGCGGCTGCACCTTTTTAGGCTGCGGCAAAAGAACTTTGGAGCCATCAGCTTAGCTGGTGGTAGTCAAAGACCGTAGGTGCTTCTACTTTGGTAGTAGCTTAATGGAGAAATCTGGCCTACGTAGACGGTGTCACCCAAAGCAGGTTTACCTGTGGGTCGCCGTTAGGTGAATATCTGGAAGCAGATATTTTGGTTAGACCTTTTGGAGGTGAGTTATGGCTCTTAATCTAAATGATAAGAAAGCCATCGTTGCCGAGGTAGCAGAAGTAGCTGGTGGTGCTTTTTCTGCGATTGCAGCTGAGTATGCTGGTCTGTCTGTAGGCCAAATGACTGAGTTGCGTCTCAAGGCGCGTGAGTCTGGTGTGTATCTTCGTGTTGTGAAGAATACTCTAGCTCGTCGTGCTTTAGAAGGTACAGACTTCGAGTGCATGAGCGAAGCGTTGTCTGGTCCGTTGGTGTTGGCTTTTTCCCAGGAAGATCCTGGTGCCGCTGCCCGTGTGATCAAAGACTTTGCTAAGGAAAATGACAAGCTTGAAGTTAAGCTGGTTTCGATTGGTGGCAAATTACTGGCTGCAGGCGATATTGAACGCCTGGCCAAGATGCCTACCAAGGATCAGGCTATTAGTCTGGTTATGGCGTTGATGCTTGCGCCTATCGAGAAGCTGGCTCGTACTCTCAACGAGATACCAACCAAGGCTACGCGTGTTGTTGCTGCAGTACGCGACCAGAAGCAGGAAGCAGCTTAATCGCTTCCTGGGTATCGCAATTAAACGATGGTTTTATTTTTTTAATTTTTTGTAAATAGGAGATAGTCAAATGGCTGTATCTAAAGATGATATTTTGGAATCAATTGCCAACATGTCCGTAATGGAAGTTGTTGAGTTAGTTGAAGCCATGGAAGAAAAGTTTGGTGTTTCTGCTGCTGCTGTTGCTGCTGCACCTGCTGCTGGCGGTGATGCTGGTGGTGCGGCTGCTGCTGAACAGACTGAGTTCGACGTTGTTATGACCAGTTTTGGTGGAAACAAGGTTGCTGTAATCAAGGCTGTTCGTGGTATCACTGGCCTGGGTCTGAAAGAAGCTAAAGACATGGTTGAAGGTGCTCCTGCTGTTGTTAAGGAAGGCGTTAGTAAAGACGAAGCTGAAGAAGTTAAGAAGCAGCTTGAGGAAGCTGGCGCTGCTGTTGAACTTAAGTAAAGTTCAGCAACGCCAGGATGCTTATAGCATCTGAGAATGGCTGGTGGCTTAGTGCCGCCGGCCTTTTGCCGTCTAATGGCAATAAATAGTTACATTAAAGAATTTGAGAGCTGCAGCGTTTTCCAATCGAAAACGAGTTTGCAGGTTCAGTATGTAAAGGTAACAAGACTGAGGAACCCCGATGGCCTATTCTTTGACGCAAAAGAAACGCATTCGAAAGACTTTTGGTGGGCAGCCTAGTGTGCTCGAAGTCCCATATTTGTTGGCGACACAAATAGACTCTTATCGTAATTTTCTCCAAGCTGATTCTTCTATTAGTGAGCGGGCTGAAGTAGGATTACATGCGGCGTTTTCTTCAGTGTTTCCGGTTCAGAGCTACACTGGTAGCGCTGAACTGCAATACGTGAGTTACCGCTTAGGTACTCCAGCATTTGATGTGCGTGAATGTCAGATGCGTGGTATGACTTATTCTGCTCCGTTGCGCGTTAAGCTTCGTCTTGTTATCTATGATAAGGATTCAAAAGAGCAAACCATCAAGGATATAAAAGAGCAGGAAGTCTACATGGGTGAGGTTCCGCTCATGACAGATAATGGCACTTTTGTGATCAATGGTACTGAGCGTGTCGTTGTATCGCAGCTACATCGCTCGCCGGGTGTGTTTTTTGAGCACGATAAGGGTAAGACTCACTCTTCAGGAAAGTTGCTGTTTTCTGCTCGTGTCATTCCATACCGTGGTTCATGGTTGGATTTTGAATTTGACCCAAATGACAACATGTTTGTTCGTATCGACAGGCGTCGTAAACTTCCGATTACTGTCTTGATGCGCGCGCTAGGTTATTCAACAGTTGAAATTCTGGATGAGTTTTTTGAATATAATAACTACAACCTTTTGGCTGAGGGGGCTGAGCTAGAGCTTATTCCTGAACGTCTGAAGGGTGAAACCGCGCTATTCGATATCAAGTCACCCAAAGGTGCTGTTATTGTCGAGACTGGTCGCCGTATCATGGCTCGCCATATTCGTGAAATGGACAAGGCTGGCATGAAGGTCTTGGAAGTGCCTGATGATTACCTGATCGGCAAAGCGATTGGTAGTGACATTATTGATGAAACTACTGGTGAAGTGCTGGTTAACTGTAATGAAGAAATTACAGAAGAGTTGCTTGAAAAAATGCGTGAAGCAGGTGCTAAGCAGTTCAAATCATTATTTACCAATGATCTGGATCACGGTTCATACATTTCAGACACCCTGCGTGTCGATACCACCACTGATGAGTTGGAAGCGCAGATTGAAATCTATCGCATGATGCGCCCAGGCGAACCTCCAACAAAGGAATCGGCTAATGCTTTGTTTAAGAACCTGTTCTTTACTGACGAGCGTTATGACCTGTCTGCTGTTGGTCGAATGAAGTTTAATCGTCGCCTGAAGCGTGAAGAGATAACTGGCGCTGGTACGCTAGACAAGAAAGATATTGTTGATGTCATCAAGGCCTTGATTAATATCAAAGATGGTTTTGATACTGTTGATGATATCGATCACCTAGGTAATCGTCGTATTCGTTCAGTCGGTGAAATGATTGAAAATCAGTTCCGTATCGGTCTGGTGCGTGTAGAGCGTGCTGTTAAAGAGCGTCTAGGCATGGCTGAGAGCGAAGGTTTAATGCCACAAGAGATGATCAATGCCAAGCCAGTTTCAGCCGTAGTGAAAGAATTTTTTGGTTCAAGCCAGCTGTCTCAGTTTATGGATCAAAATAACCCGCTGTCTGAGATCACTCATAAGCGTCGTGTTTCTGCGCTTGGACCAGGTGGTTTGACTCGTGAGCGTGCCGGCTTTGAGGTGCGTGACGTGCATCCAACACACTATGGTCGTGTATGTCCTATCGAAACACCTGAAGGTCCAAACATCGGTCTGATCAACTCACTCGCGGTCTACGCTCGTACCAATGAGTATGGTTTTCTGGAAACACCTTACCGAAAGGTTGTTGATTGCCGGATTACTGATGAGATTGAGTACTTGTCGGCTATCGAAGAGGGTGAGTATGTTATCGCTCAGGCCAGTGTGGCCGTTGATAGTGATAATAATCTCCTAGATGACCTGGTTTCATGTCGACATAAAAATGAGTTCACCTTGTCGCCACGTGATCGCGTTAACTATGTTGACGTTTCGCCGCGACAGATCGTTTCTGTTGCTGCCTCGTTGATTCCATTTCTCGAGCATGATGATGCTAACCGTGCCTTGATGGGCTCAAATATGCAGCGTCAGGCTGTTCCTACGCTACGCGCTCAGAAACCACTTTGTGGAACTGGTATGGAACGTACTGTGGCGATTGACTCTGGCGTCGTGGTTGTTGGTAAGCGTGGCGGTGTAGTTGATTCTGTTGATGCTGCTCGAGTAGTTGTTCGTGTTAATGATGCCGAGACTATTCCAGGTGAGTCAGGTGTGGACATCTACAACCTGACCAAATACACGCGCTCGAATCAGAACACTTGTATAAATCAGCGCCCATTGGTGAAAAAGGGTGATGTGATTGCCCGCGGTGATGTGTTGGCTGATGGTCCTTCGACTGATATTGGTGAGCTGGCCCTGGGTCAAAACATGCTAGTCGCATTCATGCCTTGGAATGGTTACAACTTTGAGGATTCCATCCTTATTTCAGAGCGTGTTGTTAAAGAAGACCGTCTCACGACTATTCATATCGAAGCGCTAAACTGTGTTGCTCGAGATACTAAACTGGGTTCCGAAGAGATTTCTTCAGATATCCCTAATGTGGGTGAAAGTGCGCTGTCACGTCTCGATGAGTCGGGCATAGTTTATATCGGTGCTGAGGTTAAACCTGGTGATATTCTGGTTGGTAAAGTGACGCCAAAAGGCGAAACCCAGCTGACACCTGAAGAAAAGCTACTACGTGCCATCTTTGGTGAAAAAGCCTCTGATGTTAAAGATACCTCGCTACGTGTGCCATCCGGCATGAGTGGAACGGTTATTGATGTTCAGGTCTTTACACGAGATGGTGTTGATAAAGATGCTCGCGCCCTCGAAATTGAGAATGAAGAGTTGGCTCGTGTTAAGAAGGATCTTTATGAGCAGTTCCGCATTGTAGAGGAAGATATCTATCAGCGTGTTGAAAAGCTGCTGTTTGGCAAGATTGCTGATGGTGGTCCAAACAAGCTTAAATCTGGTGACAAGATCACTAAGGCTTATTTGGAAGATATTGGTCGTGGCAAATGGTTTGAGGTTCGTCTAAATAATGATGAAGCCAACCTTCAACTTGAGCAGCTCGGTGAGCAAATTAAGGCTTCACGTACTGAGATTGATGAGCGTTACGAAGAGAAGAAACGCAAGTTGACTTCTGGTGATGACTTGGCGCCTGGTGTGCTGAAGATGGTCAAGGTCTACCTAGCAGTTAAACGTCGCATTCAGCCAGGCGACAAGATGGCTGGTCGTCATGGTAACAAGGGTGTTATCTCGATGATCGTTCCTGAGGAAGATATGCCGTACGATGAGAATGGTGAGCCAGTTGATATCGTTTTAAATCCGCTTGGCGTGCCTTCGCGTATGAATATCGGTCAGGTGCTTGAGGTTCATCTGGGTTGGGCGGCTAAAGGGCTGGGTCGACGTGTCGGTGAAATGCTGGATCAGCAACGTAAGATTGCCGATATTCGCGAGTTTCTGGAGAAGGTTTACAACACCAGCGGCCAGACGGAAGATCTCGGGTCTTTTTCTGATGAAGAGATACTTGAAATGTCAGCTAATCTGCGTGGCGGCGTACCAATGGCAACACCAGTATTTGATGGTGCCAGTGAAGCTGAGATTAAGGGCTTGTTGGAGTTGGCTGGACTGCCTAATTCTGGCCAGACCCAATTGTACGATGGACGCACGGGTGATGCTTTCGAGCGTAAGACGACTGTTGGTTATATGTATATATTGAAATTGAACCATTTGGTTGATGACAAGATGCATGCCCGTTCAACAGGGCCATATAGTCTGGTTACTCAGCAACCTTTGGGTGGTAAGGCGCAGTTTGGTGGTCAGCGTTTTGGTGAGATGGAGGTCTGGGCATTGCAAGCTTACGGTGCAGCCTATACTTTGCAGGAAATGCTGACTGTTAAATCGGATGACGTCGCTGGTCGTACCAAGATGTATAAAAACATCGTTGATGGAGATCATCGCATGGAGCCTGGTATGCCGGAATCCTTCAATGTATTGCTGAAGGAAATTCGTGCCCTGGGTATCGATATCGAACTGGAAAACGTGTAATTCAGGTTACGGTGTTTGACTGGCATCTAGCGTGTCACATTAGTAGGAGACTACAGAGTGAAAGATCTGCTTAATCTATTAAAGCAACAAGGCCAAAGTAATGATGAGTTTGATGCGATTCGCATCGGGCTTGCTTCACCAGAGAAGATTCGTTCCTGGTCCTTTGGCGAGGTTAAAAAACCTGAAACCATTAATTACCGCACATTCAAACCTGAGCGTGACGGCCTGTTCTGTGCCAAGATTTTTGGTCCGGTAAAAGACTACGAATGTCTGTGCGGAAAATACAAGCGCTTGAAACATCGCGGTGTGATTTGTGAGAAATGTGGCGTTGAAGTCACAGTCGCCAAGGTCCGTCGCGATCGTATGGCACACATTGATCTAGCTAGCCCTGTTGCGCATATCTGGTTTCTTAAGTCGCTACCTTCACGTATGGGGCTGTTGTTAGATATGACCCTGCGTGATATTGAGCGTGTGCTCTATTTCGAAGCCTTTGTGGTTATCGATCCAGGCATGACTGCTTTGGAAAAAGGTCAGCTGTTGAATGACGAAGGTTACCTCGATGCAATTGAAGAGTTTGGTGATGACTTTGATGCTCGTATGGGGGCTGAAGCCGTACGTGAGTTGTTGATTCAGATGAATTTGCAGACGGAAGTTGCCAAGCTGCGTGAAGAGATCCCAAACACCAATTCTGAGACCAAAATCAAGAAGATGACTAAACGTCTGAAGCTGATGGAGGCCTTCCTGGATTCTGGTAATAAACCAGAGTGGATGGTAATGACGGTATTGCCAGTCCTGCCGCCAGAACTACGTCCGTTGGTTCCCCTAGATGGTGGTCGTTTTGCGACTTCTGACTTGAATGACCTGTATCGCCGTGTCATCAATCGTAATAATCGTCTCAAGCGTCTGCTGGACCTAAATGCACCAGACATTATTGTTCGTAACGAAAAACGTATGTTGCAAGAATCTGTTGATGCGTTACTTGATAATGGACGCCGCGGTAAGGCAATCACTGGTACCAATAAACGTCCGCTGAAATCTCTGGCAGACATGATCAAGGGTAAGCAGGGTCGTTTTCGTCAAAATCTGCTCGGTAAGCGTGTTGATTACTCTGGCCGGTCAGTTATCGTAGTTGGTCCAACTTTGAAGCTGCATCAGTGTGGCCTGCCGAAGAAGATGGCACTCGAGCTGTTTAAGCCGTTTATCTTCAGCAAGTTGGAACTGCGTGGTCTGGCAACAACAATCAAGGCCGCAAAAAAACTCGTAGAACGTGAAGGTTCAGAAGTTTGGGATATTCTCGAAGAAGTCATTCGTGAGCATCCTGTGATGTTGAATCGCGCGCCAACCCTTCATCGTCTTGGTATTCAGGCGTTTGAACCTGTGTTGATCGAGGGTAAGGCGATTCAGTTACACCCACTGGTTTGTACTGCCTATAACGCTGACTTTGACGGTGACCAAATGGCAGTACATGTGCCATTGTCGTTGGAAGCACAGATCGAAGCGCGCGCGCTGATGATGGCAACCAACAATGTCTTGTCACCTGCTAACGGTGAGCCAATTATCGTGCCCTCGCAGGATGTTATTTTGGGTTTGTATTACATGACCCGCGAGCGTGTCAATGCCAAGGGTGAAGGCATGGCCTTCTCTGGTCTGGCAGAACTGCGTCGCGCTTGGGAAAGCAAGGCTGCCAATATCCACGCCAAGGTAAAAGTTCGCATCAAAGAAGATGTGCTTGATGCCGAAAGCGGTGAAATCAATACTGCGATTAAGATCGTTGACACTACGGTTGGTCGTGCTCTGTTAGCAGAGTTATTGCCAAAAGGTCTGCCGTTTGAACTGTTTAATCAGACCATGACTAAAAAGGCTATTTCAGGTCTGATCAATACTTGTTACCGTCGCTTGGGTCTGAAATCTACAGTTATCTTTGCTGATCAGTTGATGTATACCGGTTTCAGCTTTTCAACCAAGTCTGGCATCTCTATTGGTATTAATGACATGGTTGTGCCTAGCGAGAAGGAAGGCATTATCGGTGCTGCAGCTGCCGAGGTTAAGGAAATTGAGAATCAGTATATCTCTGGTCTGGTAACCAATGGCGAACGCTACAATAAAGTGGTTGATATTTGGTCTCACACTAATGACCGCGTCGCTCAGGCGATGATGGATAAATTGGGTAGTGATCTGGTTGTTGATAAAGACGGTAATGAGGTTAAGCAAGACTCATTCAACTCTATCTTTATGATGGCTGATTCTGGTGCTCGTGGTAGTGCAGCGCAGATTCGTCAGCTGGCAGGTATGCGTGGTCTGATGGCTAAACCGGATGGTTCGATCATCGAAACGCCGATTACAGCCAACTTCCGTGAAGGTTTGAATGTATTGCAGTACTTTATCTCAACTCATGGTGCTCGTAAGGGTTTGGCTGATACGGCACTGAAGACAGCTAACTCAGGTTATCTTACGCGTCGTTTGGTTGATGTGGCACAAGACCTAGTCGTTACCGAAGATGATTGTGGCACCACTCATGGTTTGTTAATGATGCCGTTGATCGAAGGTGGCGACGTTGTTGAGCCATTGCGCGAACGTGTCTTGGGTCGTGTTGTGATTGATGATGTCTGTAAGCCTGGAACTGATGAGGTTCTGGTTGCTGCTGGTACACTGCTTGATGAGCGTCGTGTCGATGATCTTGAAAATGCGAGTATCGACCAAGTCATGGTGCGTTCGCCGATTACATGTGATACCCGTTATGGCATCTGTGCGGCTTGCTACGGTCGTGACTTGGCTCGTGGTCATCAAGTTAATTCGGGTGAGTCTGTCGGTGTTATTGCGGCTCAATCAATCGGTGAGCCTGGTACTCAGCTGACTATGCGTACCTTCCATATCGGTGGTGCGGCATCTCGTTCTGCTGCTGAGAATAACGTTGAAGTTAAATCGGCCGGTACTGTGCGCATGCACAATATTAAGCTGGTGAAACATGCTGATGGTCATAATGTTGCTGTTTCTCGTTCTGGTGAGTTGATTGTTGTGGATGAGCATGGCCGTGACCGTGAGCGTTACAAGATTCCTTACGGTGCTGTGTTGTCTGCAGATGATGGTGATGCGATTTCTGCGGGTCAGATTGTGGCTACCTGGGATCCGCATACTCATCCGGTTATTACCGAGGTGGCAGGTCAGGTTAAGTTTAGTGATTTTGTCGAAAGCGTCAGTATGCAGCGTACTACCGACGATATTACGGGTTTGACCAGTCTGGTAATTACCGATCCTAAGGCTCGCGGTACTGTTGGTAAAGATTTGAAACCGATGGTTAAGCTGGTTGATGCAAATGGTGATGATCTGTGTATTGCTGGTACTGATATTCCAGCAATGTACTTCCTCCCAGGTGGTGCGATTGTTGGAATGGAAGATGGTGCTGAGGTCGGTGTGGGTGATGTGCTTGCCCGTATCCCACAAGAGTCTTCTAAGACTCGTGATATTACCGGTGGTCTGCCACGTGTTGCTGATTTGTTTGAGGCGCGTAAGCCGAAAGACCCAGCCATTATGGCTGAGGCGACAGGTACCGTCGGCTTTGGTAAAGAGACCAAGGGTAAACGTCGTTTGGTCATCACAGACAAAGATGGTGAGCGTAACGAAGAGCTAATTCCAAAATGGCGTCATATCAATGTCTTCGAAGGCGAGCATGTTGAGCGTGGTGAGGTTGTGGTTGATGGCGCGCCAACACCGCACGATATTCTGCGCCTGAAAGGGATTTCAACTCTGGCCAATTATATCGTCAACGAGGTGCAAGAGGTTTACCGTCTGCAAGGGGTTAAGATCAATGACAAGCACATCGAGGTTATTGTGCGTCAGATGTTGCGTAAGGTTGATATTACCAATGGTGGTGACAGCAAGTTCCTTAAGGGTGAGCAGCTAGAGCGTTCACGTGTATTGGATGAGAATGACAGGCTAATTGCTGCTGGCAAGATCCCTGCAACCTTTGAGCCTGTGCTGCTGGGTATTACCAAGGCATCGCTGGCCACTGAGTCCTTTATATCGGCGGCATCTTTCCAGGAGACAACACGTGTCCTGACTGAGGCTGCAGTTCAAGGCAAGATTGATAGCCTGCATGGTTTGAAAGAAAATGTCATTGTTGGTCGATTGATTCCTGCTGGTACCGGGCTTGCCTACCACGCTGAGCGCCGTCGTAAGCGAGATGAAGCAGATGCGGCAGCAGCTGCCTTAGCGGGTGAGAAAGCGCCAACCGCTAGTGAGGTTGAAGAGGCATTAAGTAAGGCTTTGTAATTGCCGTTTATATCAATGGGTTAAGCAATGTCGGCAATAACGCCGGCATTGCTTCTGTTTTTAGGTGGGGCTGGATGAAGATCGCGCTTGACAGTTGGGCTGTAGATCTCTAGAATTCCGGCTTCATAATTGTAGGGTCCTGCCTTTTCAGGGCTCATTAAATTACTAAGTTTATGAGTTCCGACCATTTGTTGCTGATCTGTTAAGAGGGTTGCGACAGAGGTCTTTCATACATTTGGAAATAAGATTTTAGGTGATCTAAATGGCAACAATTAATCAGTTGGTTAGAAAGCCGCGTTTAAGAAAGGTAGAAAAGAGCAATGTTCCAGCTCTGGATGCTTGCCCTCAGAAGCGTGGTGTTTGTACTCGTGTTTATACAACAACGCCTAAAAAGCCAAACTCGGCTTTGCGTAAAGTTGCTCGTGTGCGTCTGACTAATGGCATGGAAGTGACGAGTTATATTGGTGGTGAAGGCCATAACCTGCAGGAACATAGTGTGGTGTTAATTCGTGGCGGTCGTGTTAAGGATTTGCCGGGTGTGCGTTATCACACTGTTCGCGGAACATTGGATACGTCTGGTGTTGACGGTCGTAGACAGGGTCGCTCTAAGTACGGTGCCAAGCGTCCTAAGGGTTAATTGTTTAGGCTTTATTAAAGATTAGGTAATAGCTATGCCAAGAAGAAGAGAAGTCCCGAAGCGCGAGATTCTGCCAGACCCTAAGTTTGGAAGTGAGACTCTAGCTAAGTTTGTAAATATTGTCATGCAAAGCGGTAAGAAATCTATTGCAGAAAAGATTGTATACGGTGCTTTGGATGTTGTTGCTGAGCGTAGCAGCAAAGACTCGCTGGAAATGTTTGAAAAAGCACTTGAAAACGTAAGCCCAATGGTTGAGGTTAAGTCTCGTCGTGTTGGTGGTGCAACTTATCAGGTGCCTGTTGAAGTTCGTTCTGCTCGTCGTGTTGCCTTGGCGATGCGTTGGTTGAGTGATGCAGCTCGCAAGCGTGGTGAAAAATCCATGGGTCTGCGTCTTGCTGGTGAGATAATTGACGCTTCGGAAAGTCGTGGTTCAGCAGTTAAAAAACGTGAAGATGTTCATCGTATGGCTGAAGCGAATAAGGCGTTCTCGCACTATCGCTGGTAGTTTTTAAAGGGTGGTGCCCTTGATGGTGTCACCTAGCTTTTGTTCTTTTATAATTCGGGTTAGTAAGGGAAGTCTTAGGTGGCGCGTAAAACACCAATCGACCGTTATCGTAATATTGGCATTATGGCTCACATTGATGCTGGGAAGACGACTACGACTGAAAGAATTTTGTTTTACACCGGAATCTCTCACAAGATTGGTGAGGTGCATGACGGTGCCGCCACTATGGACTGGATGGAGCAGGAGCAAGAGCGAGGTATCACTATAACTTCGGCTGCAACGACTTGTTTTTGGTCGGGCATGGATAAGCAGTTCCCTGAACACCGGATTAATATCATTGACACCCCGGGGCATGTTGATTTCACCATCGAGGTGGAACGGTCGTTGCGTGTTTTGGATGGTGCGTGCGCAGTTTTTTGTGCGGTTGGTGGTGTTCAGCCACAGTCTGAGACCGTTTGGCGTCAAGCAAATAAATATCATGTTCCTCGTGTGGTTTTCGTCAATAAGATGGATCGCCAGGGTGCCGACTTTTTTCGTGTAATGGCTCAAATTGAAGAGCGTCTTGGTGCGACTCCCGTTCCACTCGTAATTCCTATTGGTGCTGAAGATGGCTTTGAGGGTGTTGTTGATTTGCTGGGGATGAAGGCGATCTACTGGGATGAGGCTGGCATGGGTGCGGCCCATGAGGCTAAAAATGTTCCGGCAGATTTGTTGAGTTTGGCGCAAGAATATCGTGAAAAAATGATTGAGGCTGCCGCTGAAGGCTCAGACGAGTTGACGGAAAAATACTTGGAAGAGGCTGATTTGTCTGGTGATGAGATTCGTCAGGGGTTGCGTCAGCGTACTATCAAAAATGAAATTGTCCCGGCTCTCTGTGGTTCTGCCTTTAAGAATAAGGGCGTTCAAGCTTTGCTGGATGCGGTTATCGGGTATATGCCTTCTCCTCTCGATGTGCCTGCAATTAGGGGTGTTGATGAGAAAGGGTTGGAGTGTGAGCGACATGGTGATGATGCGGAGCCATTTTCAGCGTTGGCGTTTAAGATTGCTACGGACCCGTTTGTTGGAACGTTAAGCTTTTTTCGGTGTTATTCCGGTGTTGTTAGTGTTGGTGATTCGGTTTTTAACCCAGTTAAGGGTAAAAAAGAGCGGATTGGTCGCCTTGTGCAGATGCATGCTAATAGTCGTGAAGAGATAAAAGAGGTCTTTGCGGGTGATATTGCTGCTGCTGTGGGATTGAAAGACGTAACAACTGGTGATACACTATGCGCCCCCTCAGCCATTATCACTCTGGAGAGGATGGAATTTCCGGAGCCAGTGATCTCTGTGGCGATTGAGCCTAGAACAGCTGGAGATCAGGAAAAGATGGGGGCTGCGCTAGGTAAGCTGGCACAAGAGGATCCTTCATTTCGTGAGCATACCGATGAAGAGACTGGCCAGATAATAATATCCGGCATGGGCGAGCTCCACCTTGAGGTCATTGTTGATCGTCTCAAGCGTGAATTTAAGGTTGGTGCAAATGTGGGGGCGCCCCAGGTTGCCTACCGCGAAACGATGCGCGGCAGTATTGAGGTTGAGGGTAAATTTGTACGTCAGTCCGGTGGGCGTGGTCAATATGGTCATGTCTGGCTCCGTCTTGAGGCTAGAGAGCGAGGTGCTGGTTACGAATTTGTGAGTGAAGTTGTTGGTGGTAGTGTGCCAGGCGAATTCATTCCGGCAGTAGATAAAGGAATACAGGAATCCATGCAGAGCGGTGTGTTTGCTGGGTATCCAGTGGTCGATGTCAAGGTGACCTTGTTTGATGGTTCCTATCATGATGTTGACTCAAATGAGAGTGCGTTTAAAATCGCTGGCTCGATGGCTTTTAGGCAAGGCTTTCTGGAGTCTAATCCAGTGTTGCTTGAGCCAGTTATGCGAGTTGAGGTTGAAACGCCAGAAGAATACATGGGTGATGTGATAGGTGATTTGAATCGCCGTCGTGGCCTGGTGCAGGGGATGGAAGATTCGCCGGCTGGAAAGCTGGTGACTGCAGAATTACCGCTAGCCGGAATGTTTGGTTATGCAACGTCGCTACGTTCAATGTCTCAAGGGCGTGCGACTTATAGTATGGAATTTGAGAGGTATGCTGAAGCACCGTCGAATGTTGCTGGTGTGGTAACAGCGAAATCAGCTTGAAATAGTTAATTGAGTTTTTATTAAGAGGGTTTAAGTCGTGTCCAAAGAAAAGTTTGAACGTAATAAGCCACACGTAAACGTGGGCACTATCGGTCACGTTGATCATGGTAAAACGACACTGACAGCGGCATTGACCGTCACTCAGGCGAAGAAATATGGTGGTGACTCAAAAGGTTACGATCAGATCGATTCAGCGCCAGAAGAGCGTGCGCGTGGTATTACTATCGCCACTGCTCACGTTGAGTATGAATCAGATGCCCGTCACTACGCACATGTAGATTGTCCTGGGCATGCTGACTATGTAAAGAATATGATCACTGGCGCAGCGCAGATGGATGGCGCGATCCTGGTATGTTCAGCAGCTGATGGCCCAATGCCACAGACTCGCGAGCACATCCTGTTGGCCCGTCAGGTTGGCGTGCCTTACATTATTGTCTTCCTGAACAAGGCTGACATGGTTGATGACGAAGAGCTGCTTGAGCTGGTTGAAATGGAAGTGCGTGAACTGCTTTCTTCTTATGACTTTCCAGGCGACGATATTCCAGTCATTACTGGATCAGCGCTGAAAGCCCTTGAAGGTGATGAAAGCGACATTGGTACACCAGCGATCGCCAAGCTGATCGAAGCATTGGATACTTACATTCCAATGCCAGAGCGTGCAATTGATGGTGACTTCCTTATGCCTGTTGAGGATGTGTTCTCAATCTCAGGTCGTGGCACCGTAGTAACCGGTCGTATCGAGCGCGGTATTGTTAAAGTTGGCGACGAAATTGAAATCGTTGGTATCAAGGAGTCTGCCAAGACAACTTGTACGGGTGTTGAAATGTTCCGCAAGCTGCTGGACAGCGGTGAAGCAGGTGACAACGTCGGTGTTCTGCTGCGTGGAACCAAGCGTGAAGAAGTTGAGCGCGGCCAAGTATTGTGTAAGCCAGGTTCAATCAAACCACACACCAAGTTCGAAGCAGAAGTATACGTGCTGAGCAAAGATGAAGGTGGTCGTCATACGCCATTCTTCAACGGTTACCGTCCACAGTTCTACTTTCGTACCACTGACGTAACTGGTGCATGTGATCTGCCAGAGGGTGTTGAAATGGTCATGCCAGGTGACAATGTTGCCATGACAGTTAGTCTGATCGCGCCGATTGCGATGGAAGAAGGTCTGCGATTCGCGATTCGCGAAGGTGGGCGCACGGTTGGCGCTGGTGTTGTTGCTAAGGTAGTTGAGTAAAATATATGACTTCAAATCAGAAAATCCGTATCCGTTTGAAAGCGTTTGATTATCGTTTAATCGATCAGTCCGCACGAGAAATTGTTGAAACAGCCAAGCGTACTGGTGCGCAGGTTAAGGGTCCAATTCCTTTGCCCACCAAGAAAGAGCGTTTTACTGTGTTGATTTCGCCGCATGTAAATAAAGATGCTCGAGACCAGTACGAAATTCGTACGCATAAACGTCTGATGGATATTGTTGACCCAACTGATAAAACGGTTGATGCGTTGATGAAATTGGATTTGGCTGCTGGCGTTGACGTCCAGATTAAATTGACTTAAAGGGTTTTGGCGTGTGGCTCGATGCCGCCGTTGATAGCTGAGAAGCTAGGAGTTTGAAAATGACGATTGGTGTTGTAGGTCGTAAAGTTGGAATGACGCGCGTCTTTACTGAAGCGGGTGAGTCAATTCCGGTGACGGTGGTTGAGGTTGATCCTAACCGTGTTACTCAAGTGCGTGATGCTGAGCGTGATGGTTATCGCGCCTATCAAGTGACTCTGGGTTCGCGTAAAGCTAACCGTGTTAGCAAGCCGGCGGCAGGACATTTTGCCAAGGCGGGAACGGAGGCTGGTCGTAGCTTGTGGGAATTCCGTCTTGCTGATGGTGAGGGCGAAGAAATTACTGTAGGCAATGAGATTAAAGTTGATGTCTTCGAGGCTGGCCAGAAAGTGGATGTTGCTGGGAAGAGTATTGGTAAAGGTTTTGCTGGTGCGATCAAACGTCATAATTTTAGCATGCAGGACGCAACACATGGCAACTCACTGTCGCATCGTGCGCCGGGTTCGATTGGTCACTGTCAAACGCCAGGTCGTGTATTTAAAGGTAAAAAAATGTCAGGTCACATGGGCGCGGCGCAAACGACTACTCAGAATCTTGAAGTTGTCCGTGTTGACGCGGAGCGCAACCTGCTTTTGATAAAGGGTGCGGTTCCTGGTGCTAAGGGCGGTGATGTTGTGATTCGTCCGTCTGTTAAGGCGCGTTCGTAAGGAGTTAGGTAAATGGAACTGAAACTGGTTACAAAGACTGGCAAAGAATCGACCAAGAGCGTGACTCTTGCGGATGAGACTTTTGGTAAAGAATTTAATGAAGCTCTGGTTCATCAGGTGGTGACGGCCTATATGGCGGGTTCACGCGCTGGTACCCGTGCACACAAAAATCGTGCGGCGGTTCGCGGTGGTGGTGCAAAACCTTGGAGACAAAAGGGGACAGGGCGTGCAAGAGCTGGTACAATACGCTCCCCGTTGTGGCGGACCGGTGGTGTAACCTTTGCAGCTGCGCCGCAGGATCATTCACAAAAGGTGAACAAAAAGATGTATCGCGGTGCAATGCGCTCGATTTTATCTGAGTTGGTTCGTCAGGATCGTTTGGTTGTGGTTGAAGGTATTAAGCTAGATGCGCCTAAGACCAAGGAGTTGAATGAAAAACTCAAGGTGATGGGTTTGGATGGGCGTGTTCTGATGGTGACTGCAGCTGAAGATGTTTCATTGTCGTTAGCGGCTCGTAACTTGATGAATGTAAGTGTTGCTGAAGCGCGCAACGTTGATCCGGTTAGTCTGGTTCATTTTGATAAGATTTTGATGACAGCTGATGCCATCAAGCAAGTTGAGGAGATGTTCGCATGAAAAAAGAGCGTTTGATGAAGGTGCTGCTTGCTCCTCACATCTCTGAGAAATCGACTGTGGTCGCTGATAGTAATCAGCAGTTTGTATTCAGGGTTGTGCCTGATGCGAACAAGCTTGAGATTAAGAAAGCGGTTGAGCTGATGTTTGATGTAAAAGTCGATGCGGTTCAAGTGTCAAATGTAAAAGGTAAGCGTAAGCGTGTTGGTCAGATTGCTGGTCGTCGTGCTGACTGGAAAAAGGCTTACGTTAAGCTGCAGCCTGGTCAAGATATTGATTTCATGGGTGCGCAATAAGCGTTAAGCGAGCGAGTATAAGGATTTTATAGTCATGGCATTAGTAAAAACAAAGCCGACTTCAGCAGGCCGCCGGTTTGTTGTTAAGGTTGTGACGCCTGATCTTCATAAGGGTGCGCCTCATGCGCCTTTGCTTGAGAAAAAGATCAAGTCTTCAGGTCGTAACAATGCTGGTCGTATTACTGTTCGTCGTCGTGGTGGTGGTCATAAAAAGCACTATCGCGTAGTTGATTTTCGTCGTAATGATAAAGATGGTGTTCCTGCGCGCATTGAGCGTTTAGAATACGATCCGAATCGCAGTGCGCACCTGGCCTTGGTTTTGTATGCTGATGGTGAACGTCGTTATATTATCGCTCCTAAGGGTGTGACTGCTGGTGATGATATTGCTGCGGGTGTTGATGCGCCAATAAAACCAGGTAGCTGTCTGCCGATTCGCAATATCCCGGTGGGTACGACTATTCACTGTATTGAATTGAAGGCTGGAAAAGGTGCGCAGATTGCTCGCAGTGCTGGCGCCGCAGTTCAGTTGGTTGCTAAAGAGGGTGCGCACGCAACATTGCGTCTTCGTTCTGGTGAAATGCGTAAGGTTCTTGCTGATTGTCGAGCCACTATTGGCGAAGTTGGCAATTCAGAGCACGGTTTGCGTTCATTGGGCAAGGCAGGTGCAAGCCGCTGGCGCGGAAAGCGTCCAACGGTTCGTGGTGTTGCTATGAACCCAGTTGATCACCCGCACGGTGGTGGTGAAGGTCGTACTGCTGGTGGCCGTCATCCTGTAACTCCATGGGGTGTTCCGACTAAGGGTTACAAAACTCGTAAGAACAAACGTACGGACAAGTTGATTGTCCGCCGTCGTAAGTAATTTAAAGTAGAGGGCTAGAAACGTGCCACGTTCAGTCAAAAAGGGTCCATTCATTGATGCTCATCTCCTTAAAAAGGTGGATGCGGCTGTTGAAAAAAATGATCGTCGTCCAGTCAAGACTTGGTCGCGCCGTTCAATGGTTATGCCGCAAATGGTTGGTTTAACTATTGCTATACATAATGGTCGTCAGCATGTGCCTGTTCTGATCAACGAAAACATGGTTGGTCACAAGTTGGGTGAGTTTTCATCAACTCGCACCTACAGAGGCCATGTTGCAGATAAGAAGTCAAGGTAACGGAGTCTAGATAATGGAAACGACTGCAACTTTGAGAAACGCTCGCATTTCAGCACAAAAAGTGCGTTTGGTGGCTGACCAAATTCGCGGAATGCGAGTTGAGCCTGCTTTGCAGACTCTTCAATTCAGCACCAAAAAAGCCGCAGCTATCATGAAAAAGCTGCTTGAATCTGCTATTGCCAATGCTGAGCATAACGATGGTGCGGATATTGATGAGCTGAAAGTATCAACGGTATTTGTTGATGAGGCGGCAACTCACAAACGTATCCGCGCGCGCGCCAAGGGCCGTGCAAACCGAATTCTTAAACGCACCAGCCACATTACTGTGGCCGTTGCTGAGAAGTAAGAGAGGCAATTATGGGACAAAAAGTTCATCCAACTGGTATACGTCTTGGAATCGTTAAAGACTGGAATTCCAAATGGTATTCAGGTACCAAAGATTTTGGTGGTCTTTTATTTACCGATCTTAAGGTGCGTGAATTCTTGCAGAAACAGTTGGCGCAGGCATCTGTAAGTCTTATCCAGATTGAACGTCCAGCGCGAAATGCGCGCATTACTATACATACTGCCCGTCCAGGTATTGTGATTGGTAAAAAGGGCGAAGACATTGACAAGCTTCGTAAGAAGGTTGCCAAAATGATGAGTCTGCCTGCAGCCGCTGTGCATCTCAATATTGAGGAAATTCGCAAGCCTGAGTTGGATGCAACGCTAGTTGCTCAGAGCGTGGCCCAACAGCTTGAGCGTCGTATTATGTTTCGTCGTGCCATGAAGCGTGCGGTTACCAATTCAATGCGTTTGGGTAGTCTGGGTATCAAGATTCAAGTTTCTGGTCGATTGAATGGCGCTGAAATTGCACGTACTGAATGGTATCGCGAAGGTCGAGTTCCTCTTCACACTTTGCGTGCAGATATTGATTATGGCGTTGCGTCAGCGCATACACCATCTGGTGTAATCGGAATTAAGGTTTGGCTTTTCAAGGGTGAAGTCTTTGGTGATGCCGAAAGCGCCGAAGCTCAGGGAAAAGCTGCTGCTAAGTAATAGGAATAGATAGAAATGCTGCAACCTAAAAAAACGAAGTTCCGTAAGATGCATAAAGGCCGCAATCGTGGCTTAGCTCAGCGCGGAAGCAAGGTCAGCTTTGGTGAGTTTGGGCTCAAGGCAACTGCTCGTGGCCGCATCACTGCTCGCCAGATCGAGGCTGCTCGTCGTGCCATGACCCGTCACATCAAGCGTGGCGGCCGTATTTGGATTCGTATTTTTCCTGACAAACCTATTACTAACAAGCCTTTGGAAGTTCGTATGGGTAAGGGTAAGGGTAACGTTGAATATTGGGTGGCTGAAATTCAGCCTGGTCGTATGCTGTATGAGATGGAGGGTGTTTCTGAAGAAGTTGCCCGTGAAGCATTTCGTTTAGCGTCTGCCAAGCTGCCACTTAAAACAACATTCGTGTCTCGGAGCGTGATGTAATGAAGGCGAGTGAACTAAAAGATAAGGGTGTTGACGAGTTGAACAAAGAACTCGAAGACCTGTTGCGTGAAGGTTTTAATCTGCGTATGCAGCTAGGCTCGGGTCAAATGGCTCAGAATCACCTGCTTAGGCAAAATCGTCGCAATATTGCGCGAGTCAAAACCGTTTTGAATCAGAAGGCGAGTGGCTGATCATGAGTGAAGAGAATAAAGTAGCACGTGAAATTAGCGGGCGTGTGGTCAGTAACAAGATGGATAAGACAATCACTGTAATGGTTGAGCGTCGTGTTAAGCATCCTGTGTATAAAAAATACATTAAGCGCTCAACAAAATTCCATGCTCACGATGAGAATAATGAGTGCAACGAGGGTGATCTCGTAACTATCTCTCAGAGTCGTCCGGTTTCTAAAAGCAAATCATGGGCGTTGGTTCGAGTTGATGAACGTGCACCTGAACTCGGTTAACTCCCGATTAAGATAGCACTCTAAGAGTTTAGCGGAGACGAAACATGATTCAAATGCAATCAAACTTGGATGTTGCGGACAATAGTGGTGCCCGTCGTCTACAGTGCATTAAGGTGCTGGGTGGCTCAAAACGTCGCTACGCCGGTATCGGTGATATTATTAAAGTAAGTATTAAGGAAGCAATTCCTCGCGGTAAGGTTAAAAAAGGCGAAGTTTATAATGCTGTTGTTGTTCGTACCCGTAAAGGTGTGCGCCGTGGCGATGGTTCATTAATCCGCTTTGATGGCAATGCTGCTGTATTGCTAAATGCTAACCTGCAACCAATTGGTACTCGTATCTTTGGGCCGGTTACACGTGAACTGCGTACTGAGCAGTTTATGAAAATTGTCTCTCTTGCACCTGAAGTGCTTTAAGAGTTATTGCGGATTGAAACTAGGTAGATAACGATGCGTAAGATCAAAAAAGGCGATGATGTAATCGTCCTGACTGGTAAAGATAAAGGTAAGCGCGGAACTGTTCTGAGAGTGACCGCTGATGACCGCGTGTTTGTTGATAATGTCAACATGGTTAAGCGGCATACCAAGGCAAATCCTCAGCGTGGTGTTGCTGGTGGAATCGTTGAAAAAGAGGCTTCACTAACTCTTTCTAACGTCGCTTTGTTTAATCCAGTGACAAAAAAGGCTGATCGTGTAGGTTTTCGTGTTTTGGAAGACGGTCGTAAAGTGCGTTACTTCAAGTCTAACGACGAAGTAGTTGATATTTAAGCGTAAGGTTTTAGCAATGGCTAGATTGTCAGAATATTATAAAGAAACTGTAGTTAAGCAGCTTATGGAGCAGTTTAATTATGAAAGCGTAATGGAAGTTCCACGCATCACCAAAATCACACTTAATATGGGTCTGGGTGAAGCGGTTGGTGATAAGAAAATTGTCCAGAATGCTGTAGGCGATATGGAAAAAATTGCTGGCCAAAAGCCAGTCGTTACTCTCTCGCGCAAATCAATTGCGGGCTTTAAAATTCGTGATAATTGGCCGATCGGTTGTAAGGTTACAATGCGTCGTACGCAGATGTATGAATTCCTTGATCGCTTGATCACAGTTGCAATTCCACGTATCCGAGATTTTCGCGGTATAAATGCAAAATCTTTTGACGGTCGCGGCAACTTCAGTATGGGCATCCAGGAACAGATTATTTTTCCTGAAATCGATTACGATAAAATCGATGCGCTACGCGGTATGGATATAACCATCACTACTACAGCGAAAAATAACGAAGAAGGCCGTGCTCTATTGGCCGCATTTAAATTTCCATTTAAGGGTTAAGGATTATGGCTAAGACGTCCATGGTTAACCGTGAAATCAAACGTAAACGTATGGTTGCTAAGTTCGCTGTTAAACGCGCTGAATTAAAAGCAAGCATGTTTGATTTGAATTTGAGCCTAGAAGAACGTGAGGAAGCACAGCGTAAGTTTCACGCGTTGCCTCGTGATTCCAGTCCAGTCCGTCAGCGCAATCGTTGTTCTATTACTGGCCGTCCACATGGTTACTATCGCAAATTTGGTTTGGCTCGTAACAAATTACGTGAAGCGGCTATGCGTGGTGATGTTCCTGGGCTGGTTAAGGCTAGCTGGTAAAAAGATTAAGATGTGGGCTGGTTTGATTAGCCCTCAAAGACGAGACTTTGGAGTAAAACATATATGAGCATGAGTGATCCAATCGCTGACATGTTGACCCGGATTCGAAATGGTCAAGCGGCGGACAAGGCGCAAGTGTCTATGCCGTCATCAAAGCTTAAAACTTCAATTGCTGAAGTTTTGAAAAATGAAGGCTATATCGTTGACTTTAAAGTTAGCGAAGAAAACGTTAAGCCTGTTCTTGTGGTTGACCTTAAATATTATGAAGGTAAGCCGGTTATTGCCACTATTCAACGCGCAAGTCGTCCAGGTGTACGTATGTATAAACCTACGAATGAGTTGCCAAAGGTTGATGCTGGTTTGGGTATTGCTATTGTCTCTACACCTAAAGGGGTTATGACAGATCGTGCTGCACGTTCTGCCGGTGTAGGTGGCGAAGTAATCTGTTACGTATCGTAAGTGGTGATCTGCGATGTCTAGAATTGCTAAAAATCCTATTTCCATCCCGTCTGGTGTTGATGTCAGTATTGATGGGCAAACTGTTACTGTAAAAGGTGCGAAGGGCCAGTTGCAGCAAGTTGTGAACGACCTTGTAAAGGTTGCTCGTAATGATGCGAATGATGTAGTTGTTACTGTTTGTGAAGATACTAAGCCCTCTTGGACCATGGCGGGAACTACCCGTGCCTTGATAAATAACCTTGTAACTGGTGTTAGTGCTGGTTTCGAGAAGAAATTGCAATTGATTGGGGTTGGTTACCGTGCCCAAGCTCAAGGAAAAGTCCTTAATTTGACGCTTGGTTTCTCACACCCTGTTAACTACGAGTTGCCAGAAGGTGTTACTGCTGAAACTCCGAGTCAAACTGAAATTGTTGTAAAAGGTATCGACAAACAGAAAGTTGGTCAAGTTGCTGCCGAGATTCGTGCCTATCGTCCACCAGAGCCTTACAAAGGTAAGGGTGTGCGTTACGCTGATGAACATGTGGTCCGTAAAGAGGCCAAGAAGAAATAATTATTATTGGATATGGCTATGGATAAGAAGACATCTCGTTTGCGTCG
>CAMYNQ010000027.1 GCA_947259785.1 uncultured Chromatiaceae bacterium | reverse complement strand
CCCCATGGAAACATTGCTTGATGGTAAATCGATTTGGGCGGAGAAAAATTTAGCTCAAATCTAAACTGACAGGCACTGATAAAAAACGGGTAACTGTCAGATCAAGTCTGAGCTACTACAGATTGGCCACAACGACCGTACGTTCGCCGAACTGCTCAAGATGCTCTCCCCCCTTTACTTCGACTTTGTACAAAACACCCAGCAGCCACCTTACAAAGACCTTTAACATTCGACACTCCTCTTTAGCGACCTCACTGATTCGCTATTAATAAACCGTTTTCTGATACGTGAAGATTATCGTCAAAGGCAGCAGATAAATAAATCAAACAACAATAAATAGATAATTACAATATTACCGGTATATTTACACGATACTTTTAACCATTCTGACGTTGTAATGGCTGAAATGCTTCCAGCTCCCAGGGACGTAAAGCAAGCATAAAACCGATGTTATTTCGTTTATCTAAAGGTAGCTGGGCATCCTGACGGTGCAGCTCAGTGAATTCTTTGGCCAGCGCCTGCATCTTGTTAATCAAAACTTGAGTTGAAGAATCACCCAGCAGGCCGAACAAAAACAAGCGCTGTTCCAATTCACCATTAAAACCTGATTTTAAAAACTGGCTTTGAATCTGTTGCTCAAAAAATCGCTCGATAGGCCCATTGGCTAACCAGCTAAACCCTTCATCGATACGCAGCTTGATACGGTTATTCGGCAACAGGTCAATGATCTTGAGCTTGTCCAGTTTTGCCAAGCTGCGAATACATTCACTGTTGGAGATATGATAGTTCTGGATGATGTCGTCAAAACTAAGATGATTACGTACGCTCACCGCAACCAACAGTAGCTTTTCATCACGTACCAGTTCTTGTTCCTGTTCTATAGTCAACTGGCTAATGCGTTGGCGCGACTCTTCATAGAGCTGAAACAGGTCAGTCAACTCCAGTTGCATTAAACTGCAAACATCCTCCAAGCGCTCAAGACTAAAACGTTTTGAAGCAAACATACGTTTGATATTGGCCTCACTCATATCTAGTTTTCGAGCCACTTCGGCATAGGTAAGCCGGTGGCTTTTGAGGGCCTGTTTAAGTGTTTCGATCAATGCTGCAGTTTGTGCCATGTGGTGTTCCCTTCGGTTTCCCCTTAAAAAGTATATCTTTTGTAGACCAAAAGATCATAAAAAAAACACAATCCACACATTGGTTCATTTTAACGCCGCCTTGACCAACAATTACCTTGTCCAAACCAAAAACGAGGTAATCATAGTGTCTATTTTCAAACGTCTTTCAGCCACACTGGTATCTAGCATTGATCAGGTCGTCGGCGAAATCGAAAACCATGATGCAGTCGTTCAGGCCAGCCTCAACGATATGCGTAAAAAAGTAGCCGAAGCCAAAGTTCGCCTAGGCCATGTGCGTCGAGAAGGCGCGCAGCTAAAACAACAGATTCAGGAACAACAACAAAACACACAGCGTTGGCGCCAACGTGCAATTGAATCCGCCAAAAACGATGAAACCAAGGCACTAGAGTGTGTCCGTCGCAGCCAACATTGCCAACAACAGGCCGAAAGGCTGAGCCAGGCACAGGCTGAGTATGATCAGACAGCTGAGAAACTGGCTAGAGACATTGAAACCAGTGAACAACGCCTAACCGAGATCAAGCAAAAACTCACCTTGATGCGGGCACGCCAATCAAGCAGCTCTGCAATCAATGCAACCAGCAAATCTGAAAGCAACACCACTCAACTACTGGATGAGGCGTTCGACCGCTGGGAGATCAATATCAGTCAGGCGGAAATGACCATTGAGACTCATGACATCGTCGACCCGATCGAGCGGGAATTCATCAGCCAAGAGCAACAAGATGAACTTCGTAACACATTGGCAGAACTACTAGCTGAGGAGGAACAGAAATGAGTACTCAACATGATGCCTGGAGCGGAGAAGTAATCAGCCAACAAGCCGCTAAAAAAAACTCAAACATCTTGAAAAAACTACCTGCCTTACTGCGTATTCTTGGCGCAGCTGCGTTGGTAATTGCCATGTACAGCTTTCTCGCCAAAGGTTGGCAAAGTGGTAATGATGTATTTCGTTATCTTTTGATGCTGGGTAACACCGGTGTGCTGGCAGCCATTGGCCTTGCAAGTGGACATTGGCTTAAAGAGAGTAAGGGCGCACGCCTGTTACTCAGCCTGGCACTTGTATCGGTTCCGGCCAACTTCGCCATCCTCGGCGCATTCATTTTTTCTCAAACAGCGGCTGTTGATATAGGCCAATACCCACATTATGTTGCCTGGACAGTAGATAGCCTGAATACCGCCTTGTTCACTGGCGGGGGTGCCATGCTGATATTGATACCAGTGACCCTGCTTGGCTTTACCGTGTTGGTACGCAGCATGTCTAAGAAACTTTCTTTGCTGTTCATATGCAGCAATGTGGCTCTGTTATTACCACTACGTGACCCACAACTGATTGGTTTACTGGTATTGACACTGACGTGTTTCACCATCATTTTCAGCCGTAAGGCGGCGTACAACCACACAGCGGCAAAAACCCAGGAAGGCGTCACCGCATTGGCTTTACAGCTATTGCCATTGGCAGTACTGATGGGGCGCAGCCTATGGCTCTATACCTTAGACCTATTCCTAATGACCGTGTTATCTATCACCGTATTTTTCATACTGCGCCAGATTTCGCTCTACCTTGAACCAGGCTCTAGGTTACGAAATGCATTGGATGGCCTATCACTATTTCCTGCAGTATCTGCAA
Organism: uncultured Chromatiaceae bacterium; assembly: GCA_947259785.1. Taxonomy (GTDB): domain Bacteria; phylum Pseudomonadota; class Gammaproteobacteria; order Tenderiales; family Tenderiaceae; genus Tenderia. Next base: position 24,987 of record CAMYNQ010000027.1, on the reverse strand, counting down.
CACTCTGGTTTAGCGTCGCATTGTTTGATGCAGCAATTTTACCTGAAGCATTGGCCTTTCCATTGGCCGCACTCACGTCAGCAGCCATGGTGTATGACATCTCACGCCGCAGTCATAGCAGCACAACCTTTTATCGCAATATTGCAGTCGCTGGTTTGATCTTATGCATGTTAGCCAATCTAATATTCAATCACAGCCTGCTCGCTGCCGTAGCATGTGTAGTCATCGGGCTAGGATTATTGATGTACGCTTTCAACCAACAGCAACGCAAAGTATTCACTGGCGGCACCCTTTTAGTGATGACAGGCATATCACAGCAGCTGTTTGAACTGGTTCATCACTTCGACATAGGCGGCTGGGCCAGTTTAGCAACGCTTGGCATTGCCGCCATCCTGGTGGCATCTATCATGGAGTCTCGAGGCGGCGAATTTAAACCACGCCTGGAGAGCTGGAACGCCAAGTTTCAGCAATGGGAAAGCTAATTACAACGGGGCCAGGACTCCCTTCCTAGGCCCCATTTCATATAAACAGGTTAAGATTAGAGACATGAAAATCAAATCAATTCTGCAAATAACACTCACCACTTTATTGGCTGGCATATTTACCCCGCTCACGGCAGCAAACGATGACAGTCAAGCGAAAACTATCAATATTGAAAATAAATGCGTAACCCTGCTTCATGGCTTAGCACGCAGCAGTAGTTCGTTCACCAAGATGGCAGAAGCATTGAACGCGACCGGCTATAACGTCATTAACGTCGACTACCCTTCACGCAAACAATCGATAGAAACCCTATCAAATAGTTATATCTCTAAGGCAATAACCGAGTGCAAATCAAACAATGCACAGAAGATTCATTTCGTTACACACTCCATGGGGGCCATTTTGGTTCGACATTATCTGTCTCAAAATTCACTTGATGAGTTAGGACATGTCATCATGCTCAGCCCTCCCAACCAGGGCAGTGAGGTCGTTGACAGGCTGGGTGACTTCCCAGGCTTCTATGCCCTTAATGGTCCCGCCGGACAGCAACTCAATACATCTAGGGAGAGCATGCCCAATACACTGGGGCCTGCCGACTATCCTGTGGGTATCATTACAGGTAATAAAAGCATCAACCTGATCTTATCGATGCTGATCCCAGGTGATGATGACGGAAAAGTCTCCATTGAGAACGCCAAACTAGAAGGCATGACGGACTTTCTGGTTGTTCCACATACCCATCCAATGATTATGCAGAGTGATGAGGTGATAAGGCAAACTAAGCATTTTTTACAAAAAGGGGCTTTCGACAAGACAACTCAATGAGCACCCCAACTACCCTCCTTTCAAAATTCAGCCAACTTGTGGTTTTATACGCATTCATATCTATGGACAAACTATATGAGAATAAAACAGGAAGCTTATACTTTCGTGCATATTGATAGATCTAATTTATTGCCTGCCAAGGCAGTCGCGGTTTAAGCGCAAATTCAATCACATTTTATGGTGTTCAGTTCATCTTTAAACTGTTAATTTTGGAGGTTGTGGCTTAAACGCTAACCCACACAAAACCAACAACACAAAAGGGGATCAACTTGGCGACTCATCAAAAACCAAACACTGGTGACTGGTATATCAATGCTGACGGCCAGCTTGTCAGAACCTGGGGCCTTGTCTATGAAAAGGGGCAGCTAGATCGAGTCATTCTTCAGCAGCCAAATGGTAACCGATGCCACCTCAACTTGAACGATTGGTATCTGCTTGACCTGGCGCGCTACCCAATGCCTGGTATGCAAGCTGACGCATAAACAAATTCATCGATGCCACCGCCCTAGCCAACCGTCAAGCAGGCTTGTAAGGGAAGAGGCAAAATATGTCAACGCACAGGTCTGCAATATGCGCCTGGCAGCCTTTTCATCCTGCTTATTCAGATCCCCTGCCTGAAACAATGGTAAAACACGAGGAAAACTGGCATCCCACCCCACCGGCAAGCTTACCCGGCGCACATTGACGCTGCAGATAACCGTAAAACGAAACTCAGCCTAGCCTTCTTGATAAAGTGTGGAGATCGGTAAACATGCCGATGACTACTTTGCAGCCCGTATCATCTGCAGGAGCGTGAACCGAATCAAATATGAACAGCCTGATTAGACCGTACTTAGTGAAAGAATAAGACCTCCAAGGTTTGAGACAAGGGAATGTGCTGGCAATTATGAAAAAGTTAAAGGGCAGGCCAAGAAAATATCTTGGATATAAAACACCCAATCAGGTATTTTTAGGACTCAAACTATCAATCGTACTGACGAGCATCCCCGCAAAAACTACAAATGAATACTTTCATTAGGACACTAAATCAGCATGGAATTTCCGCACGCTCTTTGCTGCTCAATGAAAACACTGAAAATTGCCAAGCCTCAACCAAAGGATTGCCCTATCTCGCTCGCCACTCGCACAGCTCTCCATGTACCACAACAAGTGTTTTTTCCGTATCTGGATGCACACTGACGCCGCTTCATATCTTCTTGCCGTAGACCCTTATGAAAAATAAATTTTATCCCTTTTCTGTAATCATCCTCGCATTAACCCTTAGCAATACCTCATCTATTGCTTCAACTACCGGTGAAACAGGCGATAAAAACAGCAATGACAACCCACCCATCTTTAGCAGTGGCACAGCCATCAGTGTGGATGAAAACCAAACCGCTACCGGTTACAGCGCAACAGCCACGGATGCCGACGGCACCACACCCACCTATAGCCTGACGGGTGGGCTCGACCAGAACCAGTTCAGTATTGACAGCAACAGTGGCGAGTTGAGATTTCAGTCGGCGCCGGACTATGAAGCTCCAAACGATAATGACAGCAACAATACCTACCTGGTGGAAATTACCGCCACAGATGGCACCAATTCAGTGGCGAAAGATGTCACCGTGACCGTCACTAACACCAATGACAACCCACCAATTTTCAGCAGCGACACAACCATCAGCGTGGATGAAAATCAAACCGCTACCGGTTACAGCGCCGTGGCCACAGATGCCGATGGCACTACGCCAACCTATAGCCTGACAGGTGGAAGTGATCAAACCCTGTTCAGCATTGATCGCACCAGCGGTGTGTTGAGTTTTCAGTCGACGCCGGACTATGAAGCTCCAGGCGATAGTGACAGCAACAATATCTACGTGGTGGAAATCACCAGCACTGATGAGAGCAACTCAGTGGCGCAAAGTGTAACCGTCACTATTATCAATACCAACGACAACTCGCCAAGCTTTACCAGCGGTACGACTATTAGTGTCGACGAAAACAATATTGCAACCGGTTATATCGCAGCAGCCACGGATGCCGACGGCACGACACCCAGCTATAGCCTAACAGGAGGTGAGGATAAGGCTGCATTCAGCATTGATAACAATAGCGGAGCATTAAGTTTTCAGTCTGCACCGAATTTTGAATCCGCCAGCGACAGCGACAGCAACAATTCCTATGCAGTGGAAGTCAGCGCCACTGATGGTAGTCATTCCGTAGCCCATGACCTAACGGTGACCGTCACCAACATTAATGACAACCCACCTGTCTTCAGCAGTGGCACAGACATCAGCGTAGATGAAAACAGTTCAGCTACCGGTTACCGCGCCACAGCCACAGATGCTGACGGCACCACACCAATCTATAGCCTGACAGGTGGACTTGATCAGCCCCAGTTCAGCATTGATAGCAACAGTGGCCTGCTTTCATTCCAGGCTGCAGCGGATTTTGAAGCCGCCACTGACAGCGACAGCAATAACATCTACCTAGTGGAAATTAGCGCCAGCGACGGCACCAATACAGAAACGCGAGATGTGACAGTTACCGTCTCCAACACCAATGACAACCCACCTGTTTTTACCAGTGATGCCGCCATTAGTGTCAACGAAAACACCAAAATTACCGGCTACACAGCGATGACAGCAGACGAGGACGGTGACACGGTTACATTTAACTTGAGCGGTGGAGCAGACCAATCAGAATTTAGCCTTAACGCTAACAACGGTATATTAAGTTTCAAGTCGGAACCAGATTTTGAAGCTGCCAGCGATAGTGACAGAAATAACACCTACGTAGTAGAAATCACTGCCACCGACGGTATCCATACGGTGACGCAAGAGGTCACTGTGGCCGTCAGCAACACCAATGACAACCCACCTGTCTTTAGCAGCGGCACAGCTATCCGCGTGGATGAAAACAATAAAGCTACCGGCTACAACGCTGTGGCCACGGATGCCGACGGTAGCGCACCCACTTATAGCCTGACAGGTGGACTTGATCAGGCCCAGTTCAGTATTGATAGCAACAGTGGCCTACTTTCATTCCAGGCTGAACCGGATTTTGAAGCCGCCAGCGATAGTGACAGAAATAACACCTACGCAGTAGAAATCACTGCTACTGACGGCACCCATACGGTAGCGCAAGAGGTCACGGTGACCGTCACCAACATCAATGACAACCCCCCAATTTTCACCAGCGGCACGACCATCAACGTGGATGAAAACAGTTCAGCTACCGGTTACCGCGCAACAGCTACAGATGCTGACGGCACCACGCCAACCTATAGCCTGACGGGTGGACTCGACCAGGCCGCGTTTAACATTGATAACAACACTGGTGAGTTGAATTTTCAGGTTGCAGCAGACTTTGAAACAGCCAGCGACAACGATGCCAACAACACCTACCTGGTAGAGATTAGCGCCACCGATGGCACAAAGACAGTGGCGCAAGAGGTCATCGTGACCATCATCAACACCAATGACAACCCACCTGTCTTCAACAGTGGCACAGCCATCAGCGTTGAGGAAAACCAAACCGCGACCGGTTACCGCGCAACAGCTACAGATGCCGACGGCACCACGCCAACCTATAGCCTGACGGGTGGACTTGATCAGGCCAAGTTCAGTATTGATAGCAACAGTGGCCTGCTTTCATTCCAGGCTGCTGCGGATTTTGAAGTCGCCGCTGATAGCGATGCCAACAACACCTACCTGCTAGAAATCAGCGCCACCGATGGCACCAATACTGCGAAGCAGGATGTGACAGTCACCATCATCAACACCAATGACAACCCACCTGTCTTTAGCAGTGGCACAGCCATCAGCGTTGAGGAAAACCAAACAGAGACAGGTTACCGCGCATCAGCTACAGATGCCGACGACACCACGCCAACCTATAGCCTGACGGGTGGACTTGATCAAACCCTGTTTAGCATTGACGCCAATAGCGGTGTACTTTCATTCCAGACTGAACCGAATTTTGAAAAAGCCAGCGACAGCGATGCCAATAATATCTACGCCGTGGAAATCAGCGCCACTGATGGCAGCAACGCGGTAAAACAAGATATTACTATCACCGTCACCAACATCAATGACACCCCCCCCATCTTTAGCAGCGGCAAAAGCATCAGTGTGGATGAAAACAATAAAGCCACCGGCTACAACGCTGTGGCCACGGATGCCGACGGCACCACGCCAACCTATAGCCTGACGGGTGGATTTGATCAGGCCTTATTCAGCATTGACAGCAATACTGGCCAACTTTCATTTCAGGCCGCCGCGGATTTTGAAACCCCCACCGACAGTGACAGCAACAATACCTATCAAGTGGAAATTACCGCCACAGATGGCAGCAACTCAGTGGCACAAAACGTGGCTATCATAGTCAAGAATATTTTCGATATTACAGTTCAAAGCGTTGGTATTAAGACCATCCAGTTTGACTGGCCAGCCCATCATGGCGCAACAAATTACAAGCTATTTTCCAGCATCAACGGCGAATCTGAGCTTCGTTTATTGCAAGACAATATCGTCAGCACTAACACCCGAATAGAACGACCGGTTCATCTCACAGACTGGATCAATGCCCACTATATCCTGGAGGCACATGACAGCACTGGCAAGCTTGCGCAATCCCCCCCGGTGAGTATCGGCGCATTGATGTTATCCAGCATCGGTTATGTCAAAGCCAGCAATAGCGAGGCGAATGATTTCTTCGGTTATGCCGTTAGCCTATCCGCCGATGGTTATACCCTGGCGGTGGGCACGCCTTATGAAGACAGCAACGCCACCGGCATCAGCACCGATAGCAGCGGTGAGGCCGACAACTCGGCTGCCGAATCCGGCGCCGTATACATATTCAGCCGCAGCGGCAACAACTGGAATCAGCAGGCCTACATCAAAGCCAGCAATAGTGAGGCAAATGACTCGTTCGGCTATCGCGTCAGCCTGTCCGCTGACGGTAATACCCTGGCGGCGTCAGCTTATTTGGAATACGGCAACACCAATAGCAGCGATACAACGGGTGAGAACAACAACGCTGTTGGTGGCTCTGGCGCGGTGTACGTTTTCACGCGTAGCGGTAGCAGCTGGACTCAGCAGGCCTATCTTAAGGCCAGCAATAGCGAGATAAATGACACGTTCGGCGCAGCTGTCAGTCTGTCCGCCGATGGCAATACACTGGCCGTGGGCGATTCTTATGAAGACAGCAACGCCACCGGTATTAGCACCGACGGCAGCGGTGAGGCCGACAACTCGGCTGCCGAATCCGGCGCCGTGTATGTATTCAGTCGCAGCGATAACAACTGGATCCAGCAAGCCTATATCAAGGCCAGCAATAGCGCGGCGTTTTACTATTTCGGCACTGCCGTCAGTCTGTCTGCCGATGGCAATACCCTGGCAGTAGGGGCTCACAAAGAATTCAGCAACGCCACCGGCATTAGCACCAATGGCAGCGGTGAGACCGACCAATCAGCAGAAGATAGCGGCGCGGTCTACGTATTCAGCCGTAGCGACAACGCCTGGCGCCAGCAAGCCTATATAAAGTCCAGCAACAGTGAGCCATATGATTTGTTTGGCTGGTCCGTTAGCCTATCCGCCGACGGCAATACCCTGGCGGTAGGCGCATATTCTGAAGACAGCAACGATGGAACTAGTGAGGCCGACAACTCGGCCATCAATTCTGGCGCGGTCTACGTATTCAGTCGCAGCGATAGCACCTGGACCCAGCAGGCTTATATTAAAGCCAGTAATAGCGAGGCCGGTGATTTCTTCGGTTATACCATTAGCCTGTCCGCCGATGGTAATAACCTGGCGGTAGGCGCGTATTCTGAAGACAGCAACGCCACCGGCGTCAACAGCACTGGAACCGGTGAGGCCGACAACTCGGCAATCAGTTCCGGCGCGGCATACATTTTCAGCCGCAACGCTAGTAACTGGATCCAACAGAGCTATATCAAGGCCAGTAATAGCGAAAAAAATGATTTGTTTGGCTGGTCCATTAGTCTGACCGGTGACGGCAAGACCCTGGCAGTCGGGGCTAGATGGGAGGACAGCAATGCCACCGGTGTTGGCGGCGATGAAGGCGACAACTCAGCAGAAGCTTCCGGCGCAGTGTACTTGTACTGATTTAAACAGCAGCTATCTGACGCACTTGCCAATGCCTGACCAGCACAGCAATAAACTCATCGGCGCCACATTCTTAACCAACGCCAAACACTCAACAAACTCGCGAGAGAAGAGGCAAAATAAGTCAGCGCACAGGCCTGGAGTATGCGCCTGGCCGCCTTTTCATCCTGCGGATCCAGATAACGCCCAGCCTGCAACAATGGCATGGCACGACCAAAGCTGGCATCCCACTCCACCGGTAAAGTCACCAGATGAACAATGGTGCTGACCGCCATACTGCCCAACCCAACCAACAAGGTCACCGCCCCCACAGCAGGAGAACGCGTCAACAGCGCCACCACGGGCAATACCATCATAATCCCGGCGCCGGTCTTTTCCGCCAGCTGCGCCAGGCGAACCAGACGTGAACGCCACTGCAACGGCGCATAACCGAGATGATGCTGAATGGCATGACCGACCTCATGCGCGGCAACAGTAACCGCCGTCAGTGATTTACCATTTAGCTTGTCCTGCGTCAGGCGTACGACTCTGGCCTCAGGATCGTAGTGATCACCCCGTTCGGTGACTTCAACCCTGACATCATCAAGCTGAAACTGGTTGAGTAGATGCCTGGCAAACTCACCCCCTGTGCCTGGGTAATCTACACGCGGCTTGCTGTGAGTTCGCAGTACGCTGGCAGCCCACCACTGCGGCCCAAAGATGCCCAGCAATAAAAAAACAGCAAGAATAAGAAAAGACATAATCCCCCCCCAGAAAGGGGACTAATTACAACTTGGAAATGGGGTGTTTACGTGCCAATCCCGTCGGTGCCAGGTAGCGTGCAGCCGTTCTGGCATCAAACAGACTAAGCGCCTCGGGGATAAATCGAGCACCTCTAAACTCACCATCCACCATAGTGGTTTGAATAAAGTAGGTTTCATCAGCCTTAAAACTAAACTGACGGCTCTGTGACATTTCAGCCACCTCCCAACGACCACCTACCTGGGTGCGATTACGCAAGGTAATAGTGACATCGCGTGGTTTGAGATAAACCATAGTGTATTCAGCCTTGCCCAGCGCCATCAGGTCCTCACCATCCAGCTCTACATCCAGCAGATTGTCAGCATAGCCAGCCGCATGCTCAGTTTTCGGGCGGATGAAATAGATCGTGGCATGAGGGCTACCCTGATCGATCTGTATCAAACTATGAGAATCATTAACATCACTGACGCGGAACATAGCACAACCGGACACTACCGCCGCAGACAACAGCAACACAAACAACGACGCCAGTTTAGATTGTTTCAAGACCTACCCTCCAGGTTTCAGACCTGCACAGTGTACGATATTCACACAAACGCTTCCAGAACGCCGCAAAAACCACCATTCCTATGCAATTACTATAGATAGATCAGCAACTTGACTAGTCACCGAAGTCAAAACATCGCAAATTTGAAGGGTTGTAGTATAATGACGCCCTCACGAGTATCCCGGTGCCGGATAAAGAAAACTACTTACAAAAGGCTGCCACCCCTCCCCCAGTAGAACATCAAGGGCAGGCGAGATACCACAGGTTTCCAAATAGATAACTACAAATTTTGAGTTTAAGGAGAATCCTATGTCCAGAAAACACCCTGTTGTTGCTGTAACCGGTTCATCTGGCGCCGGCACATCAACGGTTAAAAATGCAATGGAGCACATCTTTCGTCGCGAAGGCATCAAGGCTTCCGTCGTCGAAGGTGATAGTTTCCATCGTTATGACCGCAGCGAAATGAAAACCGCCGTTACCGCCGCCCTGGCCGACGGCCGCACCCTGAGTCACTTCGGCGCCGAGGGTAACGTATTCGACAAACTGGAAGAACTGTTCCGCACCTATGGCGAAACAGGCGCTGGTAAAACACGTAAATACCTGCACTCCGCTGAAGAAGCTGAGCCCTACGCCCCCCTGGAACCAGGCCAGTTCACTCCTTGGGAAGATATTGACGCAGGTTCAGACATCCTATTCTATGAAGGTCTGCACGGTGGCGTTGTCACTGACGACGTTGACGTTGCCCAATGGGTAGACCTACTGGTCGGTGTTGTACCTTCCGTAAACCTCGAATGGATCCAGAAGATCCACCGCGACAACAAAGAGCGCGGTTACTCTGCTGAAGCGGTAGTTGAAACCATCCTCCGTCGTATGCCTGACTACGTCACCTGCATCGCACCACAGTTCTCACGCACCGACATCAATTTCCAGCGCGTGCCAATTGTAGACACGTCCAATCCATTCATTGCTCGCGACATTCCAACGCCCGATGAAAGCTTCTGTGTCATTCGTTTCCGCTACCCGAAGAAGCACGACATCGGCTTCTATATGCAGATGCTGCAAGGCGCATGGATGTCCCGCCCCAACACCATGGTGCTGCCAGCCAGCAAGATGGGGATGGCGATGGAAGTGATCCTGACCCCCATCATTCACGATATGATGGAAAAAAAGCGCACCGCCGCTTAAATCTATGATCAAATAAAGGGGCCTTTCAGGCCCCTTTATTATTTTGGATAACAACAACCTAAAAATCTTGATACAACTTAAGACATATTAAATTATCATTAAAACCATGATATAAGATAGAACACCAAACTGTAGGGCGGCTCACAGCAACCGCATGAATCCGAGGCTTACCTCTTGTTGTCAATCAGAAAAGACCTTTCCATTCTCGTACTAACGTGTCTCTTGATATTGCTGCCCATGCAGCAAAGCCAGGCAAATAGCACTTCCACCAGAACCGCGCTAACCCAGGCCACCCTGGAGCTACAACGAGACCTGCTACTAACCCAAGAAAAATACCTCACCGAACACGTCGGCCTGAATTTCTACCTCGACATCGACAAATCACCCACAAACAGACCTGACAGCATACGCATTAGCCAGGCTAACAAGCTGGTGTTTAAAAGAGATCTTGGCAATAAACAAACCAAACGCCTTAAAGATGGCGGCCTGCAAAAGCTCGGTGCCATAAAGCTTGCACCAGGCAAGCATGAATTTGAAATTAGACTTGAGGTCAACGGCCAAACCCTCATCAAAACCATTAAACTGGAAAAACATGACCGCCGTGACAACCTGAAGCTCACCATCAGCTACCGCCCAAAACAACGTGACCTGAAGGTCATTATTGACCATAAAACATGGACGGCAGCACAATGAAGCCAATTACCCCGAGACAGTTCATAGCTTTATTGTTAGCAATAGGCGCAAGTTTTGCCAGCACTGCCGCCCTTGCCAGCCGCATCGATGCTGAACAAATCAAAAACCCACTTTTCGTAAACGCCTATAAAATACACCAGCAAGGGCAACAATTCGAAGCCATGGCCATGCTAATGGCAGCCGACAAGCAAAATCGCCTTGGTGATGACCGTCAGCTCGGGCAACTATTCATGGCCCAAAACTTCACCGAGCTTGGTCTGCACAAAGAAGCCATCAGAATTTACGAACAAATAGCCAAACAGCCTAAAATCAAACAAAAATTCAGAGACATCGCCTGGCTGGAATCAGCCAAACTACACTTGCAACAAGACAGGTTTGAAACCACCCTGACCTCACTTGCCAATATCAAACAACACCTGGACAAAGAGCAAAAGGCCGACTTCAAAGCGGCAAAATCACGCGCTCTGCTCGAAACAGGAAAACTCAAAGAAACCATAGCAACACTGCCTCGCATCTCGGATGATTCAATATGGGCCCTATACCAGCTATTTAATATTGGTGAGCTGCTAATTGATGAGCATCACAATAAAAATGGCGCCATGATCCTGCATCACATCGGCCAACTAAATAGTAATGAGAACAGCGAGATCCAAGCCATCAAGGATCAAGCCAATCTTGCCCTGGGTTTTTCACTGCTGAAAATAAAGAAGCCCAAAAAGGCGCGCAAATATCTGGAACAAGTGCGTCTTAAGAGCCACCTTTCCAATATAGCCCTGTTAGGCATGGGTTGGAGCTACTCAATCGAAGACAATAATGAGCAGGCACTAGTGTTCTGGATGGAATTAAACAATAAAACCAACCGCAGCGCCTATGGTTACGAAACCTTGCTTGCAGTGCCTTACGCTCTGGGCAAGGCCAACGCGTACAACCAGGCCATTCAGCACTATAAGACGGCACAAAAACAAATCGATACCGATATTAAGGCTATGAATGAGGCAAAGAAGAAAATCAACAGCAGTGACTTTGCTAGACTTGTCAGCAGCAAGCCCGACCAGGAAACCAGCTGGCTGAGCACCTGGCAAAACTCCCAGGAATCACCACAAAACCGACTATTACCACTGCTTCTCGACAGCCCGGAATTTCAATCCACACTAATGGAATACCGTACTTTATTGCAGCTCAAACAGCATATCCACTCGCTTGACGATGACATCAAGCAACTTAAAGCATTGGATTCCGCACAAACAAGCGGTGACGCCGACATGTTTCAAACGCGGCAACAACAATTGGCCGCGCAGATAGATAAGGCCACCCAGCAACAATTCACCACGCTCAAACAGCTAGCACTAACAACCCTTGATCGTTACAAAGCACAACTGAATACGTACTCTGATCAAATTCGTTTCGGCATCGCCCAGGCCATTGAGGGCGGCACTTTTAAAGCCGAGGAAGGACTCTAATGCAATACCGTCATTTACTGGCTATTTCCTTGGCTGCCCTGATTACTGGCTGCAGCAATACCGCTAGTGACACATTAGGTAGCCTCAAAGGCAAAAACATAGTGCTTGAAAAAGACACACCTGTTGAAGGTGATATCAATACTGCAATTGCACGTTATGAAGAAATCATTCAGAACGGTGGTGATGCCGCCCTCAACGAAAAAGCCTATCGTCGCCTCGGCGACCTCGAAATGCAACGCATCGACCGCATGTTTGAAAATAATGAAGGCCACCTTGTCGATAACAACAGCTACAACAAGGCCATCGATGCCTACCAGAAACTCCTGACCCTCTACCCCAAATACGCTGACCGCGAGACCATCATTTACCAACTAGCTCGCGCCTACGAACACAACGGCCGTCTCGACAAATCGATTAAAGCCCTGAAAATATTCATTCGCGACTACCCCAATTCACCTCACAATGAAGAAATCAGCTTCCGCCTCGGCGAACTTTTGTTTCAAGAGGCCCGTTACAGCGAATCTGAAATCGCCTATAGCAACATCGTTGGCCGAGGCCGTAATAACAACAAATATTACGAACAAGCCCTTTTCAAATACGCTTGGTCGATCTATAAACAAGATCGCTGCATGGACTCCCTAACCCCCTTCTTTTCTATGCTTGACCTGAAACTGACACGCAATGTCACACCGGCCAACCTGAAAAAAATGGACTATATTTCACGTTCAGATATCGAGTTGGTCAACGACAGCTTTCGTGCCATCACTCTGTGCATCGCAATACAAAAAGACCCTGACGCACTCAATAACTTCCTTAAAAACAAACCATCTCGTGTCTACGAGTTCATTGTCTACAACAAACTGGCAGAACTCTACCTAAAACAGGAACGCGAAAACGACGCCAGTTTTGCCTATCGCTCATACTTTAATCGTAGTGACTGGCATCCCTATGCACTGATAATGCATGATCAATCAATAAACATCTCCACCAAACTCAAATCCAAGAATAAAATCATCCTGTCCAAAAAAGAATTTGTACGTCGCTATGAAGTCCTCAGTGACCGCCTCGACAAATCACACCACAACGACTACCAACGTTACCTGGTAAAAAGTGATGCCGAAAGCATGTATAAAGTGCAATCTCGACTAAAGGTACACTTGCTCGACATCGCCAAATACCATCATGCCAAGGCGCAAAAGACAGACAGCCTGCTCGACTTCCAGGAAGCCGCCGAATGGTACCGCCTCTACCTGAAAAATTTCCCTCAGGGCGAAGATGCGCCACAGATCAACTTCCTACTGGCCGAGTCACTATTTGAAGACAAGCTCTACGAAGAGGCCGCTCATGAATTTGAACGCTCTGCCTACGAATATGGCAGCCACGACAATGCAGCAGAAGCCGGATATGCCGCACTGGTCGCCTATACCGAACAAGATAAACTACTAACAGGCCCAAACAAAAAGGCATGGAATCAGTCGGCGCTACAAAGCGCACTTTCTTTTTCCCGGGTCTTCTACAAAGATTCAAGAGTTCCCTCGGTACTGGCCAAGGCTGCACACGAACTCTATGAAGGCCGTAACTACGATGATGCAGTCCGAGCAGCAGAAACCATTCTCCATCGTTACCCCAATAGCAGCGTCGAGATCCGCCGTACCGCGTTGATCGTACTTGCCAACACCCAGTTTGAAATCTCGAATTACGAAATTGCCGAATTGTTTTATATGGAACTGCGTGCCCTGCTAGCTGCCAACGACCCGCTTAATACCGAAGTAGAGGAACGCCTCGCTGCCTGTATCTATAAACAGGCTGAACATTTTCGCGCCCACGGCGCCGTAAACAGTGCTATTGATGAATTCAAACGCCTGATAGCCACCGCACCCAACTCATCGGTGCGTCCAGTTGCCGAGTACGATATCGCAACCACCTACATCATCATGGACATGTGGGAAGAAGCTGCCACTCATCTTGAGACATTCAGGGAAAACTATCCCGACCACCCCCTCAACGAAGGCATTGATGAAAAACTGGCTATCGCCTATGTTCGCCTGAAAGACCCACTCAAGGCAGCGGAGGCATTGCGCGATATCGTCGCAAATGCCGACTCACCCGAAGCCAAGCGAGATGCCTTGTGGCAGGCGGCAACACTGTTTGAAAAAGCTGGTGAAAAACATAAAGCGGCCACCACTTACAACGCCTATGCCGAGATGTTTCCCAGCCCACTTGAGCCGTCCATCGAAGCACTCTACAAAGCGGGTTTGATGCACCAAGCGGTGGGGCGTGACAACTACTACCGCATCCAACTGGAAAAAATCTACGAGGCGAATATGAATGGCGGCGATCAAAGCACCAATCGAACCCGCTATCTGGCCGCTCAAGCCGCCTTCATCCTCGCCGAACCACACTTTGAGCGCTACGAAAAAGTACGACTCGTCGAACCTATCCGTAAAAACATGCAGCTCAAAAATCAGCTTATGAAACAAGCCCTCAAGGCCTACAACAAAGCCGCCGAACTAGGCGTGGCTGAATACACCACTGCGGCGACATTCCGCATCGCCGACATGTACGCCGACTTTAGCCACAAGTTGATGGATTCAGACCGCCCACCTAACCTCGATGAAGAAGAGATGGAACAATACGAACTCATGCTAGAGGAGCAAGCCTTTCCGTTTGAAGAGCAAGCCATCGAACTGCATGAAACCAACATCAAACGGATGACTGAAAACAACCTGTTTGACCAATGGATCAGCAACAGCATCAACTCCCTGGCTGAATTAATGCCAGCCCAGTATTCGAGGACAGAGACTCATGGCATTGCAGCCACTACAGTTCACTAAATTCAGCGGCACAGCCGGCCTGATCATCATGCTTTATGCGTGTAGTGCCAGCACACCTGTCGTGCAGCCCGACCCGAAAATGACTAGCGAAGCAACGACAACAGAGCACACAGCCCTCGACCCTAAAATCGAAAATGAGTTTAACCTTGGTTTAAAATTCATGATGGAAAAAAAATACGACAAGGCCGAAGAGATCCTACTGAAAATGACTCAAACCTACCCAAATCTGTCAGGGCCTTATGCCAATCTCGGCACAGTATTAAAAGCTAAAGAAGATTACCAAAATGCCGAAGTAGCCTTTAAGCAAGCACTAAGGCTAAATACGGGGAACCCCGAAGCTTATAACCATTTAGCCTTGCTCTACCGCCAAACCGGCCGTTTTAACGATGCTCTACAGACTTACAAACAAGGACTAATGATAGCCCCCACAAACACCAACCTGTTGCGCAATACTGGCATTCTGCTTGAGCTTTATCTCAGTTCACCCGAGGCTGCGCTGGAATATTATCAACGCTATCTCGAAGAGAAGCCGGACGACAAACAGGTACAACAATGGGCTGCATTATTAAAACTGAAGGCCGGTTCATGAAGATACTCGCTATATTTTTTACCATCACCGGATTAGGACTTGTATCCGGCACTACATCCGCCGAGACCAAACTGGAATCAGACGGTATGAAGATCTATGGTCAGAGTGAACTACCCAAGGTCCTCTACATCGTTCCCTGGAAGCGTCGTGAAGCCAGTGATATAGACATGCCAGCCAGTAAAAGCCTGGCCAGCGATATTCTCGAACCAATCGACCCGGAAATTTTCAGGCGTCAAATTCGTTACCATGAACTACTAACACAACAACAGGGTGACAAATAGGGATAGTGACGCGTTATACTGTTAGAATAAACGGCACGCCACCAATGAATTTTCATAGCAATTAATCAATCTCAAGTAAGTTGTCTAAGGAGACAATGATGGACGATTTTTTTTCCACAATCGTGCGCTTCTTTCAAGAAGGCGGTACTTTCATGTATTTAATCCTGATGCTATTTGCCGTCGGGTTAGCCATTGCTATCGAGCGTTTCATCTATCTTTCAGGAGCCAAAAACAAGAGCCGCAAGACATGGGATGGACTGGTACCACTCATTCAGCAAGGCAAGTTTGATCAAGCGACCAAGCTGGCAACTGACTCCAAAGCTGCGATTGCTCACATGCTCTCCTACGGCATGGCTCGCGTCCAAGAACGGACACAGCATCGCGAAGAGATAGAAACCGCAATGGAAGAAGGCCTGATGGAAGTTATCCCAAGGTTGGAAAAACGCACCCACTACCTGGCCACCCTGGCCAACATCGCTACATTAATGGGACTACTGGGTACCATCATGGGTTTGATCCAGGCCTTTACCGCGGTTGCCAGCGCCGACCCTTCACAAAAGGCTGACCTGCTATCATCCAGTATTTCTGTTGCAATGAACACCACCGCTTTCGGTCTGATGGCAGCGATTCCTTTGTTGCTAATGCATGCATTCCTGACGACCAAGACAACCGAGCTGGTCGATAGCTTTGAGATGGCTGCGGTGAAATTCCTCAACCTGATCACCAAAGGCAACAACGCAGGTTAACCCAGATGGCATCGCGTTTTCGTCGTCCTCACCGCCCAGCAGCGGACCTGGACATTACCGCCTTTATGAATCTGATGGTCATCCTGGTGCCCTTCCTGTTGATCACAGCGGTGTTCAATCAGGTCAGCATCCTGGAGATGAACCTGCCTGAACAAAAGGCGAGCGACAAACAAACCAACGAAAAACCACCCGAGTTCCAGCTGCAGATTGTCCTGCGCAAGGACAAACTGCAGGTATACGACAAACCCGGCCGCATCCTAAAAACCTTTGCCATGAAAGATGAGACTTATGACCTGGAAGGTTTGTCAGCACTACTGCGCACAGTCAAGGTCCGCCACCCAGACGAAACTGCCGCCACCTTGCTGCTGGAACCCGACGTGGCTTATGAACACCTGATTCTAATCATGGATGCAACCCGTGTCATTGAGATAACAGAAGGCAGCAAGTCGACTCAATACGAGCTATTCCCGGACATCGCCATGGGTGACGCCCCTGCAGCAAAAGGAAAGCGCTAAGCATGAAGATGTCGCGCAGAGCCAAGCGCATGCAGCGCCACCACAAACGCGCCAAGGGTGGTGCCGCCATCAATCTGGTGTCATTGATGGACATCTTCACCATCCTGGTGTTCTTTCTGCTGGTCAACTCGTCTGACGTACAGAATCTTCCCAGCACCAAAGACATCCAACTGCCGGAATCCATTGCCGAGCAGGCACCCAAGGAAACTATATTTATCTTGGTTAGCGAAACCAACCTGCTGGTGCAGGGGCGGCCAGTTGCGTTGGTGCAAGATGTCCTTAACAGCAACGAAAACATGATCGCAGCGCTGAAAAAAGAACTGGAATACCAAGCCAGCCGCAGTAAGATTCCGGCTGAGGCAGAAGCACGGCGTGAAATTACTATTCTTGGTGACAAGAGTATTCCATACCGATTACTGAAAAAAATAATGATCACCTGCAACAGCGTCAACTACAACAACATCTCGCTGGCAGTTTCAAAAAAAGGCGGCCCCCAGGGTTAATCAAGTGAAAGAAGTTTTGGCATCAAATATCACCCTGCCCTGGTCCGCATCGCTTGCCGATGAGAAGCGTTTTCACCGTATCGTTGCCATCTGCATTGTCCTGGCATTAACCCTCAGTCTGACCCTGCCATTTATCAAGCTGCCCGAACCTGACCGCCTCGAAGCGGAGAAGATCCCGCCGCGCCTGGCCAAGATGCTGCTAGAAAAGAAAAAGCCCGAGCCACCCAAGGTTGAGGCCCCCAAGCTACCGGAACCAGAAAAGCCCAAACTTGAAGAAAAGAAACCGGAACCCAAGCCCGAAAAAAAACCTGAGCCTAAGCCGGAACCAAAACCCGAGCCTAAGCCCAAGCCAGCGCCACCCAAGCGTGACGTCGCAGAGATCCGCAAAAAGGTCTCCAACGCCGGCGTCCTGGCGATGACCGACATGCTTGCCGATCTGCGCGAAAGCCAGCCGGTTGCGGCACTCAAAACAACCAAACCCTTGCAGACTGCTGGCACCCAAGAGCGAGCCATGGCACCGTCTGTTCTAACGGCCAGAGCCAGCAAGGGCAGTGGCGGCATAGACACATCCAAATATAGCCGCACCGCCAGCGATAACGAACTGGCTGGCCGCGAGATGAGCACCGTTACCAGTGAGATCGCCGAAATAGAGGTTGCTACCGGCCCAACCCACGACTCTCGCAGCCGCTCGGAAGATGAAATAGCCAGAGTCATGCGCGCCAATCAAGGTGTTATTTTCACAAACTATCAACGCGCATTGCGTAAAAATCCATTACTTCAAGGCAAGGTGGTCTTCAGAATCGTCATCGAGCCTGACGGTTCGGTGTCTGATTGCCAGGTCATTGACTCCGGGCTAGGCGACCCCAAACTAGAGCGCAAACTAGCCTTGCGTATCAAACGTATAAACTTTGGCGCCAAGGATGTCGACACCACGGTCATCGACTTCCCGATAGACTTCCTACCAAGCTAAAGCAATACAGAACAAACAAAATATAAAAAAGCCGCTGACTAATGACAGCGGCTTTTTTATGTCTCCTGAGAAACCTAAGACTTACAGCAATACCCGCTCGACACCGTCCTCTTTAGCATGATCAACAAAGCGTTTCTGCCAACCATCACCTAGTACCTTATTGGCTAATTCGACAATGATATAAGTCGTTTCCAGACCAGTGTCATCAGCATAACGTGACAAACCCTGCTGACAAGCCGGACATGAGGTGAGCAGTTTGACATTGCCAGTCTTGGCCATAACCTCCCCTGTCAATCCCTCGACGCCTTTCTGCAACTCTTCCTGCTTACGGAAGCGAATCTGAGTCGAGATATCGGGGCGCGATACCGCCAGCGTACCCGCCTCACCACAGCAGCGATCCGACAATTTCACATCCTCCCCGATCAAGGTAGACGCCACCTTGATCGGATCATGTGTCTTCATCGGTGTGTGACAAGGGTCGTGATAGAGATACTGCGTACCTTCGACACCATCAAGCTGCACTCCCTGCTCCATCATGTATTCATGAATATCCAACAGACGACAGCCGGGAAATATCTTGTCGAATTGGTACTTCATCAGCTGATCCATACAGGTGCCGCAGGAAACCACCACCGTCTTAATATCGAGATAGTTGAGCGTGTTAGCGACACGGTGAAACAACACTCGATTGTCAGTCGTAATCTGACTGCCTTTGGCCTTGTCTCCGCTCGAGGTCTGCGGATAACCACAGCAAAGATATCCAGGCGGCAGCACTGTCTGTGCACCCACCTCGTATAACATCGCCATGGTCGCCAGACCGACCTCGCTGAAAAGACGCTCAGAGCCACAACCGGGGAAATAGAACACTGCATCACTGTCGTCTGTTACCTTGGCAGGATCACGCAGGATAGGCACCACCTTGTTGTCTTCAACCCCGAGCATGGCGCGCATGGTCTGCATTGGCAGCCCTGCTGGCATAGGCTTTTTGACGAAGTTGACGATTTGCTCTTTCATCGCCATCTTGCCGGTAGTGGCGGCTGGCTGTTTTTTCTCGCCCAACAAATGCATTTTCTTAGCGACTTTGTGAGCAACACGCTGGCCTTGATAGCCCCACTCAATCATACCCTTGCGCATCACCTTGATGGTGCTCGGGTTAGTAACATTGAGGAAGGCCATCGCCGCCTGAGTACCCAAACTAGCACGACGCTGATTGCGGTCCTTCAAAATCGTACGCATGCGGATGGTGACATCGCCAAAGTCGATATTGACCGGACACGGCGGCAAACACTTATGGCAAACAGTGCAGTGATCGGCGACATCATTCATCTCATCAAAGTGGCGAATTGAAATACCTCGCCGAGTCTGCTCTTCATACAAAAAGGCTTCAATGATCAGACCGGTAGCAAGAATTTTATTACGCGGCGAATAAAGCAGATTGGCACGCGGGATGTGGGTATTACATTCAGGCTTACACTTGCCGCAACGCAGACAATTTTTAATATCATCATTAAGCGCACCCAGCTCGCTCTCTTCCAAAATCAATGCCTCTTGCTCAACCAAGCGCAGCGATGGCGTATAGGCATTATCCAGCCCCGAATCAGGCATTAATTTGCCACGATTAAAATGATCATTGGGGTCGATCTGTTTTTTATAATCGACAAAATGATTCAGGTCATCTTTATCCAGATACTGAATTTTGGTCAGACCAATACCATGCTCGCCTGACACCACCCCACCCAGACCGGTGGCCAGGGTCATCACCCGATCAACAATCGCATCAGCCTGATGCATCATCAGGTAATCGTTCGAATTGACGGGGATATTGGTATGCACATTACCGTCACCAGCATGCATGTGAGTGGCGGCAAACAAACGACTGGAACGAATATCTTTATGAATCTTGTCGAGACGATCACGCACAGCATCCAGCTCACGACCATAAAAGACCTCTTTCAGAGGCCGTTCGATCTCGTTGCGATAAGAGATGCGCAAATCACGCCGCAACAGCAGTTTCAGAATCGTATCCCCCGGTTGCACCAAATCGCGTGCCGCCTCATCGAGCAGTTCACTGCTATCTAGTGCCGCCGCATCGAGTGCATCCAGCGTTTTCTGCCAGCGCACCTCAACCTTATCCAGATGTTCCAGGGCAGCATTACGCTTGGCCGTAAAGATATCGTCTGACTCGGCACTCTCTTCGTAACCGGCTTGCCGACGACGCTCGATCACTTCGCCTTCAAGATACTCTTTCACTGCGGCAATCATGCGCAGCTTGTTCTGGGTCGAGTATTCGATATTGATGCGCTCGATACCTTCGTTGTATTCATTGAGGCGTTCAAGCGGAATCACCACATCTTCATTGATCTTGAAGGCATTGGTATGGGCAGCAATCGCTGCGGTACGCGAACGGTCAGCCCAAAAACGACGCCGCGCTTCAGGACTGACAGCAACGAAACCTTCAGCACCACGATTATTGGCCATCCGCACCACATTTGAGGAGGCATCGGCAACTGCGTCTTCATCATCGCCGGCAATGTCAATCACCAACACCATCTTGGGACGTTCACGGCGTGGCGCCTTAGTGCTGTAACTGACGGCACGAACATAACGTTCATCGAGATGCTCAAGACCAGCCAACATCACACTAGAATTGCTATCGAGATAATCTTTGGTCTCAACAATCGCCGGTACTGCACGACTCAGGTCAGAACCAAAAAACTCTAAACAAACCGTGCGAGTAAACTTTGGCTCACGATGCAGGATGAAGACACCCGAGGTAATCAGGCCATCACAGCCCTCTTTCTGCACGCCCGGCAGACCGCCAAGAAATTTATCGGTCACATCCTTGCCCAGGCCCTGCTTGCGGAAAGCAGAACCCGGCATAACAATCATCTCCGGCTCGCCGACCACGGTTTCACCATCAGTCAGATAACGAGTGACGCGAAACTGCACCTCCTCCTGGTCATGGATCTTACCCAGGTTATGGTTGAGGCGCACCACCTCCAGCCACTGGGCATCCGGCATCACCATCCGCCATGACACCAGGTTATCGATAGTAGTGCCCCACAACACCGCCTTTTTGCCACCGGCGTTCATGGCGATGTTGCCACCAATGGTGCAGGCATCCTGGGAGGTTGGATCAACCGCAAAGACATGACCATTGGCCATGGCCAGATCAGAGACACGCCGCGTCACCACACCGGCCTCGGCACGGGCAGTCGCCACTGGCTGCTCAACACCTTCCAACTGACGCATTTCAACGCCGCTCAGACCTTCCAGTTTTTCGGTATTGATCACCGCCGTGTCAGCGTGCAGCGGCACGGCACCACCGGTATAACCGGTGCCGCCGCCGCGTGGGATAATGGTCAAACCCAGTTCAATACAGGCCTTAACAATCGGCGCCACCTCGGCTTCAGTGTCTGGATTGATCACCACCAGCGGGTATTCGACGCGCCAGTCGGTGGCATCGGTGACATGTGAGACCCGCGCCAGACCGTCAAACTGAATATTGTCCTTACGAGTAATCTTACTCAGGCGCTTAAAGGCCTTAGCTCGCAACTCACCCTGCTGCGGCAACCAGGCCTCAAACTCGGCCACTGCCTGGCGCGCCTTTTCCACCAAGGTCAGCGCCAGTTCATTGCCATCGGCACGCACCACAATCTGATCAACCCGATGATGCAAGGCATGGGTCAGCGACTGCCAGCGCTTGGGGTTTTCAATCAGGTCATCCTGGATATAGGGATTACGGGCAATCACCCACATATCGCCCAATACCTCAAACAACATCCGTGCCGAACGTCCGGTTCGACGTGAGTCACGCAGCTGGTTCAGCACATCCCACGTATCCTCGCCCAGATAGCGAATCACAATTTCACGGTCTGAAAACGAAGTGTAGTTATAGGGGATTTCGCGCAGCCTGCGACGAGACTCTAAATTCATGATTAGTTTGGCCGATATAAAAGAAAGATAGTGAGTTGTTGAAAGCTGACTAATTTTAGCATGCCTGCCAACAGGGATTAACGACCAATTGGTAGTGGTATTAGCAAAAACTTAATGTCAGCGTGATTTCCTCCGGAAAGTAGCTATATTATTTTTAAAACAAGGACAACGACTGGATGAACCTCAGCAACAACGGAGTTAGCCTCATGGCCCTGGTTCGCCTGCAGCCGATCAACTCGCTGCTTGAAGACCAGATTGTTGAGCTTGCCACACAAATCCAGGAGCATGCACTACTCGCAGGCAGCAACCTGTTCAAAGAAGGCGACACCGACACCGACCTGATCTACCTGATTGAAGGCGAAATCGAAATCAGGCCTGCCAATGGCGAACCCTATAACGTTAAAAGCGGCACCACCAAAAGTCGCTACCCCTTGACCGAACACAGCCCTCGCCGAGACACCGCCGTAGCCGTAACCCCCATTCTCTATGTTCGCATCGACAGAGACTTGGTCGACACCATGTTGACCTGGGCCGAGAGCGCCTCCTCCGAAAATGAAGAGGTGATCATGAACGGTGATGACATTATCACCATTGATACCGGTGACCTGAAAAATAAGATGCAGCACTCAGCCAACTTTCGCAAGCTACCGGCTGCCAACATCGAGCAGCTACTGGAAAAGATGGAGCCGATTCGTATGAATGCCGGTGAAGTGGTGATTCGCCAAGGTGATGAAGGCAATTATTTTTATGTCATCGAACAGGGTGAGGCCCTGGTGACACGCATGGTCGATGATGATGAAGACAGCGAAGATTCAGTCGAAATGGCCCACCTTGGTGAAGGCTCTACCTTTGGTGAAGCGGCACTGATCTCGGACAGTCCGCGTAATGCCACCGTCTCAATGCAAACTGACGGTGTACTACTACGCCTGAACAAAGAGAATTTTCTCAAACTAATGCAAAATCCGGTACAGAACTGGGTCACCTACAATGAAGCCACAGACAAGGTCAAGCAAGGCACCGCGGTCTGGGTAGATGTCCGCAGTTCCAGCGACTTCAATAACGGCCACCTACCCGGCGCCATCAATATTCCCATGAATGAGGCCCACCGCCGCTCACAAACACTCGACACAGACATGACTTACATCTGCTATTGCCAAACTGGCCGACGCAGCTCAGCTGCGGCCTTTATCCTCAGCCAGTATGGCCTTAAAGCAAACGTTCTAAAAGACGGCCTACCCAGCATTGATGGTGACGTGGAAATGACGGCCGAAGCCTGATAAAACCTAGACAAACCAAAGCAATAAGGCATAACGCCCGCCCTTACCCAAAGCGATCAGACACAAGGCCCAAACCGGATTTATCCTCAACCAACCCGCCGCGACACAAAGTGGATCACCAATCACAGGCAACCACGATAGCAGCAGCACCGGACTGCCCCAATGCCTCAGCCGCCCAACCGCCGCTTCGTATTTGTGCCCAGACACATCCTCGGGCGGATAGCGCCGCGCCAACCACCAACCAATCAACCAGGAAGTCATGCCCCCGAGGCTATTGCCCGCCGTTGCCAGCAGCAATAACAAACCATCCGCATGGGCTCCATTCAGCGCCAAGGCTAGCAACAGCGCCTCGGAACCACCCGGCAACAGGGTTGAGGAGATAAAGGCACTGACAAACAGCCCCCACAAGCCCCATTCACTTAAAAACTCATTCATCCGCTCATGCTGCCACAGCCAGAAAAAGCTGTTAAGTTAAACAAGCGCTTAAGATGACATTAATCCAGGTCGACAACTCCACTAACCCATAACAAAACCGGCAGGAATGAGACAACAACGAACCCCCACAGAACGGCAGCTACGCTTTCACATGCGCATGGCCATGATGGACAAAATAGGCCATTTGGCGGCTGTCAGTGTGCTGGTGGGACTGCTCTCTGGCCTGGTGATCATCGCCTTCCGCCTGTTGATAGAATGGGCTCAGCTGACCTTTCTCGATGACCCGGAAAACTACGAAGGCCTGAGTTGGGGCTGGCGCCTGCTGCTGCCGATTCTGGGCGGGCTGCTCATCGGCCTGCTATTTAATTCGGTTGACAAAAAATACCGCACTGTCGGCATTATCCACACCATGGAACGACTGTCCTATCATCAAGCCAACCTGCCAACCGGTAACGCCGTGATGCAGTTTCTCGGTGCGGCTATCGCCATCATCTGCGGTCATTCAGTCGGTCGCGAAGGCCCGGCCATCCACCTTGGCGCCACCAGCGGAAGCCGCATCGGCCAATGGCTGCACCTGCCCAACAACAGTAATCGCACCCTGGTCGCCTGTGGTGTCGCTGCCGCCATTGCCGCTTCATTCAACACACCTCTAGCCGGGGTGATTTTTTCCATGGAAGTAGTATTAATGGAATACACGCTGGCCGGTTTTATCCCTGTGATCCTCGCTGCCGTCACTGCCACCGCCCTGAGCCATCTGGTATTCGGTGCCGCACCAGCCTTCAACGTCCCTGCACTGCAACTAGGTTCGTTGGGGGAATTGCCCTACGTGCTAATAACTGGACTAATCATCGGTTGCCTGG
>CAMYNQ010000026.1 GCA_947259785.1 uncultured Chromatiaceae bacterium | reverse complement strand
AGATTAAAACCCAGATAGGTAAAATTAGAACCCGGCGCCTTGAGCAGATTAATATCATCCTGTTCTACCAGATAACTAACCAGCTCAGAAGGCAGGTTGTTTTGCAGCATGTCAATCTCACCACGCAACAACTTTAACACCCTGACAGTAGGATTTTTGACTGCGACAAATTCAAACTTCTGTGCATCACTTTGACGTTGCAGTTGTAGCCTGCCCTCTTCAGGCCAGGCAACAAACTGAAACGGGCCACTACCGGTGGGCCGGCGATTAAAGGCATGGCCTGTCGCGAGTAAATGGGCAGGCATAATGCCAATCACCAACCGCCCGGGAAAAAGCGGGTCTGATTTATTGAGATGAAAATCGATGCTTCGACCATCAACTATTTCTATCGAATCAATCATGTTAAAACCAGCCAGATGGGGCGAGGCAGTATCAGGATTAAGGACTGAGTCGTAGGTTGCCTTGATATCGGCAGTTGTTAAAGGAGTACCATCATGAAACATGGGGTGCTGGTCGGTCAATTGAAAACGATAATGAACTGAAGTCAGCGCCTGCCAACTGGCCAAGGCGGGCTTGGCAAGGTAAGCATCATCAAAATCAACCAGCGATTGGTAAAGCAGGCGATTGATTCGCGACGAGGCCGCATCGGTGGCAAAACGGGGATCAAGATTGATCGGTGCGCTGGATATGCCGAAGCGCATGACGTCGGTTGCGGGTTTGCTGCAACCAACTAAAGTTAGCCCGAAAACAAACAGGGCAAGCAAAAGGTTCAGCGAACGAGACACCTTACTCAGGACTTGTCCCGCCACTCTTTATAGGGGTGTTTGACCAGACAGACATTGTAATAACGTTCATCGTCTGAGACCTCATTACCCGCCCATGAAGGTTTTTCAAAGACCTCGTCTTCAGAATCCAACTCAATCTCAGCCACCACCAGGCCGGCATTGTCGCCCTCGAACACATCCACTTCCCAGGTATGACCAGCGTGATCAACAAAATAACGCACCTTTTCAATCTTGGGACCAAGACAGAGTTGATCCAGCATCTCCTCAGCATCCGCTAATGGAATCTCATATTCAAACTCATGCCGGCTGACCCCCAGGGTCATACTTTTGATATTGAGATTGGCCTTGCCATCGGCGACACGCACCCGCACCGAGGCACCATCGGAACTGGCTAGATAGCCCTGGCGGTAAAACGACTGTTTGCTGACGGCAGCGCGCCATGAATCATCTGTGACCAGGAATTTGCGTTCGATTTCAGTTGCCATGAGAAGTTTTCCGCGCAGCCAAAAGACTGGTAATATACCGGACTTTATCGATTAAATGGGTATTCGTTAAAAACACGTTTAGTGCAATACCAAGAACCCGGGGCAAGTATTTTGAGTTTTGAGAAGCAAATATGAACGATATCAAACCAACCAACGCCATACCAGTTCCTGCCTACTATATTGACAACAAAGAGGATGAAATAAGTCTCATCGATATATTTCTAGTCCTTTTCAAGCGCAAGATGGTCATTCTGTTGACTCTTTTGGCCTGCACTACCCTGGCAGTATTGCTTATTTTTCTTACTACCGAAAAAACAACCTTCGCGACAAGCATCAAAATCGGCGGCAAACCCGCTATAGAATCCAATATAAGCGCCCTGACCAAACTGAAAGAAAGCTATATTCCTATTACCAAAGATAGCCTCAAGGATGACGATATAATCAGGGATCTGAAGCTCAAAGTAAGAGCCCCGGAAAATAGCAATCTGGTGATTATAGAAACCACCACCCGAACTAATAACCAAGATCAGGTGAAAGAATTACACCAGAAGATTGCTGAAAGATTTATTGCCGAACATAACGAAGAATTAAATCTACAGCAAACGGCCATTGAGAACCAGATTAAGCGCCTGCAAGCAACACTGGAAAGCCTAAATAACAGCACTTACCTGACCACCCTGCGAGGTGATGTCATCAGTCTCAGGAAACAATATTTTGAATCAGATAATATTTCTGACAATTTGAAGTTGGATATTAAGGATGAACTCAGGTTCCTGCAGTCCAAGCTCATCGAAGAAGAACAGTCGACCAACATGAAAACCGTTGACTTGCAGAGTTCTATCAATGAACTCCGCTATAAACTTGAAATAACGCCAAAGACATCCTTGCTCAGCCTCACACTCAAATCCGAAAGCAAACGAACTTCACCCCTCATGATTATTGCCTTGGGTATCATTCTAGGTGGCATGCTGGGGATATTTGCTGCGTTCATTGTTGAATTCATCAGTAAGGTGAAAGCTAAAGAGAAAAAATGTGAGGAGTTAGCAAAGCAAAATGAGGCAAGCCCTGGTTAAAATATTACAGCATTGGGCCCCTGCGGCTTTATACATTGCAAAGTCAGCAACCGCATCTAATTACGAATGAATCCCAGCTGACCTCCGGCATACGCCGGAGTGACAAAATTGCAATTGAATAAGAACTCTTAGCGCTCAAACAAGGCAATCGACTCAACATGTGTGGTATGCGGAAACATATCCATCACCCCGGCTGATTTAAGCTGATAACCAGCCTCAACCAATACCTGCGCATCACGAGCAAGGGTGGCCGGATTGCACGAAACGTAAACAATCCGATTGGCGCCAAAGGCCGGTACATGTTTAACAATTTCATAGGCACCACTGCGCGGTGGGTCGATCAATAGTTTGTCAAAGCCTGAGCCAAACCAGGGGTGCTGATGTGGTTCCTGGGTCAGATCGGCCGCGTGAAACTCTACGTTAGTAATCTGATTGTGGGCGGCATTTTCCTTACCACGTTGAACAAGCCCATGCTCACCCTCAACACCGACAACATGACCAGCACAACGGGCCAACGGCAAGGTGAAATTGCCCAGACCACAAAACAGATCCAAGACACGCTCATTAGGTTGCGGGTCGAGCATGGCAATGGCCTGACTTAGCATCTTGCGATTAATGTCGGTATTGACCTGGGTAAAGTCAGTTGGTTCAAACAGCATTTCCAGTTCAAATTCATCGAGGCGATAGCTCAACTGCGACTGTTCAGGCCAAATCAGATAAACACTATCCGGCCCCTTGGGTTGCAGATAGATATGAATATCGTGCTGTTGACCAAACTGAATCAGCAGGTCTTTATCCCCATCAACTAGTTCATCCATATTGCGAAACACCAGCGCGACCACATCATCACCAATGGCCACTTCTATTTGTGGTAGGCGCTCAAAACATTTCAATTCTGAAATCAATTGGCGCAACTCCATGATGCGCTCACCTACCGCTGGGTGCAGCACTTCACAGCTGCCCATTTCAGCCAACCAACCAGTGCGTTTTTCACGAAAACCAACCAATACAGACTGTTTTTTAGGCACATAACGACAACCAAGACGAGCCTTGCGTCGATAACCCCACACAACCGCAGTCAGAGGTTCTAACACGGTTTCCGGCTTAACAGCGCCAATGTGTTTGAAATTATTTAGCATGATCTGTTGCTTGGCCAAAATCTGCGCCCTGGCATCCATGTGTTGCAGGCTACAACCACCACAGACACCAAAATGTGCACACTTCGGCTCAACACGATCAGGTGAAGCTGTTACGATTTCACTCACTACACCTTCATCATAGCTTTTACGCTGGCTAAGATAATGGAATGTCACTTCTTCACCGGGTAATGCGCCTTCGATAAAAGTCGCCTTGCCATCAATGCGGGCAACGCCACGGCCATCATGATCCAGCGACTCAATTTGAGCAGGAAATGCCTCTGACGGCATGGGTTTAGACTTACGTCGACGACGTGCCATATGATTAATCCTGAAGCTGGTTTGAATTACTGGGGGAAAACACCGGTAGAAAGATAGCGATCACCACGGTCGCAAATAATGGTAACGATCACTGCATTTTCAACTTCACCAGCCAATTGCAAAGCTGCACTGACAGCACCACCGGATGAGACACCAGCAAAGATACCTTCTTGGGTACCCAGTGCACGAGCCGTCTCTTCGGCGGCCTGTTGTGATACATCGATAATGCGATCGACTCGTGCCGGTTCGAAGATTTTGGGCAGATATTCCTGCGGCCAGCGCCTGATACCCGGAATATTAGAACCGTCTGCTGGTTGAACGCCAACAATCTGAATATCTGAATTCTGTTCCTTCAGATATCGTGACGTACCCATGATCGTTCCCGTAGTACCCATGGCACTAACGAAATGCGTGATCGATCCCTGAGTATCACGCCAGATTTCAGGGCCAGTACCCTCATAGTGGGCTTGGGGATTATCGAAATTGGCAAACTGGTTGAGTACCTTGCCCTCACCCTTAATCTGCATCTCAGCGGCAAGATCAATGGCCGCCTCCATGCTACCTTCACGAGGTGTAAGAATGATCTCGGCACCAAAGGCCTTCATCACGGCGCGACGTTCGACGCTCATGTGTTCCGGCATAATCAAGACCATGCGGTAGCCCTTAATCGCCGCTGCCATCGCCAGAGCAATACCGGTATTGCCACTAGTAGCTTCAATCAGGCTATCGCCAGGTTTAATTTCACCGCGCGCCTCTGCACGTTTAATCATGCTTAACGCTGGGCGGTCTTTGACTGAACCGGCAGGGTTATTGCCTTCAAGTTTTACCAGAATAGTATTAGAGCTTTCCTGCAGCAGACGCTGCAGGCGTACCAACGGCGTATTGCCGACGTAATCTTCGAGAGTCATGTAATTCATGGGGCGAATTTTACCCCATTATGATTAAAAGATGGGAACAGGAATTGGCTTGATGAGCCTGTTTCTGGCCTTAGCTTAGTTAAGACCTGCCTCACAGACAAAACTCTGTAAATACTTCCGAAAGTCCTCACCCAGTTCATCATGCTCAAGCGCATATTCAACCGTAGCCTGGAGATAACCAAGCTTGCTACCACAGTCGTAACGCTTGCCATTGAATTCGTAGGCCAGCACCTGCTCATGCTTGAGCAATTCAGCAATCGCGTCTGTCAATTGAATCTCACCACCCGCCCCGCGTCCTGTCTCCGCCAAAAAATCAAAAATGGCTGGTGTCAGGATATAACGGCCAACCACCGCAAGATTTGACGGGGCAACTTCCGGATGTGGTTTTTCAACGATACCGTCAACCTTGCTTAAACCTTCACGTAAAACCGTTTCTTTGATTACGCCGTATTTATTGGTTTCTTCGGGTGCAACTCTTTCGGTGCCAAGCACTGAACATTTTTCTTCTTCATATAAATCGACCATTTGTGAAAGGCAGGACTGAGCGCCACCATTGATCATATCATCTGCCAAAACGACCGCAAATGGCTCATTTCCAACCACTGGACGGGCACACAACACCGCATGGCCTAAACCCAATGCCTCAGGCTGACGCACGTAAACACATGAAATACCCTCAGGCACGATGTCGCGCAGCACCTGTAACAATTCTTTTTTACCGCGCTTATCAAGCTCAGTCTCCATCTCATAGTTTTTATCAAAATGGTCTTCGATAGCGCGTTTGCTGCTGCTGGTAACGAATATCAGCTCATCAATTCCCGCCGCAATCGCTTCCTCAGCCGCATATTGAATCAAGGGCTTATCGACAATAGGCAGCATTTCTTTTGGGTTTGCCTTGGTAGCAGGTAGAAAACGCGTCCCCATGCCCGCAACTGGAAATACAGCCTTTTTAATTCTCATGTTGACACTTTCGCCATATTTAATTGAATAACATTATCATCAGCCTTGACGCCAGCTGCTCCCATTTCAGGCACTAGCTTTTTCAGCAATCTTTTGCATTCCTGTTCATCATAGGCTGAGCAGGCTTGCTCCATTAATACAATAATTTCTTGAACACATGCCCAGTCTGCCAGCCTTGATTTTGCAAGAAGTATTTTTTCATGACTTGTTTCAGCAAGATTCTCCTCATCATGAAATAACTCCTCAAAAAGCTTTTCACCTGGCCTGAGGCCAGTATAGGAAATCTCTATATCCTTACCTGGAATTTTGCCTGAAAGACGGATCATTTGCTCAGCCAGATAGTTAACCTTTATTGGCTCACCCATGTCTAAAACGAAAATCTCACCACCATTGCCCATGGCTTCAGCCTGCATAATCAGCTGGCTAGCTTCAGGGATAGTCATAAAAAAACGTGTAATTTCGGGGTCAGTAACAGTGACAGGCCCACCTGCTTTAATTTGCTTCTTAAAGAGAGGCACCACACTTCCCGCAGAGCCCAACACATTTCCAAAACGAACCGTAATAAAGCGTGTTTTTGATTTTCTATCTAAACTTTGACAAAAGATCTCTGCGGCTCGCTTACTAGCACCCATTACGTTAGCAGGATTGACCGCTTTATCGGTGGATACCATAACAAACGTACCACATCCAAATTTGTCTGCAGCTATTGCCAACGTTCTCGTGCCAAGAACATTGTTACGAAGCGCCTGACGAGCTTGAGATTCCAACATTGGGACATGTTTATAGGCAGCAGCATGAAAGATCACGTCCGGTCGATGAATACTTAAAACATGCTCAACGGCAACCTTATCTGCCACATCAACTAGACAGGCAGACAGCATTAGATTTGGATAACTTCGCCGCAGCTCCATCTCAATGCTATACAAATTGAACTCAGACTGCTCCAGCAAAACCAAATTTGACGGACCTAACCTCGCAATTTGACGGCATAGCTCCGAGCCAATTGACCCGCCTCCACCACTGACAAGCACAGTTTTACCAGCTAGATTCCCACTAATATTGCTCCAGTCAAGAGTAACTGGATCACGACCAAGAAGGTCGTCAATAGCCACCTCACGCAACTCATTATGAACTGAACGACCTGAAACAAGGTCCTGCATGCGTGGCAATGTTCGAAATGACACCTCAGCCTGCTCGCACAATTCCACTACTCGCCTCATTTGTGCGTTACTCGCTGATGGCATGGCAATAATGACAATATTCACACCAAGCTTATCAACGGTTTCTGTTAACTGGTCCATGGAACCAACAACAGAAATCCCATGCAACTTAGCGCCTTTTAAACGATGGTTATCATCCAAAAAACCAATTGGCCGGTAATCGCCCTCCCGCCGCATATCCCTGGCCA
The DNA here is from genome assembly GCA_947259785.1 of uncultured Chromatiaceae bacterium. Classification (GTDB taxonomy): domain Bacteria; phylum Pseudomonadota; class Gammaproteobacteria; order Tenderiales; family Tenderiaceae; genus Tenderia. The sequence continues at coordinate 20,690 of CAMYNQ010000026.1, read as the reverse complement.
ACATTTCACCTGCTCGTCCAGCGCCAAGTATGAGCACCCGTTTCGCTTCAGGTTCAAATCTTACGTTCATACCATGGTCTTTCCACATTCGATAAAGTAAGCGAGGTGCGCCAAGTATAAAAATAAGGAATATGGGGAATAACACCATAGTGCTACGTGGAACCCCATCCAAGCGGTTATAAAGAAATAACGCTAGAGAAACAACAACCGCGCCTATTAAGACTGCACGTATGATATTCCATAAATCTGGGATACTTGCAAAACGCCATACGCCTCGATACAGTCCCGTGAACCATAGCACCGCACCCTGTGCCAGCAAAACGGCAGGGAGAGTGCTAAAAAAAGACTCCCAATTAATCTCAGCAAGCGCAAAATTAAATCGAACTAAATAGGCCGCTAGCCAGGCCGCACACACCATTCCCAGGTCATGGAATATAACGCAGATCCTGCGATTAAATCGACTCATGAATTGACCCCTTTTCTATTCAATCTACCTACTGCTCATTCTGTTTATGGAATATCTTATTAGCTGCTCATTCCAAACGACATCATAAATCATGCCTATTCTACACGCCTTATAGGATCAATTTCACAAAAACGCCAAGAAAATCAAATATCCTGCAGCTCCTTCGCACCAGCCTTGAAGTGAAATGAAAGGCAGATAAGGGGCAAATACGCCACCAAGGCCCCTAAGAAACCATCCATCCAACCCAGCCCGACCAGTAGTGCAACCGGAAACAGCCAGACGATATTAATTAGTCCAACCGTCAAACTCACAGCCTTATGGCTAGCAAGCCTACGGGAGGCGTACTGATAGGCATGGCTACGGTGAGCTTCATAGAACTTATCACCTCGTAGCACTCTCCGCAGCAAGGTGACTGACGCATCGACTATAAACACACCAAGCAGAATGATCCAACACCACAACAGCTGAGGGGCCATCCAAGCGGCGTGTAAAGACAAGGCACCAAGTGTAAAGCCCAGAAAACCACTCCCCGCATCTCCCATAAAAATCCGTGCTTGCGGAAAATTCCATACCAAGAACCCAAGCACGGCAGCCGCCAACAGAAGTGGAAAAAACACCCCAGCCCCATCATCTAACAATAAGAGATAAATTAAAGCACCACCACAGCACACTGTTATGGCCTCGATACTGGCAAGACCATCAATACCATCCATAAAGTTGTACAGATTCAGCAACCACACTAGATATAGTGCCGCCAATATATTGCCCAGCCATCCCAGTTCCAATGATATACCCACCATTTGGATAGGAGGCAATCCTCCCAGCCAGTACAACAGCCAGCCAGCACCGATAAAATGAGCGAGCAAACGCCAACGCGCAGCAATGTGGCCATGATCATCCATAAAACCGATCAGTGCAATCAATAATCCAGCGCCACCAAGACCAATGATGATAGAGGTATATTCCGGTGCCATCACAAACAATACGAGCAAAGCAACCAAGAAACTCACCACAACGGCCATCCCACCACCTCGTGGGGTAGGCACAGTGTGAGAACTGCGCTCATTGGGTACATCCATCAATTCACGCGACAATGCATAATGACGCAACAGGCCCGTCATTACACACGAAAAAATGGCAATAACAACCAGAAGCCATAAACTCATTTGTTTTGGTTCTCAAGGAAATAACGGGCTGTGGTTGCAAGAGCGTCATCCACACGAACGGGGGGAACCCAACCAAGCAGCTCTTGGTTCTTACTGATATCCACTTGCAAGGAACCCAACAAACGTCGGGCAAAGGCCCGCTTGCAAAATACTGTAGCTGCACTGCTAAGAAGAAATGCAGGGACGGGCATCAACAGAACAGGTTTACCGAGAGCCTTACCCATTCGACGCAACAACTCAGTTGTGGAAAGATCCTCACCATCACCAGCTAATAATGTCTGGTTGGCGGCAGCGGGATGATCTATACAAGTCACTATTAGATCGACAAGATTATCCAAGGCAACCAGACTACGCTTGTTATGAATGGCACCAAGAGGAAGTGGAACCCCCTTTACCAACCAGCGCATCATACTGAGAAAGTTGGCTTTTACCCCTGGCCCGTACACTAACGGAGGGCGTATAATCACGACCTCCATCCCGCTGGAAGAAGCCAGTTTGCGCAAGCCATCTTCGGCCTCTTTTTTGGAGACACCATAGGGATCCATCGGTGCCGGCTTATCTTCAGCAGTATATGGTTTTCCCAAGGTCGTACCTTCGCCATTCACTTTGATCGAACTGATAAAAATGAAACGACGTACCCCAGCCTCTGCTGACTGCCGAGCAAGGTTTAACGTTCCCTCAACATTAACCTTGCGAAACTCAGTGAGAGGATCGGTCACAGATTCATCCATTACATGCACGCGCGCGGCAGTATGGATCACCACTTCCACATCAGACAAAGCATGCTGCCATTGCGCATCAGCCCCCAAGTCACCTACGAGCTCGGAGCGAACCCCAGCAGGCAGATCAATCGGCTGTCGCCGTACTGCTGCAACTAGCCGATGCTGCCCCCTCTTATCAAGCAGTTCTATCAGCGCACGCCCGACAAATCCGGTTGCACCTGTCAAAAACACAAGCATTTTATCTTCTGCCCCCAACATTCAATTCTAAATCACGGTAAATATCCAAGTGTGCCTGCACAATCTTTTCAATCGCAAACTCTTGCTCTGCCAAGACACGCCCTGCACGCGCCATACCCTGACGCAACTTAGTATCATCAAGCAGAGATTGGATAGCATCGGCTAGTGCCATCGAATCGTGTGCTGGTACCAAAACACCCGTTTTTCCAGGCTCAATTGCATCACGACACCCAGGCACATTGGTGGTCACAACTGCACGACCGCAGGCCGCTGCCTCCAGCAATACTTTTGGCAATCCCTCTCGATAGGAGGGCAACACCACCAAGTGAGATGAAGAAAAAAGTTCTGAAATATCCTTACGATATCCCAAAAGCTCAACCAATCCTTCTTGCTTCCAGGTATTCAACTCTTCCGGGGTTATTGTCGCGGGATTGCCAGGATCGACATCACCAACCAACCAGAACTTGGCTTTAATTCCTCTTTGACGTAATTTACGAGCTGCGTCAACAAACTCCACTACACCTTTATCACGCAACAGGCGGGAGGCCATTGTCACCACAGGGGTAGCCTCTGGCTCGGGCAAGGCAGGATGGCGGCTCAGATCCACACCCGAACCACGAATCATCTCCACTTTATCCCGATGCACAGCACCCAATTTCAACATAGTATCGCGGTCATCCGGGTTCTGAAAAATAACTCTTAAGTTATGTTTGTCAAAGGCAACGCGATAAAGCCACTTAATCACTGAACGAAACAATAGCGCCTTAAACCCCTGAGCAAGAAACACAAAACCAAGCCCCGATACCGCAGCCACAACACCAGGCACACTTGCAATTCGAGCGGCTATGCCACCATAAAGCACAGGCTTAATAGTAACGAGGTGCACCAGATCTGGCTTAAGCCAGCGAAAGAGTTTAATGATGGAAAGAAATGCACGAAATTCAGCCAGTGGGGTTTTTCCACTACGGCTCAAGGGCAAAACATGATGGGTAAAACCCGAATTGACTATTTCGTTTACCTTATCCCCAGACATGGTAGCAACATGCACGTCATAGCCTGCCTTGCTCGCACCCATCGCCAAGGGCAAACGGTGGGAAATAAAAAATCCGGGATCATTCACCACAAACAACAAGCGCTTTGTCACTTCTGCTCTTCCAACCATGCCTGAAACATTAACACCCCCCACAGTTGGTGCTGCCAATTCCTCTTGCCCTGGAGATGTTCTTCCCATTTTTTTCGAACTAGGGCAGGGTTAAAGAAACCTTCACTCAGCAACCGCTCTTCACTCAACAAAGCATCAGCCCAATCACGCAGCGGCCCTCTAAGCCATGAATCAATAGGGACACCAAATCCCATCTTGGGACGCTCTATCAGTGTTTTAGGCACATAACGATAAAGCACTTGACGTAACGCCCACTTGCTTTCCCCATCACGTAACTTCAGATCCTGCGGCAAACGCCAGGCAAACTCCACCACGCGATGATCAAGGAGTGGCACCCGTGTTTCAAGTGAAACCCCCATCGCAGCACGGTCAACCTTCACCAGAATGTCATCCGGCAGGTATGTCATCGTATCCAGCGCCATCATGCGTTGTTGATTATCCAACCCATCCAGTTTAGGCGCGTCACCTGTCAGCATTGTGGCTGGCTCCTGAGCACCAATCACCACAGAAGCAGGATCATGCCACTGCGAGATCAGGTCACGATACAGAGCATCGCTCGATTGACACGACAAAACTCTAGCCCCCTTATGCAACTTATCACCTAGATTTAATGGCCTACGCCCCTTCAACAACAATGATCTGACAGGGGTCGCCAAGCGGTTCCATACCTGTGGTGACAAAGAGGTGATTCCCATGGACACAAATTCACGCAATGGCAACGGTACAGCAGACATGCCCCTCCAGAGCTTAGACGCAAGCATATATCGTTGATAGCCGCAAAACAGCTCATCCCCTGCATCCCCTGAAAGTGACACCTTCACATGCTGCCGCGCCAGTTGTGAAACTAGCAAGGTCGGTATCTGAGATGAGTCTGAAAAAGGTTCATCATACAGTGTTGGCAAACGTGGTATTACCGCCATGGCCTGATCTGCCGTGACATAAAGCTCGGTATGATCAGTACCCAAATGCTTAGCCATGTCCTTGGCATGCTCGGCCTCGTTGTAGCCTTCCTCATGAAACCCAATAGTAAAGGTCTTTACCGGATGCGAAGATTGCGTCTGCATTAGTGCCACCACAGTAGAAGAATCTACCCCACCGGATAAGAATGCCCCAAGGGGCACATCCGCCACCATCTGTTGGCGGACGGCGTCTTTGAGTAATACCTCCAGCTCATCAACAGCTTCCTCTGGTGAGCCCGAAAATGAATTTTCTACACCGGCAATAGCAATATCAGACGCTGACCAATAAGCACGTGGCTTGGGCTTTGGATCAGTTAAAGAAATAGTCAACAGACAACCAGGTTTCAGCTTGGATATGCCCTTATATATTGAATAAGGTGCGGGGATATAATTATGCCTTAACAAAAGACTAATCGCTTCGCGATTGATCTCACCTTTAAATGCAGGGTGGACTTTTAGCGCTTTCAACTCGGAACCAAAAAGGAACGTATTATCTTGCCAACCATAATAGAGTGGTTTTTCACCTATACGATCTCGCCCCAAGGTCAAGGCTTTTGACTGCCTATCCCACACAGCAAAGGCAAACATGCCAGTCGTACGCTTTATAGTGCCCTCTATACCCCAGGCATCAAACCCTGCAATTAGGGTTTCAGTATCAGAATGTCCACGCCAATTCGGAGCAGCGCCAACTGCCTCAAGCTCCTGACGCAAAAGCAAATGGTTATAGATTTCACCATTGAATGCAAATACATAACGCCCACTTACAGACACCATCGGTTGATGACCAGCAGGCGAGAGATCGACAATCGCCAAACGGCGGTGCCCCAAACCAATTTTCCTGTCTGCATCACACCAATAGCCGGCATCATCAGGGCCACGGTGGACAATGGTATCAGCCATGCGCTTAAGATAAGCCTTACCATCGTCATCGGCTAACTGCCCTGCATCACCAAGAAAACCAACAAAACCGCACATCAGTGGACTTCCTTAACCATAACCTGTTTGTAAATAGCTTCAAAGCGCTCGCAAGCGCGATCCATAGTGAAATCAGAATGGATTCGCGCCATAGCCTCTTGGCCTAATTGCTTACGATCATCAGATTCCATTTCCAAAATCCGCCCCACACCTTGTGCAAGTGCAGCAGAATCATCCCTAGGTACAACAATCCCTGTGTCCGCCAACAACATAGCAGCATCACCGACATCGGTAGCCACACAAGGTAACCCCATAGCCATCGCTTCACCTAACACATTAGGAAAGCCTTCATTACGAGAATGCAGACAAAAAACATCCATTGCAGCCAAACAAATTGGCGCATCAGCGCGTTCACCCAATAGAACAAAGCGGTCATCGTGTCCAGTCTCGGCAATCCAACTGCCAAGCTCTTCATTAGTTCCATCTAGTTGACGACCAATCATTAGAAAGCGAACATGAGGAAAACGATCTGCCAGAAGCCCTGCTGCCCGTACAAAGTTATGCTGGTCCTTGGCAGGATGAAATCGTCCCAGACTCCCAATCACGATATGCTCTGCGGCAAAACCACACTCGGAACGCAATATCTCTCTCTGTTCAGCTGTTGCCACAAGCCGAGCAAGATCAAACCCGTTAGGTATAACAACCATACGCTTAGAGTCATAACCCACAGCAGCATGTGCTTGGCGCGATGATTCAGCTGCACACACAATCGTACGCGGCACTCTGTAAGAAAGCACAGCACACATTTTCCGGATCAACGCGGTAATACGTGAGCCACCAGCTTTAACATCTGTGGTGCGTATACCCCAGATTATTTGCCGATTACCTGCCATCAACGCTGCCAAACCACCAAGCAGATCCGCATGATACATCCATGTTTGAACGATACTAGGGCGGGACGAACGAATCTGCCTCATCAACTCAAGAAGCACATGAGGTATATCAATCAGGGATCGCATATCTAGTGCGCACACTTCAACACCCTGATCCTGAAGTTGCTCACCTATCTTGCCAAGGTCGGTAAGAGATATCACTGAGTGACGGCAGCCAAAAGTGCTTTGATGTGACTCGATCAAGCGCTTGAGCATAAGCTCAGCACCACCAACGCCAAGACCAACAATAACATGCATGATCAGCATTTATGGCGTCGATCTAGTATAAATAAAGCAACACCGGAAAGAAGAAATATTACGCGGGATGTATAATTTTGATATAAAAATGGCTCTTTAACCTCAACAATTAATACAAAACCCAAAATAGGTATCACAAGCCATAGGTATTTTTTAGAAACCTTACCTAACTGAAGAAACAAAAATAATATGAACGAATACAACACAACCGACATAAGAAGACCAACAGATAAAATTGTCTTCAAATATCCAGAGTCAGTACGTGGATATAACTGGCCAACCCCTTCAAAGAATCCAATGCCAAACAACAAATGTAGAGGATTATCAGGCAAAAACATCATCGACATCAAATGATCAGATGATGAGGTGTCAAGTTTTCCATGGCGAAGCCCATCAAACCATTCAAATGCCCACCTAAAAACAGGTGAAGAAAACTCAAACTGGGCGGCATAAATCACACCCACAAAGAGAATACAAATAGTATAAAAGGGCATTATTTTGATAGAGCCCGAAAAAAAATAACGTGCACTTCGCACAGCGAGAATCGAAGCCAAAACAGCAATGAACAACAAACTAAACATAAGACCAGTTCTACCAGTAAAAATATTAGCAAACACTATTACCAATGAACAAAGTAAAGCGATGGAACCATTAACATTCTTATTCTTCACGAGAAACAGAAACAAAATAATTCCAAACGCATTTATTACAGATAACGCAGCCCCGCCAGCTGCAGATAGCCCTCGCAAGCGAAAAGGATGAGTTGCGTAATTTATATTTGCAGTTTGAGAATTAAGGAGTATTGACTCCAAATAATGCTTAATAGAAGGAAAAAGATACTCAACGAGTATGACGAACGAATTCAAAAAAATTACAAAAGCACAAAGCATGATAAAATAATCCATCAAACCATGAACACTACGCCCCCGAGCTAGTAAATAGTAGGACAATAGCCACCCAAAACTAATATTTACAATAGCAGAGGCACAGATTGACACAAAATATATTGGATTATTTTCATAGATGCTCGCCAACATCAGGTGATACACGGCCAAACCAAAGAAAAATAAGAATACAAAAAACAACGATCTAAAGAAAGAAAGAGCAAATCTTCTAACGAAAATCACTATAGAAATTGCCAGCACAACGACAGAAATGTACCCGAGGTGAAGTACCAGACCTAAATCTAGCCTTGGTGAAAATATGAAGAAAAACAATAAGACAAATACAACCAACGATTGGAGATAATTACACCGCAAACCTGCATAATTTTCCCCCAAAGGAAATCTTTCAGTTACTAACATTATTCACCAGCATTCTATTCTAATCCAAAATCGATTTAGGAAAATTATCACCATATAAATCAGCGCTCACCACGCCTAATAGCACTCGGAATTCTAAGCATTGCGATGATACTTCGATAGCGCCAAAGATCAAGCATCGCTGAGAACTGAAACGTCTTGATCAGCGCACCCGCAAACACTTTACAATTTGACCACTTTCTATTTTTTAGTGCAGCAAGAAACCATACTAACGCTGCGCAGGCAATATCTCGTCTATGCTCAGGATACTTTTCAGAAAAATACAGAAATGACTTCTGCAAGATCTTTTTTGTGGCAATGCCCGAGGACGCAATACCCACCCCATAACGATAGACACCCAGTGGTTCATTACCAACAAAGCACGCATAACCAGAGCCAACATGCTCAACGTTTGCAAAAAAATCCATGACAGGAAACCCTGGCGGATCGAATGCGCGTACAGCTGATCGATACATTTTTGAACTAGCCAAACCTATTGCATTAAATCTCAGAATATCGCCACGATCGAACCTGGTCTTTGGCATCATTGAGAAATCTATCAGGTCTTCCGTCATCACTCCCGTCGTATCATTCAAGACCAACATACGGTGCCATACAATGTTACATGAAGGATGCTGATCCAAATATTCCGCCTGGGCCTGCAATTTTCCGGGTAGCCAATAGTCATCGCCATCGCAGTGACAAATATATTGTCCCTGGGCTAAATCATGCGTTTCTGTAAAATTTTTATAAGCTCCAATATTTTTTTCTCGCAATACCGGAACAACTATATTGGGATATTCTGCTGCATACTTTTTAATAATTTCTCGAGTACCATCAGTTGAGCAGTCATCTGCCACAATCACCTCAAACATAAAATCAGTTTCTTGAGCAACAATACTCTTTAAACACTCATCTATATATTTATCTTGATTATAGGTCACAAGACACACCGAAACCTTAACAGGGAAATGACTATTGTTAATTTCTGAACTCATTTAACTCAATACCTATACAATAATTTTCTTTTGAAAATTTCACGCGCACTTGATGAAAGCAGTGCAGCTGCCATGAAAATGGCAAGACCAAAAAGCAACACATACAGCAAGCTTTCCAGCCGTGTAACCGCATTAATTTCAAATAAAAGAATAGCAGCCCCCAACAGTGCTACAGGCAAGCCAATAACCGCAACATCATCACGTAACCACTTCAAATGCAATCCCGGAACCACTTTCCCGTGGACTACAGCCACCCAAACTAACAGGTAAAAGGCATTCACCGTTACCCAGGCATAACCAGCACCTATCGCTCCATAAAATTTTGCTGCAAAGATGATTGAAGGAATAAGTATGACCAAAAGCAAAATATGGCCGATAAAATGAAGACGCAGATCACCTTTTGCGTATTGCAGATAGTATGGGAAAGCAGCAACGGACAGGATGCCATTACCGATGGCGTAGAGAGTCAATATCGGGGCAGCCTTCTTCGACAATGCCGCGTCCCCCGTCCATGCCCAGAGCAAGGGCTCAGCACAAAAGGCCAAGGTAATGGCTGCCGAACCTGCAATGATGGTCACAAGCTGGGTGGCTTGGCGGTAAATTCTTATCACTTCTTTGTTGTTGTCTTCAGCTTCCAGCTTGGCCATGCGCGGCATAATGGCACCACTGATAGGGCCACCTATCACCATGATGCCACTGGCAACCAACACCGCCAGGGTGAAATAACCATATTCCTGTAGTGAGAGAATCTTTGACAGCACCAGCTTATCGGTCTGCGTCACCATCACCCATACTGAGGCGGTAAAGGCGATGGTAAGCGAAAACTTAAGTAGTGGCTTGACAGGTGCTAGCGACCAGCCGATAGGAGCACTTATCAACGAAAGACTAGGTAGCAAGCGATGGGTTTTTAACCACAAACCCGCAATTTCAAAAACAGCCACCAAAAACTGGTAGCCAAAAAATACGATGGGCGTAAAACCGTAATACCACATCACCGGAAGCACCAGCACAAAACGCAAGGTGGCAACGAGTGCATTAAATCCTCCTAGCCATATCAACAATTCCGAGCCAGTGATAACTCCCCGATAAAGACCACACATCCAGCGCAATGCCACACTAATAGCCATAATCTGCACGGCAATTTGTATTTCATTCAGCGGCAAGCTTTCAGCATTTAACCAGTCATTGGCAATCACAGATGACAGCAACAAGAGTCCGCCGCCACCCAGCAGGGCGATAGCAAAGAAAATACTGCTTAGTGCACGAAAGAGACGGCGAAAACTGAGGGCATCGACAGCACCAGCCCTAAAGCGCGCCGTTTCACGGCCAATGGTAGGCGTAAGACCAAAGTCCAAAAGATTAAACCATGCTTGCAACATGGCAAAAAAACCGACAAGACCATATGCTTCTGCCCCCATGTACTTGATATACATAGGCAGCATAAGGATACCGATCAATGTTACATAGATTTGACTGGCGTAACTGGCGGTGACGTTGCGTTTGAGTGACAAGCTTTTAAAGCTCACTCTGTTGGCTGGCAATAAATGTCTTTTCCAGCTCTAGAAGATCACGCTTTCTTTCTTTTATACGCTTTGCAGGTGTTCCTGTGTAAATACCAAATTCTTTACAGTCCTTTACAACTAAACTTAAAGCCCCAACTGCAACACCCTGCTCCAGTGTCACACCTGGCAACACAACACTGCCGCAACCCACAATTACATGCTTACAGAAGAATACATCTGCATGTGATACCCCGGTAAATTCACTTGGCACCATAGGGTTTGTCATTGCTGTACCAGAGTAATCATCATTGCTTGAATAAATAGCAACACGCGATGAGATGTTGCAGAAATCTGAAAGTGTAATTTTCCCGGCACCAATGAGAGAGGAGAAAACGGCGACATGAACATTGCTTCCAATCACTACCCCCCCTACCCCAGCAGATAGTACGCAAAAATCGTCAATACGCACATTATTGCCCAGTGATATGTTGGGGCAGTTGTAGATAGATGCCTTATCTGAGATAAGTACATTTTCCCCTAACTGATGAAACCCCATAGATTTCAGAGAGCTTTTAGACAACCAGCCCATATCAATACGTCCTGATTAAATCTATGATTGACTTTTGTTCCTCTTTTGTTAGTTCTGGGTAAATCGGTAAACAAAGCACTTTTGTAGCTGCATCGGTGGCAACTGGCAGATTCTCCCTGTGTGCCGATGGTAATCCCCTGTACATAGGAAAATCCGATATCAGCGGATAAAAATAACGACGGGCAAAGATATTATTATCTTTCAGTTTCTGATACAGCGCGTCACGGCTGATGGGATAATCAGCTTCTACCAAAATGGGGAAATAGGAATAATTAGCCACTTTTTCACCAGCATCTTGCAAACAACGTATCCCTTTTATCCCCTTTAATAATTCACGATAGGTGGAATCTACTTCCTTACGCTGGGCCAGAATCTGATCGATATGTTTCAGTTGTAACAAACCAAATGAAGCATTGATTTCACTCATCTTGCCGTTTATTCCAGGAGCGACGACCGTAACCTCATCGACAAAACCGAAATTCTTTAAGTGATCTATACGCTGCTTAGTTTTCGCATCAGGACAAACAATGGCACCGCCCTCGAAGGTATTGAACATTTTGGTGGCATGAAAACTAAGCACAGAGAGGTCACCGTGCCGTAATATACTTCCATTTTTATCTTTGACCCCAAACGCATGTGCTGCATCGTAGATCAGACGGAGATTATAAGTATCAGCTATTTTCTGGACAGCACTCACATCACAGGGATGACCATAGCAATGCACTGGCATGATAGCAGTAGTATGAGGAGTGATGGCTGCTTCAATTTTGGCTGGGTCAAGATTGAGAGTATTTGGGTCAATATCAACAAACACAGGCTTAATACCATTCCAGAGAAGAGAATGCGAAGTTGCGACAAAGGAATATGGCGTGGTGATCACCTCTCCGGTAATACGCAGAGACTGTAGGGCGGTAACCAGCGCTAGTGTGCCATTAGCAAACAGAGCTATATGTTTCACCCCAAGGTATTCGCATAGAGCCTCTTCTAATTGCTGATGAAAGGGGCCGCCATTGGTAAGGAATTTGCTTTCCCAAATCTTCTCAAGATAAGGGATAAATTCTTCCAGTGAAGGTAATGATGGCTGTGTTACAAAGATTGGTTTATCGCTCATACCTGCTCCTTAATCAATGACAGCAAATACTGGCCATAACTATTTTTACTCAATGCATTGCCCGCCTTTTTCAGTGCACTCTCGGACAACCACCCGTTAATAAAGGCTATCTCTTCTAAACAGGCAACTTTAAAGCCTTGACGTTTTTCAATGGTCTCTACAAACATAGCTGCCTCAAGCAAGCTTTCGTGAGTACCTGTATCAAGCCATGCAAAACCACGACCTAATAACTCAACATGTAGGTCGCCGCGATCTAGATAGGCTTGGTTGATGCATGTTATTTCTAGTTCGCCTCGGCTTGAGGGTTGAACTTGTTTGGCTATATCAACAACATCGTTGTCGTAGAAATATAACCCTGTAACAGCAAAATTCGATTTTGGCCGTATAGGTTTTTCTTCAATACTAGTGACTATATTGTTGTGATCGAACTCAACCACACCAAAGCGCTCTGGATCATTGACTTGATATCCAAATACGGTTGCCCCCGATTTGCGAACAGCAGCCTGTTTGAGCATAGGACTGAAACCTTGCCCCCAGAAGATGTTGTCGCCGAGCACTAAACAGACACTGTCGTTACCGATAAACTCTTCACCTATTGTAAAAGCCTGTGCTAAACCGTCTGGGCTGGACTGAATTGCATAATTGAGATTAACACCGAATTCAGAGCCATCACCCAATAGACTTATAAAACCTTGTTGATCTTCTGGCGTAGTGATGACAAGCACATCTTGAATGCCTGCTAGCATCAAAACCGACAATGGGTAATAGATCATTGGTTTGTCGTAAATTGGTAATAATTGCTTGGATACACCTTTGGTCACCGGGTATAGGCGTGTACCGGAGCCCCCCGCTAAAATGATGCCCTTCATTTTTCAATACCTAGTCTGTCTCTCTGATAACTACCATCTTGTACATTTGCACACCAAGCCTGGTTATTTAAGTACCATTCAACTGTTTTGCGAATACCACTTTCGAAGGTCTCATGAGGCACCCAGTCTAATTCCTGCTCTATTTTACTAGCATCGATTGCATAGCGTAAGTCGTGACCTGGGCGGTCTTTAACATGGGTGATTAGGTCTTTATAGCTTATAATATCTTGTGGTTTACTAGGTGCCAGTTTCTCAAGCAATTCGCAAATAGCATGCACCACCTCAATATTTTCTTTTTCATTGTGCCCGCCTATGTTGTAGGTTTCTGCTATTCCACCTTTAGTTGCAACCAATACCAGTGCTCTTGCGTGATCTTCTACATAGAGCCAATCACGGATTTGATTACCTTTACCATAAACAGGCAAAGGTTTTCCTTCTAGTGCATTAAGAATTGTTAGCGGAATAAGCTTTTCTGGAAAGTGGTATGGTCCATAGTTATTAGAGCAGCTTGTTATCAACGTAGGCAGACCAAAGGTTCTTTGCCAAGCACGAACCAAATGATCTGAACTCGCTTTAGAGGCAGAATATGGTGAACTTGGTTCATAAGATGTTTCCTCTGTAAAGAGGGCTTCCGTTCCGTCTAAGTCACCATAAACTTCATCGGTGGAAATATGATGGAAACGGAAATTCTCTTTTTTATCACCCGTTAAATGATTCCAATACTCCCTCGTTTGTTCGAGCATCGTGTAGGTACCAATGATATTGGTATGAATAAAATCAGCGGGGCCATCAATGGAACGGTCAACATGTGATTCAGCAGCAAGGTGCATCACAATATCAGGCTGATGTAATTTAAACACGCGTTTGATTTCTGAAGCATCACAAATATCAACTTGCTCAAAGTGATAGCGTGGATCTTCACTTACCTCAGCTATGGATTCTAAATTTCCTGCATAGGTAAGCTTGTCAACATTGACCACTGTATGATCAGTGTCGCTGATAAGATGGCGAACAACAGCGGAGCCGATAAAACCAGCTCCACCTGTCACTAAAATTGTTTTAGTCATATTATAAGGTTGCATCTGTATCCGTTAATACTGATTTAATATCATAAATAACTTGTGCATCATTTTTTCTTAATGGCAGCACATTAAATTCTTCATGTGACACAGCCAAAACAACCGCACCATATTGGTCAAAATCTGGTGAAACATCTTTGGATATTAAATTAATGGCATATTCTTCATTCACTTCGCTTGGATCAGCCCATGGGTCAAACACAGAAACATTACAACCAAATTCTTTAAGCTCCTTGATTACATCAATGACTTTAGAGTTACGGATATCAGGACAATTTTCTTTAAAGGTAATACCGAGAACCAATACTTTTGAACCTTCAATTCTTTGGCCTTTTTTGATCATGAGTTTGATCACTTGGTTAGCTACATAAACACCCATGTGATCATTGAGTCGGCGCCCAGCCAGTATTATCTCCGGGTTATAACCGATCTCTTGAGCTTTATGAGTTAGATAATAAGGATCAACCCCGATGCAGTGGCCACCCACTAAACCAGGCTTAAATGGCAGAAAGTTCCATTTAGTGCCTGCAGCTTCAAGCACGTCACTTGTATTAATACCCATTTTGTTAAAAATGACGGCCAATTCATTTACGAAAGCAATATTGACATCACGTTGTGAATTTTCAATCACCTTTGCTGCTTCGGCAACCTTCATTGTTGGCGCGAGATGGGTACCCGCTGTTATAACGCTCTTGTAAAGATCATCTACTTTTTTACCAATTTCAAGTGTTGACCCGGAAGTAACTTTTTTGATTTTGGTTACAGTGTGTACTTTATCGCCAGGATTAATGCGCTCCGGTGAATAGCCGCAGAAGAAATCTTCATTGAACTTTAACCCCGAATACTTTTCCAGAACAGGCACGCAATCTTCTTCTGTTGCACCTGGATACACAGTAGATTCAAAAATTACGATATCACCTTTTTTCAGAACCTTACCAACTGAT
The DNA here is from genome assembly GCA_947259785.1 of uncultured Chromatiaceae bacterium. Classification (GTDB taxonomy): domain Bacteria; phylum Pseudomonadota; class Gammaproteobacteria; order Tenderiales; family Tenderiaceae; genus Tenderia. The sequence goes on along the minus strand of CAMYNQ010000026.1, from coordinate 5,480 downwards.
TCACTCGCCTTAATAAGGGGGGTTAAATCTGGCCGTTTGTTTTTGTCTATAGGTGTGGGGACTGTGACAATGTAGTAATTACACTCTGCAATGGCTTCGAGGTTGGCAGTATAAACAATGCCGCTTGTCGCATTGATCTGTTTTAGCTCTTCATCCGCCACTTCAAGCGTTCGGTCATGACCTGAAGCAAGTTCATCTACACGCCACTGGGCAATATCAAAACCAATTGTTGGGTATTTTTTAGCAAACTCGACACATAAAGGTAAGCCGACATACCCCAGACCAATTACAGCAATATTTATATTTCCCATAATTTCTACCATCTTAAACTTTAAAGAATTCTCTATACATGCGACGAATTTTCATTCTTTCTTGTCACGGTGTATTTGATTTGTAATCTATTATTTATTACTAAGTTATCTAGGCTTGCATAACCATTTTGAGCTGAGGCAGCCAATTCCTCATGCGAGTTTAGTTAGATCATTGATATACCACTCCATCGCCTCTTTCAGCCCTTCAGCAATACGGTGAGTTGGCGCATATCCCAACAATCGTTGCGCCTTCGAGATGTCTGCTTGGGAGTGGCGTACATCACCAGCCCGAAAATCACCATAGACCGGCTTAGAATCTATGAGATGAGGGAATTCTGGAGCAAGCAATGCACGAATAGCGTCAAACAACTCATTCAGCGTTGTTCGATCACCGACTGCGACGTTGTAGACCTGATTCACAGCCTCTGAGTTTTCAGTTGTGGCTGCAAGTAGATTAGCCTGCACGGTATTCGCAATATAATTGAAATCGCGGCTAGTTTCACCGTCGCCGTTGATAAAAACATCTTCACCTTTAATCATAGCATTCACCCATTTTGGTATCACTGCAGCATAAGCACCATTTGGGTCTTGGTGTGGACCAAAGATATTAAAATAGCGCAAACCTATGGAATGAAACCCATAGGTACGTGAAAAAACATCGGCATAGTGTTCGTTTACCAATTTAGTGACCGCATAGGGTGATAGAGGATTACCAATACGTTCTTCAATTTTGGGTAGTGCAGGGTGATCGCCGTAGGTGGAGCTCGATGCTGCATAAACAAAACGCCGAACATTAGCATCACGCGCAGCCACCAGCATGTTTAAAAAACCATCAATATTGTTCTGATTAGTATTGATAGGATCCTTTATCGAGCGCGGCACTGAACCCAAAGCCGCTTGATGCAGAACATAATCGGCTCCGCAGCAAGCCTCGCTACATGTCTCTAGAGTGCGTATATCACCTTCAATAAATCTAAAATGTGACCATTTCTCTGGAGTTACTGCCAACCGGATCTGATCCAGGTTACGATGGTGGCCAGTGGAAAAGTTATCTAGGCCAACTACTTTCTGGTTGAGATTAAGCAAGGCCTCAAGCAGGTTGCATCCAATGAAACCTGCAACACCGGTAATAAGCCAAGTACGCGATTCATTGGCAAGGTCATTTTTTAACTGTGCGTATCTATCTGTCATTTGATAACCAATTGAAGCTTTTCTCTAATTTTTAAATACATTCTAATAAAATGAATGGAAATTTATTAACAATAATCTAGGCGTTTTCTCTGCCATAGGCATCGTCGAAACGAACAATATCATCCTCAGCTAGATAGCTCCCTGACTGAACTTCAATCAACTCAAGCGGAATGGAACCAGGGTTTTCAAGGCGATGCTTTTCCCCGATTGAAATATAGGTGGATTGATTCTCTGCTACTAATAATTGCTTTTCACCACATGTTACTTTTGCCGTCCCCTTCACCACCACCCAATGCTCAGCGCGATGATGATGCATCTGCAGCGACAAAGAAGCGCCCGGATTAACCATTATTTTCTTCACCTGAAAACGTTCACCGGCATCAATAGACTCATAACAACCCCAAGGCCGATAAACCTTACGATGGCTCTGATGTTCGGTACGACCATTGACCCTTATAAGCTCAACCAGCTTTTTAACCTCTTGCGCCTGATCTTTATGAGCGACCATGACAGCATCAGCAGTCTCGACTACGATCATATCTTCAAGCCCGGCTGTTGCTAGGACGCGATATTCAGAAATAAGCAAACTGCTTTTTGTATCATGAGTAAATACATCGCCCTTGATGACATTCCCAGCATTATCATGAGGGCTAACTTCCCACAGACTAGACCAGGAGCCCACATCGGACCAGGCTGCGTCCAATGGCACCATAGCACCACGTACACCTTGTTCATTTGTCGAAACTATCTTCTCCATCACGGCATAATCGATAGAGTCACTGGGACAGTCACTAAAGTGCTGTTTATCGACACGGTAGAAGTCCACATCATCACTTCCCTCTTCAACCGCTGCTTTGCACGCCTCTGCAATAACAGGATGATGGGTATTGATCGCTTGCAGCCAGACCGAGGCCCGCATCATGAAAATCCCACTATTCCATAAATATTGCCCGGATTGCATATACTCTTCAGCGGTTTCTTTATTGGGCTTTTCGACAAAGCGTTCAATCAAACATGCGCCATAATCCAATGGGGCACCTTTCATAATGTAGCCGTATCCGGTTTCTGCCGCTTGGGGAACTATACCGAAGGTAACGAGGGATGAGTCCTCTGCAAGCTGGGTGCCTGCAATTAGTGCGCGCTGAAATGCATCGATATTCTGAATTACATGATCAGCGGGCATGACTAATAAGATAGGATCATCACCACTTCTTTCGGCAGCAAGCGCGGCCAATGTTAATGCTGGGGCGGTATTGCGGCCGATGGGTTCCAATATTATTTTGTCGAACTGTTTGCCAATCTGGCGAACTTGTTCGGCTATTAGAAATCGATGCTCTTCATTGGCAACGATTAGCGATTGCTTAACTGATATTGAGGCGCCATTCTCAGCTGTCTTTGTCTCCAAACCATCTAAACGAAGAATCGTATCTTGAAGCAGGCTATTTTCACCATAAAGCGGGATAAGTTGTTTTGGGTAATGTTCACGCGACAGCGGCCACAGCCTTGTGCCTGATCCCCCACTCAAAATCACTGGTTGTATGTCCATCACTTTAATTCACTTATAAAAAAACGCCATGCATCAGCATGGCGTTAATTTTACCACTTAATATCTATTAATTAGTTGTTTTTTTCAACGTTTGAGACACTAATCTGCCCACGTATTTTTTCAAGCGTCTTCTCACCAATACCACTCACATTAACCAACTCATCAACAGATTTATACGATCCGTTTTGCTCGCGATATTTAACTATTGCCTGAGCTTTTACACTGCCTATCCCTTTGAGCTGTTGCTCAATAGTTGTCGCATCAGCGCTATTAATATTTACTGCTTCAGCTGCATGGAGTGAAAACGCACTAACAACCAATACAAATGCAAAAAATATCTTTTTTATCATGCCTATTTCCTTTTATTAGACCCCCAGCAAGATTGCTGGAATAAAAGGATGCAACAAGAAGAATCAGGCCGTCAAGTTTTTACTTGGCTTATATCAGACACTATGTTTTCCAACATCTCTGCTGGCTTGGCAGCACGACTAATCGGCCTCCCAATAACCAAGTAAGACGCCCCGGAATTCAAAGCCTCTATTGGTGTCATTATGCGCCTCTGATCGCCTTTTTCAGAGCCAGCAGGGCGTATACCAGGTGTTACCAATACAAAGTCAGTGCCAAACCTAACCTGCATAGCTGCTGCCTCGTGAGCTGAACAAACCAGACCATCCAGGCCCGAGTCTTTAGCAAGCCCGGCCAGGCGTGCAACTTCATTAGCAGGCTGATCAGACAAACCTATTTCAAGTAAATCATCCGCCGCCATGCTAGTAAGAATCGTCACACCAATCAGCAATGGCTGATGACTGCATTTATCGACTGCATTACGGGCGGCCTCCATCATCCTGCGCCCACCTAGGGCATGCACATTAACCATCCATACCCCGAGATCCGCAGCTGCAGCGCATGCAGCTGCGGTGGTGTGGGGAATATCGTGAAATTTTAGATCCAGAAAAATATCAAAACCTTTATTCTGAAGTTTTTCTACAACCACTGGCCCTTCACGGGTAAATAGCTCTTTACCTACCTTAAGCCGGCAGTTTTTTGGATCAAGTTGCTCTGCCAAATTGATCGCTTCTCTAGCAGTTGGATAATCGAGCGCTACGACAATTCTGTTCTTATCGTTAATCAAATGCTCGCACCCCATTGAAATTCGTGAATTGGTTTAATACTCGACCAGGTTCTACAGCTGGGGCAACACCAGTGCATATCGACGCCTGTAAAACCACAGCAACTACAGCGGTAAACGGGCTTGTTTTCCAGCAGTTTATCCAATGATGACTTAACGACTGCCAGATAACCCCTTTCATCCTTAGCCTGCTCGAGATCAAGCTCAAGTAGATATTGCACACCTCGTAGAGATGGCCGCTCATTCACCTCATCACTGAGAAAGGTTAAGGCCACATCTTCACCTTCATACTCATTAAGCATACGCGCGGCAATTAACACCACTTCTACACCATGATGATCACAGATTATACGCCTAAGGTAGGCAATCATTTTTTCCTTTTGTCCGACCGCTTGATAGCAAGCCTTTAACTCACCAAGGATTTCGGACAGATATTCTGGTGCTTTTTTTTCAAGCTGTTGATAAGAATTAATGGCAGCATCGTAATTACCCAATTGCTGTTCAATCTGCGCCCTTATAATGATTGCTCGACCACACGCGGCATCTTCCTGCACAGCTTTGCCTAACATTCGGTTTGCCTGTGCCAGATCGTTTTTACAGCGTGCTTGCAGTGCAAGCTCGCAATAATAATGGGCGATGAGCAATGATTGCGGTTCGTTCATGCAAACGGCAATCTTGCGGGCCAAATCGATCGCCCTGAACCACTCCTTTTCTTGTTGATAAATATCTCTTAACAAATTCAACGCAGCAAGATTATTAGCATCAACATCGACAAGCTCTAGACAAAGGGCTTCAGCCCTATCGAGCAGCCCTGCTCCCATGTAATCACATGCTAGCTCATACAATGCCTGAGCATGAAGTTCAGTACTGAGAGATGCTTTATTTACAAGACCTTGATGCAGACGTATAGCCCGATCAACCTCGCCGCGACGACGAAACAGACTACCCAAAGCAAGATGAATTTCAAACGTGCTCTCATCCAGCTCTGACAACTTCATAAAAATATCAATTGCCTTGTCAGGTTGCTCATTTAGGATGAAATTAAGCCCCTTAAAATAATCCTGAGGAAGGTTTGCTGCTGACTCACTTATAGTTTTTTGATATTCCCGGCGAGCAACATACCAGCCTGAAGCTGCCGCAACAGGCAGCAAAAGCCATATCAAGGAGAGGCTCATAAATTAATTTTCTTGAGCAGGATTAGAACGAAGCTGAGTTAGTTGTTTATCTGAAGCTTTTACAGTTCGCTTTAATTTGAGGTTTTCACGCTTAAGCCGCATGACAATGCCAAAACTGGCAAAAAAAC
>CAMYNQ010000025.1 GCA_947259785.1 uncultured Chromatiaceae bacterium | reverse complement strand
GTATTAGATGAAAAAACCAACCGCATCGGGCTTGAAGTCACCGTTCATGCAGAAATGCCCGGAATGATGGCCATCGCAGGCCGCGGGCAAATCGATGGCAAACTTGAATACCGACAACAAAGCCATCAGTTTTACCTTCACGACCCAAAAATCAAAAATGTACGCTTTGCCAATACCAGTTATGAACTGGCAAACAGCATTCAACAAATGGCCAACAGTATGAGTCAGCAAACACTGCCAATGATTTTTGTTTATGAACTAAAAGACAATGACCTACGCCAGAAAATGGCAAAGAACGTACTTAAATCAGCTCGAGTTCAGCAAGGCAAGTTATACTTGGACATGGAACTGCCCTTTTAATCGTTCACTTATAACGCGGCATACGGTAAGAAAAGATGAATTACAAACTGGAACAATATCTAGCTAGCTTCATAATGAGCTTGCTTGTCTGCCTCACTGCCCTGCTGATGCCCAGTTCGGCACAAGCCTTGGGATTGGCAGACATTGAACTCCACTCAGCACTCAATCAACCCTTGCATGCCACCATCCCGCTTTCTGCCAGTAAAGCAGAACTTAGTCTACTCAAGGTTAGCCTTGCCTCAGAAAAAGCGTTTCAACGTTCAGGCATACCGCGTGAAAAAATTTTGAACTCCATGATCATTGAATTAATCAAGAAAGACCAGTCGCCTCATATCAAAATCACCTCAAAAAGGTTAATACGAGAACCCATGCTGGAATTTATTCTTGCCATCGACTCGGGCAATGGCCGCATGTTTCGTAACTACTCGGTATTTCTATCACCGTAATCATTGACTAACAAACATTAAAAATCGCCATGAAGGCAGCATTTTTAATGCTACTGAATCAAACGCTAGTGAAACTTATGTCTTCTTCAAGAAACAGGTTAACAAGACAATACGGACACCATTTACACGACCTTCGATTTGCTCTGGATTTGAAGTCAACGAAATACCGCGCACCGCTGTACCACGCTTGGCGGTAAAACCCGCACCTTTTACATCAAGGTCTTTGATAAGCGTTACCGTGTCACCATCTTGCAATACATTACCGTTGCTATCTTTAGTTGGTGCTGTGTCACCGTCATCATCAGTCACTGCCTCGGCCCACTGCTTCAATTCATCATCAAGATATAGCATCTCAAACAGGTCCTGTGCCCAACTTTCTGTTGAAAGACGCTTTAAAATCCGCCAGGCCATCACCTGAACCGCGGGAACTTGACTCCACATGCTGTCGTTCAAACAACGCCAATGATTAACATCCATATTGCCGGGATGATTAATTTGCTCATTACAGACACCACAAACCATTATGCTGTTATCTGCACTTGGATTGTTAACAGGTGGCACTTCATAAACAACCAAGTTTGAGTCTGACGAGCAGAGTTCACACTTTGAATCACAGCGTTGCATTAACGCTTGTTCGGTATTCATTTGGCTTATCCTTGATAATCTTGTGCGCCGAGGTTATGCCTTTATTTTGTTATTAACAACAGGCAAACCTCACACCGAGCCATGTTCAACCAAGCCTATGCCGGCTTCCTGGACGCGTTTAATTTTGTCACGCAGTTGGGCGGCTTCTTCAAACTCAAGATTCTGGGCGTGCTCATACATTTGCTGCTCAAGTTGTTTGATTTTCTTGTTTAACTCAGCTGTTGGCATGGCGGCGTACTCAACCACCTCCTCTGCTACCTGAGCATATTTTTTAGCATCACCATGGGCACTGGCATAAGCGCCCTCCATCACATCAGCCACTTTGCGAATAATGCTTTGCGGTGTTATGCCATGCTCTTTGTTATAAGCGATCTGTTTATTACGGCGGCGTTCGGTTTCGGCCAGTGCACGTTGCATGGAGCCAGTGATCTTGTCGGCATACAAAATCGCCTTGCCGTTGACGTTACGGGCGGCGCGCCCCATGGTCTGGATCAGTGAACGTTCCGAGCGCAGAAAACCTTCTTTATCCGCATCGAGGATAGCCACCAAGGATACTTCAGGGATATCCAGCCCTTCGCGCAATAGGTTAATACCTATCAACACGTCAAACACAGCCAGGCGCAGATCACGAATAATTTCAACACGCTCAACAGTATCGATGTCGGAATGCAGATAACGTACCCGCACGCCGTGTTCGGTCATATAATCGGTCAGGTCTTCGGCCATGCGTTTTGTCAGGGTGGTGACCAACACCCGCTCGCCTGCCGCGGCGCGTTTATTGGCTTCTGACAACAGATCATCAACCTGAGTGGCAACCGGCCGAATTTCCACCTCAGGGTCGATGAGCCCGGTAGGACGCACCACCATCTCGACCACTTTATCACCATGTTCATCTTCGTATGCCCCTGGGGTCGCCGAAACGTAGATCGATTGCGGCGCAATCCGTTCGAATTCTTCAAACTTCATCGGTCGATTATCCAGCGCTGACGGCATGCGAAAGCCGTATTCCACCAGGTTTTGCTTGCGCGAACGGTCACCCTTATACATCCCGCCAATCTGGGGAATGGTGACGTGGCTTTCATCAACCACCAGGATGGCGTCATCAGGCAGGTAATCAAACAGGGTTGGCGGTGGTTCGCCGGCGTTACGACCAGAGAGATAGCGGGAATAGTTTTCAATACCAGAGCAATAACCCAGCTCCAGTATCATTTCGATATCGAAGATGGTGCGTTGCTCCAACCGTTGCGCCTCTACTAATTTGTCATTTTCACGTAGATATTGCAGGCGTTCCTTTAATTCAGCCTTAATCAGGTCGATGGCATCAAGCAGGGTTTGACGGCCGGTTACATAATGACTCTTGGGGTAGATGGTCAGACGCGGCACCCGGCGCAATACCTCACCGGTGAGCGGGTCAAAATATGACAGCGATTCCACCTCGTCATCAAACAGTTCCACCCGTACCGCATCGCCATCGGATTCGGCTGGATAGATATCAATCACATCACCTCGAACCCGATAGGTGGCACGTGACAGTTCAAGATCGTTACGGGTGTATTGCAGCTCGGCCAGACGCTGCAAGATTTGGCGCTGATCGATATTCTCGCCCCGCACCAGGTGCAACACCATGCTTAAATAAGAACGCGGATCGCCCAAACCATAGATAGACGAGACACTGGCAACAATAATGGTGTCCTTACGCTCAAGAATGGCCTTGGTGGTCGACAGCCGCATCTGTTCGATGTGCTCGTTGATGGATGAGTCCTTCTCGATGAAAGTGTCAGATGAAGGCACATAGGCTTCGGGTTGGTAATAGTCATAGTAAGAGACAAAATACTCCACCGCATTATTGGGAAAGAATTCCTTCATTTCGCCATACAGCTGGGCCGCCAGGGTCTTGTTGGGGGCAAGGATAATAGCTGGACGCTGTACTTGCTGTATCACATTGGCGATGCTGAAGGTTTTACCCGAGCCGGTCACACCCAGCAACACCTGGTGCATCAGGCCATCTTGCAGGCCTTCAACCATAGCGGCGATAGCGCTTGGCTGATCACCTGCAGGTTCAAAGGGTGAATTAATTGTAAAAGGCTTGCTCATAGGGATTCTGCAATGAGGTTTAATCGAGTAATATTAACATTTAGTACCTTAGAAATATTTTTCTATGTATTTTATATAAAAATATTCCGTGAAGGTTTTATCTTGCATTTTGTGGGTTAGACATACACAGAACATTCTTCGAGGGCCCGATGAGCAAAAATTTCCGACTTTCCGAACGTGTCCAAAATATCAAGCCATCGCCTACGCTGGCCATTACCGCCCGTGCCAAGGAACTACGTGCTGCTGGTAAAGACATTATTGGCCTCGGTGCCGGTGAACCAGACTTTGACACCCCGAATCACATCAAGACAGCAGCGATTGAGGCCATCAATAATGGCTTCACCAAATACACAGCTGTTGATGGCACCCCCGAGCTGAAACAAGCCATCATCAGCAAATTCAAACGTGACAACGGTTTTGACTACAACGCCGATCAGGTTCTAGTCTCTTGTGGTGGTAAACAGAGCTTTTTCAACCTGGCCCAGGCCATGCTCAACCCTGGTGACGAGGTCATCATCCCGGCCCCCTACTGGGTTTCATATCCAGATATGGTGATCCTGGCTGGCGCCACCCCCGTCATCATCGAAGCCGAGATTGAGCAGAGCTTTAAGATCACAGCAGAACAGCTGGAAGATGCCATCACCGATGACACCCGTCTATTCGTCATCAACAGTCCATCCAACCCAACAGGCGTGGCCTACACCAAGGCCGAGTTGGAAGCGCTGGGCGAGGTGCTGCGTCGCTATCCGCAGGTAGTCATCGCTACTGACGATATGTATGAACACATACTCTGGGCCGACGAGCCATTCAGCAACATCCTCAATGCCTGTCCAGACCTGTATGACCGTATCATCGTCCTCAATGGTGTTTCAAAGGCCTACTCCATGACCGGCTGGCGCATCGGTTATGCCGCCGGACCAAAGCCACTCATCACAGCAATGAAGAAGATTCAGTCACAAAGCACTTCGAATCCAACCTCTATTTCACAGGTAGCGGCACAGATTGCCCTTGAAGGCGAGCAGGATTGCATCAACAACATGCTCAAGGCCTTCAAGCAGCGCCATGACTTCGTTGTCAATGAACTGAATACCATGCACGGAGTGCAATGCATAGAATCACAAGGTACGTTTTATGCTTTCCCATCCATGCACGGCGTTATCAACTGTCATAGTGAGGCGCGAGATGATGTTGCCTTGGCTGAGTTTTTCTTGAATGAAGCCGAGGTCGCTCTGGTACCAGGCTCTGCCTTTGGTGCCCCCGGGTATATGCGCTTGTCATATGCAACCAGCAAGGAAAATCTGACTGAAGCCCTTAAACGTATCAAGACTGTCTTGGGTACTGATTAGTTTGATTCATGTTTATAGAGAGACAAAGCATGACACCTCAAGATACGCCACATATTAGAAACAAAGTATCTTATGGCTTTACCATGGTTGAAGTTATGGTGGTGTTATCCATCACCGCAATTATCGTTGCTTTTGCCACACCTTCATTCATGAATATTGTGGCCAATAACCGTGTAGTTGCTGCCAGCAATGAGTTAGTCACCGCACTCAACCTGGCCAAGAGTGCGGCTGTTCGTTCCGGTGATAAAACGATCTTGTGCAAAAGTCCAGTTGCCAATCAGTGCGATGATACTGCGGCCTGGAATGATGGCCTGCTGTTGTTTCTGGATAGCGACAACAACGGCAACGTCAACAATGACGAAAAAATCATAAAGGTTATTCCAGCCAGTGAGGACAACCTTAACTTTGCCTATACTGGCAGCAGTCCAAACTTTATTCGCTTTAATGCCAATGGCCGCACCAATACAAATGGCCATTTCTGTTTCAACAATTCTTATAAACAGGAAAACAGCCGTGCGGTAGTTATTACTCAGTCAGGCCGTATTCGCTCAGAAAAACGAGCCTATGATTGCTGAAGTATTTAGACTGCATAATCTTCGAGTCAACATATTTAATTCAACTGATAAAAAAGTCCAAATTCCTTTGGCATAGATAATACGCATTCACAGCGAAGGCTCAAACAGACTTAAAACAGAATAGCTTTTTAAAGGCGAAAAAAAGGGCCATCACTGGCCCTTTTTTATCAGAGTTGTATTAACTCAGACTCAAGCCTCTTCAGCAACCGCCTTCATACTCAAACGGATACGGCCTTGTTTATCGATCTCAAGAACCTTGACCTTAACCGTCTCACCCTCAGACAATTTATCGGCTACATTCTCAACGCGTTCGTTAGAGATCTGAGAAATATGAACCAAACCATCCTTACCTGGCAGAACAGTCACGAAAGCACCGAAATCCATTAGTTTGGCAACCTTGCCATCGTAGATCTTACCCACTTCAACATCGGCAGTTAGCTCATTGATACGACGCTTGGCTTCTTCACCAGCAGCCTTATCAACAGAGGCAACCTTGACCGTACCGTCATCATCAAGATCGATGCTGGTGCCAGTCTCTTCAGTCAGGGTGCGGATGGTTGCGCCACCCTTACCGATGACATCACGAATCTTATCAGGGTTGATCTTGAAGGTAATGATACGCGGTGCAAATTCAGACAACTCTTCACGAGGTGTAGAAATCGCCTTGGCCATTTCACCAAGGATATGGATACGACCACCCTTAGCTTGTGTCAGTGCGGCTTCCATTATCTCACGGGTAATACCGGTGATCTTGATATCCATCTGCAAGGCAGTAACGCCTTCTGAGGTACCCGCAACCTTGAAATCCATGTCGCCAAGATGATCTTCATCACCGAGGATGTCAGACAGGACAGCGAAGCGATCGCCTTCCTTAATCAGCCCCATGGCGATACCGGCAACAGGTGCCTTCAATGGAATACCAGCATCCATCATTGCCAGACTTGAACCACAAACAGAGGCCATCGAGCTTGAACCATTTGATTCAGTGATTTCAGAAACAACACGCACCACATATGGATATTCTTCCATATTTGGCATAACCGCCTGAACACCACGTTTAGCCAGGCGACCATGACCAATCTCACGACGCTTAGGGCTACCAACAAAACCGGTCTCACCAACACAGTATGGAGGAAAGTTATAATGCAGCATGAAGGGGTCTTTACGACTACCTTCAACAGCATCGATCAGCTGTGCATCTTTACCAGTACCCAGAGTAGTTACAACCAGGGCCTGAGTTTCACCACGTGTAAACAGGGCTGAACCATGAGTACGTGGCAGCACGCCAACACGAATGTTGATCGGACGTACAGTGCTGTTGTCACGACCATCGATACGTGGCTGACCGTCGATGATACGGTTACGCACAACGCTCTTTTCCAGGCTACCTACAGCAGCGCTGACATCGGCGTCGTTCCACTGGGCATCACCACCAGCAGACAGAGCTTCAACAACCTGGCCACGAATATCAGACAACTGGCTGTAACGACTTTGCTTTTCTTTAACCTGGTAAGCAGCATCAATCTGAGCTTTGGCATTATCGCTAACAGCAGCGGCAAGGGCTTCATCCTTGGCTTCTGGCTGCCAATCCCAAGCTTCAACGTCTGCTTCTGCAGCGAATTCGCGAATGGCATTGATAACCGTCTGCAGCTGTTCGTGACCAAACATAACAGAATCAAGCATGACTTCTTCAGACAGTTCTTCTGCTTCAGATTCAACCATCAGTACCGCATCTTCAGTACCAGCAACGACCAGATCAAGCTGTGAATCACCCAGTTGGGAGATACTAGGGTTCAGCAGGAACTGGCCATCTTTATAACCTACACGAGCTGCACCGATCGGACCCTGAAAAGGTACACCTGCCAGCATCACTGCCGCAGAGGCACCGATCAATGCAGGAATATCAGGATCGATATCTGTGTCTAAAGAAACGACAGTGGCAATAATTTGAACCTCGTTAACAAAGCCCTTAGGAAACAGCGGGCGGATCGGTCTATCGATCAGACGACATGTCAGGGTTTCTTTCTCAGATGGACGGCCTTCACGCTTGAAGAAACCACCCGGGATCTTACCTGCTGAGTAGGTACGCTCTTGGTAATTAACAGTCAAAGGGAAGAAGTCACGACCTGCTTCTGCCTCTTTTTTAGCTACACAGCTAACCAGTACAGCGGTGTCGCCCATGCTACACATTACGGCACCAGATGCCTGACGGGCTATTTCACCGGTTTCCAAAGTGACTGCGTGGTCACCGTATTGAAAGACCTTTTTAATGGATGTCATCAATAATCCTTAAGATTTTTGGCTGATGTTTAACGAAGTCTAAATCGTCGAAAATAATTAGTTTGGACTAAGGCCGCTATTAGCGACGCAGGCCCAGACGTGAAATCAGATCACGGTAACGGCCCAGATCCTTCTTCTTCAGGTAGTCCAGCAATTTACGACGCTGGCTAACCATACGCAGCAGCCCCTGACGTGAATGGTGATCGTGAGAATGTTCTTTGAAATGGCCTGACAACTGGTCAATACGAGCACTCAACAACGCAACTTGAACTTCTGGAGAACCGGTGTCTCCTTCAGCTCGTTGGTAATCAGAAACAACCTTCTGTTTGGCTTCTGCATTTAATGACATTTATCTCTCCCAAGATTTTCTAAATTACTAAACAGCTTAAAGCGGCGTATTTTACAGCCGCAAAGGGCCTGAAACAAGCACGGAATCACACCATTCCCCATATAAACAGGGATTTGGCTCATTCTGTCTGATTTATCAGACGTTTTGGAGCTACTCGGCCATCTTCAAGGATATGACCAACGCCCAAAAATTCATTTTCACCGCCATACATCCTAACCAGCCCCTCGGTTGGCGCCTTCGGTACCAACACTGCCTGACCTAGACGAATGTAACGCGCCATGTCCAGATTTAAGCGTACGGCAGCAAAATCCTGCATGACAGAATCCATTGGCAACAAAAGTTCATCAAGACTTTCAGCAGGGGCCTGATCGCGAATTTTATCCAACTGCGCCAAGGTCACAGAATCATTGACGCTAAATTCGCCACTCAGAATACGGCGCAATACCTTTACGTGGCCGCCACACTCCAGCTTTTTACCGATATCTTCCGACAAGGTACGAATATAGGTCCCTTTCGAGCAAATCACCTCAAGGTCAATCTCATCATCCCTGAGCTCAAGTAATTTGATGGAATAAATAGTTATCAGGCGTGACTTACGTTCCACTTCAATGCCCTTACGAGCCAGTTTATAAAGCGGTTGACCATCTTTCTTGAGGGCAGAATACATGGGGGGGACTTGCGCAATCTCGCCGACAAAGCTAGCCAAAACAGGCTCAAGTTGTGCTTGGTTCAACACCGGCACTTGCCTGGTTTGAGTGACATCACCCTCAACATCGCCTGTAGTAGTGGTCTGACCGAGTTTGATAGTGACCTGATAACCTTTATCGGCATCAAGTTGGTAAGCTGAGACTTTGGTGGCCTCACCAAGACAAATTGGCAACAAGCCAGTAGCAATAGGATCAAGGCTGCCGGTATGACCTGCCTTTTTAGCAAAAAACAGCCTTTTAACGCGCTGCAATACGGCATTGGACGTCATGCCTGCCGGTTTATCCAGCAACAAGATGCCATTAACGTCACGGCCCTTTTTTACCCGATTACGAGCCACCTTAAAACAACCTCAACACAAGACTCGAATTATTTATTCTTTACTGTCGGAACCGGAAATAGCTTTATCGATCAGCGCGCTTAGATTAGCACCATTTTCAACCGAGGCATCATATAGGAAGGTCAGCTGAGGCGTTACGCGAATACTCAGGCGTTTTCCTAACTCTCGTCGCAGAAACCCAGCAGCCTTATTAAGCCCTTCAAGCGCTTTTTCGACATCATTGTCAACAGAAAGAACAGTAACGTAAACCTTGGCATAAGACAGATCCCGTGACAGTTCAACAGCAGAAACGGTGACCATGCCGACGCGCGGATCCTTGACCTCAAACTGAATCAACTGTGCCAGCTCACGTTGAACTTGCGCAGCGACCCGTTTGGTACGACTAAATTCTTTTGGCATTACTTTGCAGCTCTTAAAAGACTAGTCAATGGTTTTGGCTACTTCAAAACGCTCATAGACCTCGATCTGATCACCAGGCTGAATGTCATTATAGTCTTTAACGCCGATACCACACTCGGTACCTGACTTAACTTCATTAACATCATCCTTGTGACGACGCAGAGACTCAAGTTCACCTTCGTAAATAACCACGTTGTCACGCAGCACACGAATAGGATTACTACGTTTAACCGTACCATCAACAACCAAGCAGCCTGCAATGGCACCCAACTTCTGCGAACGGAAGACATCCTTAACCTCAGCCATACCGATGATCTCCTCACGCACTTCTGGAGATAACAAACCAGACATCGCTTGTTTAACATCATCGATAATATCGTAAATAACACTGTAGTAACGCAAATCAACTTCGTTGTCCTGAGCAGTACGCTTTGCAGAACCATCGGCGCGAACATTAAAGCCTACGACAATCGCCCGTGACGCCAATGCCAGGTTAATATCTGACTCAGTAATACCACCGACACCACTAGAAACGATCTTAACCTTCACCTCATCGGTAGAAAGGTTAAGCAATGAGTCACTCAATGCTTCAGAACTACCCTGCACATCCGCCTTGATCAATAGGTTGACGGTACCAACTTCGCCTTGAGCCATTTGCGAGAACACATTCTCAAGCTTAGCAGCCTGTTGCTTAGCCAGCTTAACATCACGTAGTTTACCTTGACGAAACAAAGCAATTTCACGCGCCTTGCGCTCATCGGCAACCACAGCCGCCACATCACCTGCATCAGGCGTACCTGACAAACCCAACACCTGAACCGGAATCGACGGCCCGGCCATATCAGTCGGTTTACCATTCTCATCAAACATGGCGCGAACACGGCCATATTCTTTTCCAACCAGCAGAATATCACCCTTATTCAATGTTCCGTTTTGCACCAGAATGGTGGCAACTGCACCGCGCCCCTTATCCAAAGCTGACTCAACCACCAGCCCTGTTGCAGGCCCCTTTTCAAGTGCTTTTAGCTCCAACACTTCTGATTGCAAAAGAATCGAATCAAGCAAGCTGTCGATACCTTCGCCAGTTTTAGCAGAGACATGAACGAAGATTGTGTCACCACCCCACTCTTCACAGATCACCTCGTGAGCAGTTAATTCCTGTTTAACACGATCGGGATCAGCTTCAGGCTTATCGACTTTATTAACCGCGACAATCAAAGGCACACCCGCCGCCTTAGCATGCTTAATTGCCTCAATCGTTTGTGGCATGACGCCATCATCCGCAGCCACAACCAAAATAACGATATCAGTAACCTGCGCACCACGGGCACGCATGGCGGTAAAGGCTGCATGTCCTGGGGTATCAAGAAAGGTGACCATGCCTCGGTCGGTTTCGACATGATAGGCACCAATATGCTGTGTAATACCACCCGCCTCACCAAAAGCAACCTTAGCACGACGAATATGATCAAGCAGAGAGGTCTTACCATGATCAACGTGACCCATGATAGTCACTACAGGGGCACGCTGTACTTCATCACCAGTAAGCTCAACAGCGGCGCCAAGCAGCTCAGACTCTAGCGCATCTTCACGCATAAGTTTGACTGTATGGCCCATCTCTTCAACCACGATAGACGCCGTCTCCTGATCAAGCACCTGGTTAATTGTCACCATGGAACCCATGCCCATCATGACCTTGATAACTTCACCAGCCTTAACAGACATTTTCTGTGCTAGCTCGGCAACCGAGATCGTTTCGGGAACACTTACTTCTCTGACGATAGGTGCCGTTGGCATTTGGAAGCCATGCGGGCCATCAGCGACAACCACCCTACCCCGTTTAGCTGGTTTCTTTTTACGACGGCCTGACTTGTCAGCAGAGACATGCAGCTCTTCACGCCCACCTTTTTTCTTTTTACCGCGGCCATGATCAGCGGCAGGTTTTGCAGCACGCAATCTACCCTTGGGCCCATCTTTCTTGGTCTTATCGCCAGCAGGTTCGGCGGCAGGTGACGAAGGCATTGCCGTAGCAATTTTTTGCGCTTCTTCAATAGCTTTCTTGGCAGCTTCCTGAACTTCACTATGGGCTGCCGCCACCGCTGCAGCAACTGCAGCCTCCGCGGCAGCTTTGCGCTGTTCTTCTTCAGCTTTAAGGCGCTGAGCCTCTTCAGCAGCCAAGCGCTCTTCTTTCTGCTGAGCATCTTCAACAACAACTGGTTTTGTCTCAACCACAACCTCTGCAACCGGTTCAGACGGCACTGTTTCAGACACCTCAGCCGCAACCGCTTCAGGCTGTTCTTCCTCAGAGATATTGCGTTTAACATAAGTACGACGCTTACGAACTTCAACGCTAACCGTTTTTGTCTTACCAGAACTGCTTTGTTTCAGTTCACTTACCGTTTTACGCTTGAGGGTGATTTTTTTGGACGTTGGCGCTGCAGCATCAGCTGTTTCATTACCTTTACGCAGATGCTTCAACAGCTCCATTTTATCTGTGTCACTAATAGTTGCGTCAGCATCGGAAGGCACGCCAATACCTGCTTCACCTAACTGGCTAAGCAAACGATCGACAGGAATACCTACCGCCTCAGCTAGTTGTTTTACTGTTACTTCTGACATATTGACAGTACCCTCCAGGCAGCTGATTTATCCCTGTTGCTCTTCGGCAAACCAGGGAGCACGCGCTTCCATAATTAATTTACTGGCCCGTTCTTCATCCAAACCTTCGATGTCGCAGATCTCATCGAGAGACTGTTCAGCAAGGTCTTCACGACACAAGATACCTTTTGCAACAAGCGCATTTGCCAAGTTCTCATCCATACCATCAAGCTCAAGCAGATCTGCATCCGCCTCATTGGCGTGTTCTTCACCGGCAATGGCAGAGGTCAATAGAAAATCGCGGGCGCGATTACGTAATTCCTCAACGATATCTTCGTCGAACTCTTCGATTTCAAGCATTTCCTGGATCGGCACATAGGCCACTTCCTCGATTGAGCTAAAACCTTCCTGAACCAGAATGCTGGCAACCTCTTCATCGACATCGAGCTGTTCCATCAAGGTTCCGAGTACGGCAGCGGATTCCTGTTCGCTCTTCTTCTCAGCTTCAGATTCATTCATCACATTCAAAACCCAGTCAGTCAACTGACTCGCCAGACGAATATTCTGACCACCGCGACCGATGGCCTGAGACAGGTTTTCCTCATCAACAGCGATATCCATAGTATTGCTGTCTTCATCAACAACAATAGAAGCAACCTCTGCCGGCGACATGGCGTTAATTACAAACTGAGCCGGGTTATCATCGTAAAGAATGATATCGACACGCTCGCCACCGAGTTCATTAGAAACCGCCTGCACACGTGAACCGCGCATACCAACGCAGGCACCCACTGGATCAATGCGCTGATCATTACTCTTGACGGCAATCTTAGCTCGCACACCTGGATCACGTGCCGCCGACCGAATTTCGATCAGACCTTCACCGGCCTCAGGCACCTCAAGTTTAAATAATTCAATCAGCAATTCAGGTGCGGTACGACTAACAAACAACTGTGGGCCACGTTGTTCTGAACGAACATCACGCAGAAACCCGCGGACACGATCACCAGGGCGCAGAGACTCGCGCGGAATCATATCTTCACGGATGATGACTGCCTCAGCATTACCACCCAGGTCAAGAATGACATTACCGCGATCAACGCGCTTAACCACACCCATCACCAACTCGCCAATGCGATTGATATAGGCATCAACAACTTGGGCACGTTCAGCTTCACGAACCTTTTGTACGATTACCTGTTTGGCAGCCTGAGCAGAGATACGACCAAACTCAGCCACCTCAAGTGGCTCTTCAATAAACTCACCAGCAGAGATGCCAGGTTGTACTTCCTGTGCATCTTCGATCATATATTGGGCATCTGGGTTTTCGAAATCATCTACATTGTCGCGACCAATCACTTCCCAGCGTCGAAAAGCTTTATAATCGCCCGTTTCACGATCGATTGAGACACGCACTTCCATCTCACCACCATGGCGTTTTTTGGTCGCCATCGCCAATGCAGCCTCCATTGCACCGAAAATAATGTCTCTTGAGACACCCTTCTCGTTGGACACCGCATCTACAACCAACAATATCTCTTTGCTCATCGCTCAGCCTCTCGCAACACTAATCAACTCGACCCGTAGGATCATCAATCAAACACGGGCACCAAATGTGCCTTTTCAATATTTTCGAAATCTATTTCAATTGCCTCACCCTCAAGCTCAGCATGCACAATTCCGTCACGCATGTTTATTAACGTGACCGTCATCTTTCGACGATTATTAAGTGGCGCGGATAATAACAATTTTACCTCACGACCATTAAACTGTTCAAAGTGTTCGGGACAAAACAGTGGTCTATCCATCCCTGGTGACGACACCTCAAGACTATAGACTCCGCTAATCGGGTCTTCCACATCAAGCATGCTGCTGACCTGGCGGCTCACTGCCTCACAATCTTCAACCGAAATACCCTCAGGTTTATCTATAAATACACGCAGTACTGAGTGCTTGCCCTGTGACAAATACTCCGCACCCACAAACTCATAGCCTAAACCCTCTGCTATTGGTTGTAACAGTTTCAACAACTTTGGAGAGGCTTGTCGGATCATTGCATCACCTATTAAACAAAAAATGGGCCAACGGCCCACTTCCAAAATTCCAAATATTTACCCTTTGCAGCTGGTTTACTTCACCAAACTCCAGTTAACAAAAAGCCCCGAATACGGGGCTTCCTGCAACAACAAATATTGGTAGCGGGGGTAGGATTCGAACCTACGACCTTCGGGTTATGAGCCCGACGAGCTGCCAGACTGCTCCACCCCGCAACAACTGCGCAGTATATTACCCAAAGCGCCCCACCTTTACAAGGCTTAATACATTATTTATTAGAATTACTTAGTCTTTCGGCTGTATTTTGCATACAAAGCCTAATTTAGGCTGTTTTCTTATTTTTACTGACGCCGCATAAGTATCACAAAGGCAATTGCATAGTCCTTCTCATCCGACAAACTGAGGTGCACTTCTCCCACAGCGAGAGAATCACAGACTTCCAGCGCCCGCCCAGAAAAGCTTAAAACAGGCTTGCCATGATCATTATTACTGACAGCAATCTGACTCAAGCTAATACCATCGCGAAAACCTGTGCCCATGGCCTTGACTGCGGCTTCCTTGGCAGCAAAGCGTTTAGCAAGAAAACTGGCCGGACTCGTGCTGTTAGCGAAACCCTGTAATTCCTGGGACGCCAGTATACGCCGAGCAAGCTTGTCACCAAATCGTGCCAAGCCGGCCTCCATCCTGGCAATAGCGACAATATCTGTGCCGATACCGTGGATCACTAGACTCGTGCTTCCAACATCAGGCGTTTAATCTCTTTTACCGCCTGCTGCAGACCAGTAAAAACAGCCCGGGCAATAATCGCATGGCCGATATTCAACTCTTTGACCTGGGGAATGGCGGCAATCTGGCCAACATTCTGATAATTAAGGCCGTGCCCGGCATTGACATGCAAGCCCAGAGCATCACCATGCCTGATAGCTGCGACGATTCCCTCGTACTCGGCATCACGAGCCCGGCGCTCTTCGGCATCGGCAAAATGGCCGGTATGAATCTCAATCACCGGTACACCCACCTCAGCAGCGGCATCAATCTGGGCAGGATCAGCATCGACAAACAA
Organism: uncultured Chromatiaceae bacterium; assembly: GCA_947259785.1. GTDB lineage: Bacteria > Pseudomonadota > Gammaproteobacteria > Tenderiales > Tenderiaceae > Tenderia. The sequence continues at coordinate 13,007 of CAMYNQ010000025.1, read as the reverse complement.
CGAGACACGCACACCTACTGCAGCCAGGCGTTGGCAGGCCTCACGAATTCGGTCCTTTTGCCCCAGCACATCCAGACCACCCTCGGTGGTCAATTCCTCTCGGCTTTCAGGAACCAGGCAGCACTCTTCCGGTTTGATACGCTCGGCAATAGCCAACATTTCTTCGGTTACCGCCATTTCCAGGTTCATGCGTGTCTGCAAAATGTCTTTCAACATTTCCACGTCTCGCTCCTGAATGTGGCGCCTGTCTTCACGCAGATGCAGGGTTATCGCATCTGCACCGGCTTGCTCCGCCTCAATTGCAGCCTGAATAGGGTCCGGATAACGGGTCCCCCTGGCCTGCCTTAGTGTTGCGACATGATCAATATTTACACCCAATAACATTTTCTATTCCATCCCATATAACCAGACTAATTACTTGGCCTGTTCAGCGCAGCCACTTCAGTGGTGCGCTGCAAATCCATTAACAACTGACGACTATGTAATTTCTTTCCACCCAGATAAAAATCAAGCACTAGTCGAGTCAGACGTCTTGCATCTTTTAGATGCTGCGGCTGATCCAGCTTATCTTCAGCAAACGCCAGCAAAGAGCTACCCTTGAACAACAAAGCTTGATTAACATCTTCCCGTAACACCAGCATTGGCCCTTGACCTGGATGGTAGCGATAACTGCGACTTGCATCAATCGGCTCACCATGCACCAGTTCATACTCAAGCACCAGACCATAACCAATCTCTTGCAACAATTGCTTTTCAAACAGACGCAGGTAGCGTTGCAACAGCTGAGGCTGATTAAGACTGTCTAATTGACCAAAAGTATATCGATAATATTCAAATAAATCAGGATGCGGGTCGTGGCGATGCAGCAAATGGGTCAGCAATTCGTTGATATAAAAGCTGCTCAGCAATACCGACCCAACCAGCTGATGCGCACCACCACTTGCCTCAACATCCGTTAGCGTAGCTAACTCACCTCGGCCTGACCAGGACAGCTGCAGCGGAATAAACGGCTGCAACAGGGCCTGACGCTGTTTACGCTTACCCTTAACACCCCGGGCAACCAGGCCAACACGGCCATGACTATGTGAAAAAACCTCAAGTAAAAGACTGCTATCGCGATACGGGCGCTGATGCAGCACATAGGCAGGTTCAAGTAATACTTTGTTATTTACTTGCGCCATAACTGCGCCCTAACGACTTAATCGTCGGTATAACCAAGACTTCTCAGGGCACGTTCGTCTGCGGCCCAGCCTTCTTTAACTTTGACCCAGAGCTTTAACAACACCTTCTGCTCCAACAATTTTTCCAGATCCTGACGTGCCTCTTGACCAACCTTTTTAAGCCCCGCCCCACCCTTACCGATAACAATAGACTTCTGCCCCGGCCTTGCTACCCAGATCAAGGCATGAATCGTCACCAAATTGCCCTCAGATTCGTAGGCTTCAATCTCAACTGTCATTTCATAAGGCAGCTCTTGGCCAAGCGAGCGGGTCAATTTCTCGCGCACAATCTCGGCAGCAATAAAACGCATACTGCGGTCGGTGATTTGATCATCCGGATAATAAGGTGCGGCAACCGGCAATAGTTTTTCAACTTCAGCCTCAAGGTTTTCTACGCTCTCACCTGTTTGAGCCGAGAGCGGAACAATGGTATGAAAATCCATTAACCCAGAAAGGTGTGCAAGATGAGGCAGTAGTGCTTCTTTCTGCAGACGATCAATCTTATTCACCACCAGAATCACGGGCACATCACTGTGTTTGAGGCGATCCAAAACAGCTTGATCTTCCTCTGTCCATTTAAGGCCAGAGACGACAAACAGAACCACATCGACATCTTTAAGCGCTGTTGATGCTGCTTGGTTCAGATAGCGGTTCATGGCCTTCTTACCCTGGGTATGCATACCAGGGGTATCAACGTAAATTGCTTGGCTGGTTTCAGTGCTGTTGATACCTAGGATCCGATGCCGGGTGGTTTGGGGCTTTCTCGATGTGATACTGATCTTCTGCCCCAAAATGCGGTTCATCAAGGTTGATTTACCCACATTTGGACGGCCGACAATAGCGGCAAAGCCACAACGATAATTTTCTGTTTCGTCTTGCATAAGGAATTGGGTTCTTTGATTATTTGGCAATAGCCCGATAGACCTTGCGTGCTGCATCTTGCTCGGCCTTTCTGCGGCTAGTCCCTTTGCCTCTAACTAACTCATTCAGACCTTCGGCCCGACAAACAACACGAAAGGTTTGATCATGCGATTCACCCTCAACAGCCACCAATTCGTAGACTGGCAGGTCCTGCTTACGTGACTGCAGCAATTCCTGCAATCGCGTTTTGGGATCTTTATCAGCAGCCTCTGGTGAAACCGTTTCAAGCCTTTGTTGGTAAAGGCGTAAAATCAGATCTTTGACTACCTCAAAACCACCATCGATATAAACGGCACCAAGAATCGCTTCAACGCCACAAGCAAGTATTGAGTCGCGACGAAAGCCGCCACTCTTCAATTCACCAGAGCCAAGCCGCAAACTATCACCCAGATTCAACTCCCGTCCAATAGCAGCAAGCGTGTCACCTTTAACCAGGCTGGCACGCAGACGGGTCATTTCACCTTCACTGGCAGTGGGAAAACGATGAAACAGCTCATCGGCGATGATACAACCCAATACGGCATCACCAAGAAATTCAAGTCGTTCATTATTCTTACTGCCAATGCTTCGGTGCGTCAGCGCCTGAACGATTAGTTGAGAATCATTAAATTGATAGGCTAATGCCTGACAGAGTTTTTCCTGGGGAGACAACAATCAATCAGCGCCCTATCTCAACGGCGTTGTCCCCAAACACAACCACCGCATCAATATTACCAAACATGTGCACACGGGCTTCATACTCGATGGAAACCGAGCGTTTTTGGGCAGATGAATCAATCTTGATATGCTCCGATGTGACCGTATCAACATCATCAACCTGAAGTTTTTTAAGAATCAAGTCTTTAACCTGTCGATCCGAGGCACCCTCTACCCGAGTATCGCTGCTCAAGCCCTTTAAGGTTGAGCTAACTTTAAAGCCTTCGAGGTAAAAAGGGAAAAGTTTAAATACCATAGCAAGGACAAAAGCACCCAAGGCCAGTAACATCATGATACTGATCCCTGTCATGCCCCGTTGTGATTTTGGAGTTTTCAGCACTATTTTCACCTGCAACTTAAGAATCGTTATTTAATTATATTACCAATGCGTTCCCATGAAACCCGGTTTTGAACACCATCCCAGTTCATCCAGATCATGAAGGCCCTGCCAACCAGATTATCATCCGGGACAAAACCCCATGCGCGGCTATCGTTACTATTATCACGATTATCGCCCATGACAAAATAATGTCCCTCGGGAACAATAAACTCACCTTCCATTGACGGACGGCCCCGATCCACCAGAACCTGATGTTCAACGCCAGCCAGATTTTCCATGCGCCTATCGGCACCAGTCATATGCAAACCTTCGCCAGTGGTGGTAAATGTCCCTAGACTGGTCTGTTTGGCCAACTCACCATTAACATAGACCTGCTTGCCAAAATAACTAATCGTATCGCCTGAAACACCTACCACACGTTTGATGTAATCAACTGATGGGTTTTTGGGATATCGGAATACCACCACGTCACCCCGTTCAGGATCCCCCAAGGCAAATACCTTGTTATTTAGCACTGGCAAACGAATACCGTAGGTAAATTTGTTGACCAGAATAAAATCGCCTGACAACAAGGTTGGCATCATCGAACCCGACGGAATTCGGAATGGCTCAACCAAAAACGAGCGCAAAATCAATACGGCCAAGATGACTGGGAAAAATGACCGCGCATACTCAACCATCAGCGGTTCTTTATAGGTGTCTGAAATTATATTTTTCTCAACACCTTGCTGCTTTAAGTTATCGGCGGCCTGTGTACGCTTTGGCTTCCAGACAACAAGGTCGATCAGCCAAATAACACCGGTGACCAGAACAGCCGTCACCATTACAGTTGCAAAATCAAAGTTCATTATTTTTTACCTACATCCAGCACGGCCAGGAATGCCTCCTGAGGAATATCAACCTTACCCACTGACTTCATACGCTTTTTGCCCTCTTTTTGTTTCTCGAGCAGCTTACGCTTACGACTGACATCACCACCGTAACATTTGGCGATTACATTTTTACGCAGCGCCTTAACCGTACTACGGGCAATAATCTTGGTACCGATTGCTGCCTGAAGGGCGACATCAAACATCTGTCTTGGAATCACTTCCTTCATCCTATCCACCAGGGCTCGACCCTGATACTCAGACTTATCACGATGGACAATTACCGCCAAGGCATCAACCACTTCACTGCTAATAAGGATATCCAGCTTGACCAGGTCAGCCGCTTGATAACGTTTAAACTCATAATCCAATGAAGCATAACCACGCGAAACCGATTTGAGTCGATCAAAAAAGTCCAACACCACCTCGTTTAACGGCAATTCATAGGTTAGTTGCACCTGAGTACCGGCATATTGCATATTCTTCTGTACGCCACGCTTTTCCACACACAAACCGATTACATTCCCCAAATACTCTTGTGGCAGCAAAATATGAGCTTCAATAATAGGCTCGCGGATTTCAGAAATTTGATTGGGTGGCGGCAGTTTGGCTGGGTTATCAACCAAGATTACTTCACCGGCGGTGGTTGCCACCTCATAGATAACTGTTGGCGCGGTAGTGATCAGATCAAGGTTATATTCACGTTCAAGCCGCTCCTGAACAATTTCCATGTGCAGCATACCGAGAAAACCACAACGAAAACCAAACCCCAGCGCTGTTGATGTCTCAGGTTCGTAAAACAGGGCCGAATCATTCAGCTTGAGTTTAGACAGGGCATCACGCATATCTTCGTAATCATCGGAACTGCTCGGAAACAGACCTGCAAAGACGCGCGGCTGAACCTCTTTAAAACCAGGCAAGGACTCTGTAGAAGGATTTTTAACCGTGGTGATGGTGTCTCCTACTGGCGCACCATAGATTTCCTTGATGCCAGCGATCATGAAACCGACTTCACCCGCCTTGAGCTCGCCAGTATCGAGTCTTTTAGGCGTAAAAACACCAACATGATCAACCTGGTGTTCACCCAGTGTCGACATGATTTTAACCTTGTCTTTCTTACGCAGGGTGCCATTCATCACCCGCACCAACGACACTACACCAACATAACTGTCAAACCATGAATCGACAATCAGGGCCTGCAACGGTGCATCCGGGTCGCCTTCGGGTGGTGGAATGCGCTTGACCAAGGCTTCCAATACTTCATCGATTCCAACACCGGTTTTGGCACTACAACGCGGCGCATCATGCGCCTCGATACCGATGATGTCTTCAATTTCCTTGGCCACACGATCTGGGTCAGCAGCAGGCAGATCGATTTTGTTCAACACTGGCATCACTTCCAGACCTTGTTCGATAGCGGTGTAACAGTTGGCCACGCTCTGAGCCTCAACCCCCTGCGAGGCATCTACCACCAGCAAAGCACCTTCACAGGCAGCCAACGAACGTGAGACCTCATAGGAAAAATCCACATGTCCAGGGGTGTCGATAAAATTCAACTGATAGGTCTCACCATCATTAGCGGTGTAATTAAGCGTCACACTCTGAGCCTTGATGGTAATGCCCCGCTCACGCTCCAGATCCATGGAATCAAGTACCTGCTCAGCCATATCACGTTCTTCAAGACCACCACAGGTCTGAATCAGCCGATCAGACAAGGTAGATTTGCCGTGATCGATATGGGCAATAACGGAAAAATTTCGAATATGCTTCATTAAGATAGTGACTTTGTTTGTTCAAATGCCAATATGGCATTGATTTGGAGCGCAATTCTAGCGAATTTCGGCCCCGGTATAAACAAAAAAGAAGGGGCTGAATTCAGCCCCTTGGTTTACTAAGCCGTTAATGCCCTACTCTTCTGGCAATCTAATCGCCAAAAATACCGGACCATCTCGCCTTTGAATCAATACAGCCACCGGTTTTCCACTCGGCAACTCTGCAGATATGTCGCGGAAGTGTTTGGCATTATTGATGTTTTGATTATTAATCATGACAATCACATCACCCTGCCTAATACCGGCATCATTGGCTGGGCCAGCCTTTATGTCAGTCACCAAAACACCTTTTTCAGTCAAACCCCACTCTTCACGCTGCTCTGCTGTGAGGTCGGCGACATCAACCTTAAGCCGTTTGTCTTTGGCAGTACCCGGTTCGGCTGAAGCAAGTTCAAGCTCATCACTGCCCGGCAACTCACCTATTCTGACTTTCAGGGTTTTCACCTTACCGTTGCGGATGACCTTGACCGGGACATCCTTATTGATGGGCGTTACACCAACCATTGGTGGCAGTGAAGATGAGGTTTGCACCTCCTTGCCATTAAATTCAATGATAATGTCACCAACCTCAAAACCGGCAGCAACAGCCGGACTTTCAGGTAATACCTGAGAAACCAAGGCTCCAATAGGCTTCTCCATTTCAAATGATTCGGCCAATTCACGAGTCACATCCTGAATCAACACCCCTAACCAGCCGCGAGTGACATGCCCCACATCCTTGAGCTGATCAACCACATCCATGGCCAGATCTATAGGAATGGTAAACGACAAGCCCATGAAACCACCAGTTCGGCTATAGATCTGAGAATTCACACCGATTACCTCGCCATTCATATTAAACAGTGGCCCCCCCGAGTTACCTGGGTTGATGGCAACATCGGTCTGAATAAAGGGCACATAGTTTTCATTTGGCAGACTACGTCGCAGGGCGCTGACGATCCCTGAAGTAACGGTGTGATCAAAATCAAACGGCGAACCAATCGCCACCACCCACTGACCAACCTTCAGCTTATTGGAATCTCCAATCTTAACCACGGACAAATTCTTTGCATCAACCTTAAGCAGAGCAACGTCACTGCGTTTGTCGCTGCCAATCACCTCAGCCTCAAGCTCTCGCCGGTCACTCAAGCGCACAATAATCTCATCGGCATCACGAATAACGTGATAGTTGGTCAATATGTAACCATCTTTTGAAATAATAAAACCAGACCCCAAGGAGTGAGAATCATATTCACGCTGCGGCATATCCTGATGCGGCGGACGCTGCTGATCAAAGAAACGACGAAAAAACTCATCAAAAGGCGTGCCTTCAGGCATCTTTGGCGGCATGCCATGAGGAAAACCACGACCTTGATTGGTCTGGACCTTTTGGCTAGTGCTGATATTGACGACAGCAGCACTATTGGCATCAACAATGGAAACAAAGTCAGGTAAATCAGCTGCAGCACTCAGAACTGGCACAAAACCGACAACCATACTCAATAAGACTGCAAACACTATGTTTGCTGATTTATGTTTAACCCTCAATGCTTCTCTCCTTGTACTGAGACATAAATGTGAGCTGTCACTTTGAACCAGTAACAGTTTGTTCAAACGCTTGATTGCAACAACGTAAAACGATTGGTTGATAACGGTCATCATGAGAAATTTTACGACTAAACAACCTAACCAGATAAAAACCTAGCAACAAACCAACAATACCAAAGATGGCAATCATGCCATCGGCCTGATCAAAAGCCATCTCTTTGGCCAGCACATCGCCCAGCACGGCCATCAGAATCAAACCAAGCAAAGGCAGGCCGTAAACAGCCAATGAGCCGCGTACAAGTGCATCTTCTTCCAGCCCCAGCACTACCGTTTCTCCAGGAGCAGCATTAATATTGTTTAGTGCTTTGACCCGGGTAAAGCGATTTGCGTAGACCTTGGACAAAGCCCCGGTGCCACAACCCTTGTTAGCCGAACAACTGGAGCAGGCACTCTTACGCTCAGTCTCAACCCAAGCATAGTCGCCATCGCAGGAAATAATCTGGCCTGTTTCTTCAATCATTGAGACCCTGTTTCCAGGCTAATGGACTGTCCTATCGTTGTCACAGTCACCTCTGGCACGTCACCGACCACCGTAATTTGATAGCCGGCATCGACATTACCAAAAGCGCTAACAGCTCCCATACGCGAGACGCCAACAAAGGCATCACCTTCAGATTTGGCTCGTTCAATAAATACAGAAACCGATGCCAAGCCATCACTGTAAACACTGTGATCAAAGGCACTATTAGGGCTATTCGAGTGAGCATTCATCAGGACAAAACCCTTTGGCAGTTTCCCAACCACCCAGCTACTTTTCGGACTAACCGGTTCAGCAATTGTCTTAGAATTTGATATGGCTGAACGGTTATTGATGCCTTTATTGATGCCTATTAAATCAGCAATTTGCTCTGGCTGCAGCAACTCAAGTGAAGTAAACATCACCTGTTCAAGAATCTCGCCGTTCTGATCCAACAGATCAGACTTAAGCAATAGACCTGTCGCCTGATCCAACCAGAGACGATAACCATAACGATACTCATCCTTAGGAGTAACCGAAATCAACTGTGTAACACGCCCAGCAGCGCGGTCATTGCCAAGCAATTCAAGGCTATAATAATGATCAATCTTTGAAAGTTGACCAACACCATCTGTATTAGTCGCCGGAGTAGTACGCATCTCGCTGCGGGCTTCACCCGTCAGTGTTTCAAGCATTTCTCGAGCACCATGTTCGTCGGCAACATGAGTAACCTTCATAGCCGCCAAATCTTCGGCACGACGATAGATGAAAATTCCTTGGTAATTTTGCTCCTGTAGCGCAGCAGACATTCTTTCCAGCCATTGACTAGGTGAGATAGATTCAGCTGCACCAGCATAGGCTGAAAAAAACAGCGCCAGCAAGGCTACGTATAAATTATTCAACGCTTTAAAACTAACTTTATTAATGACTACTACCTGAAAGAAGCCGACATTACGACAAAAGAGCTTGCTGCCAATGCGCCTAAGAGACATTTTAATCGCTATTCACCATAGACCGGACGACTAATCACCAAACGTGCCTGAGGTATTACCGCAGGACGCACCGCTCCGGCTACGTTGCGATGACTATTGAGATAATTATTCAGCTTGGATTCAAGCGCGGGTTTACTCGTACTCCATTGCTGCCCCTCTACAGTCTGAATCCCAGACTGTAGACTTGAATTGGCTAACTGCTGCTGGGCTAACGGTGCAACGGTTATCGGCGCACTGGCCATACGTGGCCCGGCAGCCTGCTCATCAACGGCAACCATTCCCACACCAACATAGGCCACCACAGCCACCGAAGCGGCAAGGGCAAAACCGGTAAATGGATTGGCAACAGCGTGACGGCGTTTAGTAGTATTGTTGGTTTTTTGTTTAAGTGGCGTTATTTCAGGCGCAGGCAGGTCTTCTTTGGCAATGGCTTGGCTAATGTTATTGACGAAACTTCGATTCAGATTGGGCGGTAAATTGTTTCTTAGGGCATCACCAATGATGTGATATTGCTCCCAACAATCACGTTTTTCAGGGTCATTACGCATATCACGCAGCGATTGCTGCATTTCCTGCTCACCAACCTCACCATCCATTAATGCCGAAATTTCTTCTTTCATATTGTTTCCACCATGTACTTGTTGGTTGGATACTATTCTACAACAATGGTTCCAATTGTTTCTGAATCGCTTCACGCGCCCTAAATATCCGAGACCTGACCGTGCCAACAGGACAGCCCATTGCCTCGGCAATCTCATCGTAGCTCAAACCCTCCAACTCACGCAGCGTAATCGCAGTGCGCAAATCTTCTGGTAGCTTTTGCATTGTTTCCACCACTACCTGCTCGACTTCGCTCTTCTGCATCAATCCTTCAGGCGTTTCATAATTTTTAAGATCATCATAGCTGCCATATTGTTCCGCATCCTGAACATCTACGTCAGTCTTTGGTGGCCTGCGTCCCTGGGCAACCAGGTAGTTTTTGGCCGTGTTAATGGCAATCCGGTACAACCAGGTATAGAAGGCGCTATCGCCCCTGAAGTTCGGCAGCGCCCGATAAGCCTTGATAAAGGCCTCTTGTGCCACATCATAAACCTCCGCTGAATCATAGACATAGCGCGAGATTAGATTAACAACCCGATTTTGATACTTAAGTACCAACAAATCAAAGGCCGCCTTATCGCCTCCCTGCACACGTTCCACCAACGCCTGATCCGCTTTATATTCAGCCATGCAGACCATCCATACTGTTATTATTAGTCTTCATTATTATTTGTTAACGAATAGACCGCACAATCCCTCCGGGGTTCAGTTCAGAATAAAAAGAACTTATTATATGATAAGTATTTGAAAATATTTAACCTTATTGTACTCAATCAGACATGACACAACTAAATTATGACGCCATCATTATTGGCGGAGGTGCCGCTGGCCTAAGCCTGGCATTACACCTGGCCAGCAGCGCAAAAGTTGCCGTCATCACCAAGGGAGCGCTGCGCGAAGGTGCCACTTATTACGCCCAGGGTGGCATATCCGCGGTGTTGGATGCCAAAGACTCAGTTGAATCACACATTGAGGACACCCAGCTCGCTGGCGCCGGCCTATGCGATCCAGATGTGGTGCGCTACACCGTCGAACATGGCCGCGAGGCCATCGACTGGCTGGTGCAATGCGGCGTCGACTTTGACCGTGAAACCCGCCCCGACGGCAGCTGTGATTTCCATCTGACCCGTGAAGGTGGTCACAGTCACCGCCGCGTGTTGCACGCAGCTGACGCTACCGGTAAAGAAATTCAGAACAGCCTGGTCAGCCAGCTCAAAAGCCACCCCAATATCGATGTACTGGAAAAGCATATCGTCATCGACCTGATCATAGATGAAAACCATCACTGCCAGGGCGGCTATGTATTAGACAGACAAAATCAACAAGTCATCACCCTCGCCAGCCGCTTCACTGTGCTCGCCAGCGGTGGTGCAGGTAAGGTTTATCTCTACACCAGCAACCCGGATGTTTCCACCGGCGATGGCATTGCAATGGCCTGGCGTGCCGGGTGCCGGGTCGCCAATATGGAGTTCATTCAATTTCATCCTACCTGCCTCTATCACTCCAAGGCCAAGTCGTTCCTGATTACTGAGGCCATCCGCGGCGAAGGTGGCATTCTTAAATTACCCGACGGCACACGTTTCATGCCCGATTTTCACCCTAATGCCGAATTGGCACCACGTGATGTCGTCGCCCGCGCCATTGACCATGAGATGAAGCGCCTAGGCATCGATTGCGTCTATCTTGATATCAGCCACCAACCGGCCGATTTCATTCGCACTCATTTCCCCAACGTCTACAGAAAGTGCCTGGAGTTCGGCATCGACATCAGCCAAGAGGCTATCCCAGTAGTACCCGCTGCACACTACACCTGTGGTGGTGTTATTACCGACTTACACGGCCAGACCGATGTCGGCAATCTCTACGCCATTGGTGAAACAGCCTTCACCGGACTGCACGGCGCCAACCGAATGGCCAGCAACTCCTTGCTTGAATGCCTGGTATTTGCCAAGGCTGCCGGACAAGAAATTACTGCCCGTCTCAATAAAGCCTATAAAGCACCCAGCCTACCTGAATGGGACGCCAGTCGTGTGACAGAATCCCACGAAGAAATACTCATTGCCCATGACTGGGATGAACTGCGCCGCGTGATGTGGGACTATGTTGGCATCGTCCGTACCGACAAACGTCTGCAACGCGCAGCCAAACGAATTCAGGTACTACAAAAAGAGATCGACGAATACTACGTCAGCCATACGGTCAACAATGATTCACTAGAACTGCGTAACCTGGTGCTGGTTGCAGAGCTCATCGTTCGCTCAGCGATACAGCGCAAGGAAAGCCGTGGTCTGCATTACACCTTGGATTACCCGCTAGCGAATAAAAACAATCTACACAACACCATTCTAGACCCAAACAGACCTTAACCAGCGGTATAACAGCTCAGCACATCCGACTAAGGCTGGCGCTGTTCAAGATCAGCCAACCACAACGCTACCTGTTCATTATTTTTATCGTTCAAGGCAAGATAATGTTTGTAGTACTTAATCGCCTTGCCTGGCTGTTTTAAATACAAATCATACAAGATTGCCAGATTTAAAATGGGGTCAGCATAGCTGGATGATTTTTCTATTGCTTGAAGATAAGCTGACTCTGCATCATGAAAACGCCCCTGCGAACGATAAAAAACAGCCGCACTATTATAAATTTTTGCACTAGTGGGTTGCAGAGTTAACGCTTTATCAAAAGCCACTGTAGCCTCTTTGGGCCGGCCTTGACGTTGATACAACAAACCAAGGTTTGCATATGGACCAGCGAGCGTTGGATACCCCTCTGTCATCTGCAATAAGTATTTAATCGCCTCATCACTCTGCCCTGCCTTCATCGCTGCAAGCGCCGTTTGGTACTCATCCAGGGCAGCAGCGTTGTATTTCTGTTTAGGGGCAGTACTACAGGCTGCCAAGGCAACTAGCAATAACAGACTTATAATATGCCTAGTGTAAAACATCGATTACCTCAGTTGGTAATTCTTGTTTTGCGTATTGCGCTGGCAATAATTTGCCCAAGGTAGTGAAAGATTTATCTACCCACTGGGTATATAGCCCCTCATCAATACGCGCGGCATTGGACTCAAGAAACTTAATCGCCTGCTCTTCAAATGGATATGCCTGTTCTTCAAGCATCATTTCATACTGCTCCAACTCTTCATCATCAAGACCAGCTGGACGAGCTGATTCAAGCAAGGCGGCACTTAACTTAAAATATATTTCACCAATTCTATGATTTGCGGCAGTGACCGACTCAGCATATCCATATTCACTGGTTTTGCGATAGGCCGCCAAGGCCATTTCCATCTTCTGCTTCTTTTTGACCAGGGTTTCACGTAACGGCTCAACCAAACTAATTGAATCAAACTCAGTCAATTTCGTTTCAGCCAGTGTCAACGAAGCCTTAGCTGCATGAGATTGAATTGTGTCATTTTGTTGCACACTGACAACGTCTGCATTTTTGATAATATCGTTCAACCAGTAATCGCGACTGTTAATCTGGCCAA
>CAMYNQ010000024.1 GCA_947259785.1 uncultured Chromatiaceae bacterium | reverse complement strand
TGGAAGTCGTTCAGGAATCATAACGCCAATATGGATACCTTGATTGCCCTGGGTACCGGCACCGCCTGGGTCTATTCAATGTTGATTGTCTTGATGCCGGATCTGGTACCAGAGCAGGCCCAGCATGTCTATTTTGAGGCGGCGGTGATCATTATTGCGCTGATCAATTTTGGTTCGGCGCTGGAGATGCGTGCCCGTGGCAAGACCTCGGAAGCCATTAAACGTTTGATCGGTCTGCAGCCGAAGACGGCGCGGGTGGTGCGCAACGGTCAGGAGGTCGACGTGCCGATTGAGCTGGTTGGCTTGGATGAGACGCTACGGCTGCGGCCGGGTGAAAAGATCGCCGTTGATGGTGTCATTATCGAGGGTTATACCAGCGTCGATGAGGCCATGCTCACCGGTGAGCCTATGCCAGTGGAAAAACAGCTGGGTGACGAGGTGGTGGCCGGAACCATCAACAAGTCCGGCTCGGTGTTGTTTCGCGCGTCTCGTATAGGTAAAGATACCGCCTTGGCTCGGATTATCGAACTGGTACGCCAGGCGCAGAACTCTAAGCCGGCCATAGGCCGGTTGGCTGACAGAATTGCAGCGGTGTTTGTGCCAACCGTGTTGATCATCGCCGTACTGACTTTTCTGGCCTGGTTCAATTTTGGTCCTGAGCCCAGGCTCGCCTATGTGCTGGTGACCACTATGACAGTGTTAATTATCGCCTGCCCCTGCGCGCTGGGCCTGGCAACACCGATCTCAATCATGGTGGGCGTGGGCAAGGCAGCGGAATACGGCGTATTGATCCGCAATGGTGAGGCTTTGCAGAGAGCTGGGCAGTTGACCACGATGGTGCTGGATAAGACTGGCACGGTGACCGAAGGTCGGCCGGCGGTAACTCAATTGATTGCTGTTGATGGTGATGAGCAGGGGTTGTTGTCTGTGGCGGCCAGTATTGAGGCTGGTTCGGAGCACCCGTTGGCTGAAGCCATCGTCGCGGCGGCTAAACAGGGTAATCTCGATTTGGCCAAGGTGCAGAATTTTAGTGCTATCGCCGGACATGGTGTGCAGGGTGATGTGGCTGATCAGCGGGTGTTACTGGGCAATGAAAAACTGATGTCCGATCAGCAGATTGGTATCAGTGTCCATATTAATCAGGCTCAGCGCCTGGCGGCTCAAGCGCAGACGCCGATGTTTGTTGCGGTCGATGGTGTTTATCTTGGCATCGTTGCGGTGGCTGATCCTATCAAGGCCGATTCAAAGGCCGCTATTGAACGGCTGCAGCGGGCGGGTTTGAAGGTGGTGATGTTGACGGGTGATAATCGAGCAACGGCTGACGCGGTGGCACAGCAGGTTGGGGTGGATGAGGTGCTGGCCGAAGTCTTACCTGGCGATAAAGCCAATAAAGTGGCTGAATTGCAAGGTCGCGGTGAAGTGGTTGGTATGGTTGGTGATGGTATTAATGACGCGCCAGCCCTGGCGCGGGCTGATGTTGGTTTTGCCATCGGCGGCGGTACTGATGTTGCTATAGAAAGTGCTGATATCACCTTGATGCGCGGTTCGCTGCATGGTGTGGTCGATGCTATCGAGGTGTCCAAGGCGACATTGCGTAATATCAAACAGAACCTTTTTGGTGCCTTTGTTTATAACAGCCTGGGAATTCCGGTGGCAGCTGGATTGTTGTTTCCGTTCACTGGGTTGTTGCTTAACCCGGTGATCGCCGGTGCAGCGATGGCGATGTCCTCGGTAACGGTGGTGAGCAATGCCAATCGTTTGCGTTGGTTTGAATCGACGGATAAACATTGATGGATATCTTGATTAACCTACTGGCGTTAGTATTAATCGGTTTTATTGTCTGGTGGTTTTGGCTGGCCAAGTCAGGCAAGGTTCTGGTGGCACAGAAATCAATTGATGTGATTGTTGATGCCGGTGTTTATGTGCCTTCGGTCATTGAGGTTGGTCGCGGTCAGGCGGTCATTCTTAACTTTATTCGGCGTGACGCCTCACCTTGTGCAGAGCAGGTAATCTTCGCTGAATTGGGGCTTAGTGTTGAGCTGCCGTTAGCCGGATCGAAACAGGTGGAGCTGAAATTGGATGAAGCAGGTGAATTTGGTTTTAGCTGCCAAATGGGAATGTATCGTGGCAAGTTGATAGTAAAATAATTTCACTGACTATTTTATCTCCGTTCTGACAAACAGTGTGGCGCAAGGGTATAATATCCATCCTGGTTTTTTGTGTGTTATGACTCTGTTGTTGAGGCGTGACTGACGTAGTTTGGATGTTGAATAGGAAATTTGAGTAATGGCGGTATCTGCAGGTAGAAAACCGGTGATGACTATCTATTCGGATAATAATTGTCCATATAGTCATCGCGCCCGGATTGTGCTGGCAGAAAAGAATATCAGCGCTGAAGTGGTTGCCGTTGAAGATCATCACCTACCCGAAGATCTGCTTGAACTAAACCCCTATAATTCTCTGCCAACCCTGATTGATCGTGATTTGGTGTTATACCATTCGCGTATCATCATGGAGTACCTGGATGAGAGATTCCCTCACCCTCCCTTGATGCCGATTGATCCTGTGTCGCGCGCCCAGAGTCGTCTGTTTCTGTATCGTGTTGAGCGTGATTGGATGAGTTTGTTGGATGACCTGGTCGGTCTGGATAGCAGCAAGGCCGATAAGGCCCGTATTGTCCTGCGTGATGGTTTGATTGCTGTTGCGCCAATCTTTGAACAGAAACCATTTTTTATGAGCGACGAGTTTACTTTGGTGGATTGCACGTTGGCTACCTTGTTGTGGCGGTTACCCAGCTATGGTATTGAATTTCCTGCCCAGGCTAAACCATTGTTGGAGTATGCCGAGCGGATTTTTAAACGTGAAACTTTTCAGGCCAGCCTGACCGAGGAAGAGCGAGACCTTCGTCGCTAAACTTGTCAAAGGATTTTATTGTGATTTCTTCCCGTCCCTATCTGATTCGGGCTATCTATGAGTGGATAGTCGACAACGACCTGACACCTTATTTGCTGGTTAATGCCGAGGCGCCGAATGTCACTATCCCTGAACAGTATGTTCAAGATGGCCGTATTATTTTGAACGTGAGTCCGCAGGCGGTGCGAGACCTGGACCTAAGCAATGACTGGGTGATGTTTAACGCCCGCTTTGGTGGTGTTTCAATGGAGGTCAGCGTACCGGCGCCAGCCGTGTTGGCCGTTTATGCTAAAGAAAATGGACGAGGCATGGTCTTTTCCGATGATGATGAAGTTCTCGACGACGGCACTGGTTCGGAGCCGCCGGACGACAATCCACCTGAGCCGCCTGCGCCACCCGGCAAGGGGCGTCCTAGTCTCAGAGTGGTGAAGTAGCTCAGAACATCTAGAAAGGCAGGTTTTTCCTGCCTTTTTTGTGTCTGCTGTTTGAGTTAGTCATAAACGTTTTATTCGCTATGACGATATTACTAGAGGTGTATTTCTAACAGGAGAGCTAGATGATTAAGGTTGTTTGTGGTGACATCACCAAGCTCAATGTCGATGTTATCGTTAATGCCGCCAACCCTAGTTTGGCCCCAGGTGCTGGGGTGGATGGTGCGATCCGGCGTGCCGCGGGGTATGAGTTGAATGAGGCCTGTGAGCGTCTCGATGCTTGTCCGACGGGGGAGGCACGCCTGACGCTGGGCTTTCATTTGCCTGCAAGATATGTGATTCATACTGTCGGCCCTGTTTGGCAAGGTGGTGATCAGGGTGAGGCTGAGTTGCTACACAATTGCTATCACGAGAGCTTTAAGCTGGCGATGGATCGGGACCTGCGTAGTATTGCCTTCCCTTGCATTAGCACAGGCATTTATGGTTATCCGAAAAGGCAGGCTGCTGTTATTGCCTTGGAAGAAATGAAGCTCTTTGAGAACCGTTTTGCTGAAATTATTGCCTGCTGTTATTCGCAAGAAGATGAAAAAATTTATTCTTCAATATTGGGTTTGTAGCCTTAGCCCTAGCGGAGGCGGGATTGTTGTACCGGACACAAGTCCTCAGTGTTGCGAACGCTTAGGATAATCACAATCGGGATCAGTAATATTGCTGCTACGATGCTTTGCACCATTAAAGAACCAATCACATAGATAGAAATTGTGCCTGAAAAAAGGATGCTGGTGATGGCTATGGCTTTGGCTCGCTTGGGCATTGAACGGGTGGTTTGCCATTGGTTGATCATCGGTCCAAAGACGCGGCTGGCCAGCAGCCAGTTGTAAAAGCGTGGTGATGATTTGGCAAAGCAGGCTGCTGCCATTAGCACAAAACAGGTGGTTGGCATCACCGGTAAGATGGCGCCTAATACGGCCAAGCCGAGAAAAAGAAAGCCAAGAACTGTCAATAAAGGTTTCATTGTCTGTTTACCCACCCCTAAGAAAATTGATCCTCTCTATATATATCGGTTTGTTTTGACGCACCTATAGGGTAGATGTTGACTAGAGTGTGTGGTGCGGGTGATTTTTTAGGTGTTATCAGTGGCTTGTGGGTGGGGGTATTTTTGCGCTGACAATAGATTCACTGGTGGGTAGACGCAGAATTATAAATACGGGGATTAGCAGTAGGCTGGCAATTATTAACTTGATTGCAATCATGTTAACCAAATAAATCGAAATGGCGCCGCTGCATATAATGCTTATCACGGCAATAATTTTGGCTCGTTTGGGGATGGTGCGGCTGGTTTGCCAGTGATGCACGCTAGGGCCGAAATGGCGGTGTTCTAGCAGCCATTGATGAATGCGTGGTGATGATTTGGCGAAGCAGGCGGCAGCAAGCAGGATGAATGGAACGGTTGGCAGCATAGGTACAAAGATGCCGATAAAACCGAGTCCGACAAGACTAAAGCCCAGGATTATGAGTAGTTGTTTCATTGCCTCATTGTGGATTTAAGTACGCTAAGGGCGGCAGCTTTTTATCTGCATTGAGGATGTTATTGGGGTCGAATTGGACTCTGATTTTGTGCATTAGCTCGAGAGTGGCGGCGTCAATTTCTCGGCTGACAAAGTCTCGTTTGACCAAGCCAACTCCGTGTTCGCCGGAGATGCTGCCGTTGAGTTCCAGTACCAGGCTGAAGACCTCATCCAGACATTGCTCGGCACGTCGCATTTGTTGTGGGTCATCAGGGTCGACCAATAGATTGACGTGGATGTTGCCATTGCCGGCATGACCGAAATTGACGATGGTGATGTCATGCTTTTTTGCTAGATCTGTCAGACCATTGATCAGGATAGGGATTTCAGAGACAGGTACCACCACATCTTCGTTGATCTTCTTTGGTGCGATGTTGCGCAGTGCCGGAGACAGGGCTTTACGTGTGTCCCAAAGTTGCTTTACTTGCTGCTTGTTTTTGGCCAAGGTGATGCTTAGCAAGCCATCGGTGCGGGCCGCTGCGGCAACGGTTTCGGCAGCCTGATCCAGGCCTGCTTCGAGGCCATCGACCTCGATCATTAGCATGGCGCCAGCCCCTTGCGGTAGCTCGGCCTCGGAGTAGCTGCGGATCATCTCAATCGCCTGGCCATCGATAAATTCCAGCGCGCAGGGCGTCACTGGCTGAGCCATGATGGCCGAGACCGCCTTGGCAGCGCTGTCGATATCCTGGTAGATGGCTTGTAGGGTGCGTTTTGCCTCTGGCAATGGTGTCAGTTTGAGGTTGGCCTCGGTGATGATGGCTAGTGTTCCCTCTGAACCGATCAGCAGGCGGGTAAGGTCATAACCGACTACGCCCTTGCTGGTGTAGACGCCGGTGCGAATCGCTTTGCCGGCACCGCTGATGGCGCGCAGACCGAGGACGTTATCGCGGGTCGAACCGTATTTGACCGTGCGCGGCCCGGCCGAGTTGTAGGCCAGGTTGCCGCCGACACTACAAAAGGCGGCGCTGGTGGGATCCGGTGACCAGAAAAAGCCATGTTCCCTGGCGGCATCCTGTACTTGCTGATTCGTTACGCCGGGTTCAACCACCATGACGCGGTTGGCCGGATCCACCTTGATGATGCGGTTCATGCGTTCCAGCGACAATACGATGCCGCCATGGATGGGCACAGTGGCGCCCGTGGTGCCGGTGCCGCGGCCGCGGGCAATCAGCGGAATCTTATGCTGATTGCAGAGTTCTACCAGTGGCTGGATTTGTTCTTGTTGGTTGGCCAGTACCACGGCATCGGGCATGGCCTGATGACGGCTGTTGTCGTAGCCATAGGGCCAGCAGTCAGAGGCGGCTGTCAGCAGGTTTTCTTTGCCGACAATCTCGCCTAGACACGTCAGTATTGCATTTGTGATTTTCACTTGCGGGTCTATTGGTATTCAAACAGCTTGATGATTTGTTTGACACCGTCAACCTGGCGCACGGCATTGGCGGCAATGTCACCTTCAGTGCGTGTCACCAGGCCTAGTAGGTAGACGATCTGGTTTTCTGTGACCACCTTGAAGTGCAGGCCATTGATCTTTTTCTCACTCAACAGGGTTGACTTAACTTTAGTGGTGATCCAAGTGTCTTGGCGGCGTGACTTAAAATCTGAGGCCGGTGCAACAATGGTTTCATTGTTAATCTGTTTTACCTTGGCGACATGTTGGGCGTGGCTCACGACTACATTGCGCATCTCTGTGGTTGGAACTTCGCCAGTTAGTAGTACTACGCCGTTGTAAGTGTTGACGTTGACGTGGATGTGGCGCCTGATGCTGTCATCGGTATAGATTTTCTCCTCGATCTTGAGGCTGATGTTGTTGTCATCGATGATGGTGTTGGCATCGCGACGATCGACTGCCGCCGCTCCGGCAATGGCGCCACCGGCAACGATGACGGGTGCTGCACAACCAGAAATAAGGATGGTGCTAATTAGGCTGACGAAAAGAAAACGAACCAGTCTGGGCATGATTTAATCCTTATTATCCGAAGATTTGTAGGTCAATCTGTTCGCACAGACAGTGAATTACCAGTAGGTGTATTTCCTGGATTCTGGCAGTAGAGTCGGATGGTACACGGATTTCAACGTCGCCATCTTTGAGATGGGCGGGAACCTCGCCACCATCACGGCCAGACAGCGCGATCACTCTGACGCCGCGTTCATGGGCGGCATCGATGGCGTTGATGATGTTGGGTGAGCGGCCACTGGTGGATATAGCCAGCAGTACATCACCGTCTTGTCCCAGTGCGTGAATCTGTTTGGCAAATACCTCTTCGTAACGAAAGTCATTGGCGATCGATGTGATGGTCGAGCTATCTGTGGTCAGGGCGATAGCGGGTAGGCCAGGACGCTCCATTTCAAAGCGGTTGAGCAGTTCAGATGAAAAGTGCTGGGCATCAGCTGCTGAGCCACCATTGCCACAGCTGAGGATTTTGTGGCCGCCGAGCAGTTGTTGAACCAATAGCGTGGCGGCATCGGCAATGACAGGAGCCAGTTTTTCTGCGGCGTCCTGTTTGCTGTTGGCACTGTCGTTAAATGTTTGTTGAATGCGTGTAACTACATCCATAAATAGAATCCTCGCTGTCTGTCTTGTGTTCGAAGTTTAACGCTATGTCACCTGAAAGGCATCCTGAATCCAGTCGATGTTGGTTTCCTTGCCTTGCGGTGAGATTGAAATAACATCGAAACGGGCTGGCTGTTGGGCCAGCTTGCTGTGTTGCTGTAGATAGTGTGATGCGGCGGTGATTATTTTTCGCTGTTTCCGTTGGTCGACGCTTTCGGCGGCTGAGCCAAAACCACTGTTGCGGCGATAGCGAACTTCGACAAAAACAGTGTAGTTGCCATCGCGCATGATCAGGTCAATCTCGCCCTGACGGCAGTGATAGTTGCGCTCAATCAGTTGCAGGCCGCGCCGTAGCAGATGGTCGCAGGCCGTTGATTCGGCAGCCTGGCCGGTCTGCTGTTTGCTGCCACGAATCATGAGGGTTTGTTGTTTAGCGCAGGTGTTGCATCGATAAGCTGTGGCTTGCCCGACTTGAAGCGAGCCCAGAGTAGTTGACGGTGAATGCGGTTGTTTTCGTCCAGATAGAGATTGCCAGTTTCGGCATTGATGTGGTTTTGCTGGTTGCCGCGCATGCTATTTAAATGACTTATAAGGCGATAGGCATCGATGCCCATGGCATAGAGGCGTTTGAAAGGCCTGGCATTGCTTGGCCAGGTGTCAGTAAACATGCGCCAGTCGGGCTGATGGCCTTTGCCGTTGGTAAAAACCCAGGGCATGTCGCTAAAGGTAATGCCGTCCATGTCCCTATCCTGGGTGGTGTTGGTTTCGCCGCTGAAGGCATGCGAGGTGCTGTAGATAGGCACATCTGCAGCGTAATAGAATTTCAACTGTGGTCGAATCTGGCGAGCCTGGTTGGGGAAGGCAGCGACGTAAATGAAATCGACATCCCGGCGCCGGCGTGGTTCGAATTTGAGCGTCAGTCCAGTCAGTTGTTGAAGTTCATCTTTGCGCTGTCTGCTTTCATCGATATTGAGCAAGTTGATAACCGGGGCGGCGAAGTCATGCAGTGCTGGATTGTAGCGTTGGACTTCTACCGTGTTGCCATCCAGTTGTTGCCAGTGTTGTTGAAAGGTGTTGAGCATGCGTTCACCCCACTCACCTTCCGGTGCCAGGACCAGTGCTTTGTTGTAGCCGTCTAGCCAGGCACGTTCAGCTACCTGACGGGCTTCATCTTCAGGCAGTAGGCCGTATTGAAAAAAATTTTCTGCGACTAGTGTCTCTTCGCCGAGATAATTCAAGGCCAGTGTTTTGACGGGGATTTCATCGAGCGCAGCGACAGCCTCCAACAGGGGTTTGTGCAGTGGTCCGATGATCATGTCGGCGCCGTTGTCGACGGCCTGTTGGTAGACCTCCAGACCAATCATGACCTCATCACTAGTGTCATAGATTTTAATTTCAGGAGAATAGCGACGATTGCTGCGGCTGTAGTAGGCCGCTAGAAAGCCGTCCCTGATAGCCTTGGCCGGGGCCGCAAAGTTGCCGCTCAGGGGCAGCAGCAAGGCAATGTGTTGCGGACGATCCAGTTGGATATCCTGGTAGGTCAGCAGTTCATTGATAAACTGATCGGCGGCTGGATGGCTGGGGTAGTTTGCCAGCCATTGCTGCAGCTGGCTGTGTAGGCGGTCAGGCAGGTTGGCCGTTGCTTTGTGTATATAACCGAGCTCAAGCCAGCCGCTGAGCACATCGGGTGCTGGGTCGGTGCGCAGCGTCCGCAATGCAGTGCTGTTTAGCTGGCTCAAGTCTTGCCATATTTGTTGATGATTGCGATGGACCTCAGCGCTGCTGCCTAGCTTGGTTTCCAGGACAATGCGCTCGCGTACTGATTCAAGGTGATTGCCGCTCATGGCGTAGGCATCTGCGCGCAGTCTGAGCCAGGTTTGAATCTCTGTCGGCGGAATGTTGCTGCTTGGCAGCCGCAGGTGTTCGAGGGCGGCTTCAGGCTGTTGTTCGTAAAGAGCAATGCGTGCCCGGGTAAAGCGATACTGGATCTGATCCCGTGGGCTGAGCATGGCAGGGCTGATTTGCGCCAAAACACTGTTGGCGTGATCGATGTGTTGACCACGCACCAGGATGGTGGTTGCGGTTAAAAGATATTTTTGCCGTTCGCTAGCGTTACTTTTTTGCGCCAGTTGCAGATAGGTTTGTGCTGCGCTGACATAGCTGCCTCTAGCGCTGGAGTCTTCAGCCTGTTCAAGCAGTTGGTTTGGTGCCAGTGACTGGCGACTGGGTTGCTCGGGCGCTGTGCTACAGCCACTAAACAGGGCGATTATTACCAGCAGTCCGAGGTGGTTCAGGCGCTTGTTGTGCATAGCAGGGTGCGGCATATAAGGTTATGAATAGAATGTGATTTGTTTATGTCTGAAACCGGTTTCGGGCAGTATATCACGGCATGCTACCCTGTAGCCTGTGTCGCGAAAGGTGTATAAATAATGGTAAATCAAGGGCTGCTTTACGTGGTTCCCACCCCGATTGGTAACCTCGCTGATATGACGCCGCGGGCGATTGAGGTGTTGAATCAAGTTGATGTGATTGCCGCGGAAGATACCCGTCACAGTGCTCGATTGTTGCAGCACTTTGGTATTAAAACGCCAGCACTGGCTTACCATGAACATAATGAGCGGCAGCTGTGCCACAAGCTGGTCGAACGAATCCAATTGGGTGATAGTGTGGCCTTGATTTCTGATGCTGGCACGCCGCTGGTCAGTGACCCTGGTTATCACTTGATTCGTGCCGCCCGTGAAACGGGTGTCCAGGTGGTGCCGCTGCCAGGTGCCTGCGCCATGATTACCGCCTTGTCAGCCTCCGGCTTGGCCTCCGATCGATTTGTATTTGAAGGTTTTCTGCCGGCTAAGTCAGCGGCTCGCTGCCAGCGCTTGCAGGCCTTGGTGGATGATTCTAGAACATTGATCTTTTATGAGTCTACCCATCGTATACAGGCATCGCTGGCGGATATGGCTGATGTGTTTGGGGCGCAGCGTCAGGCGGTTATTGCGCGCGAATTGAGCAAGCGTTTTGAAACCATTCATGGCGATAGTTTGTCTGCTTTACTGTCTTGGCTCGAGTCCGATGCGAATCAGTGTCGGGGTGAGTTTGTGGTGCTGGTGCAAGGAGCTGCTGCGGTTGAGGATGAGGCTGTCAGTGCTGAAGCGAAAAAGGTGTTGGTTATTCTGATGCAGGAGTTGCCGCTCAAGCAGGCCGCTGCTCTGGCGGCCAAAATTTCAGGGCTGAAAAAAAATGACTTGTATCGCCTGGGGCTGACATTGTTAGAAAAATAGGAATGTTGTCTCGGTGTTTTAAGCGAACGCGGGTGATTTGACGCTGTTGGCGTATTGCGCAAGCTCGTCGCTAGGCAGTGCGTGGCTGAAATAAAAGCCTTGAAATATTTGGCACTGATTATTCTTTAGTATGTCCAATACCCCCACTGTTTCCACGCCTTCGGCAATGATGCCCAGGCTGAGGTGTTGTGCCATTGAAATGATGGTTTCAACAATTGCGGCATCATTGCTGTCTTCGCAGATATCAAGAACGAATGATTTATCGATTTTGATCTGATCTATAGGTAGGCGCTTGAGATAGGCAAGTGATGAATAACCGGTGCCAAAATCATCAATGGCAATGCGCACCCCAAGTTTGCGCAGTGCTTCCATTTTGGCCACTGTGTCGGCGATATCTTCGATTACCAATGATTCGGTCAGCTCTAGTTTGAGGTGGTCAGGGTTGACCTGTTGCTCTTGCAGGATGCGGGTAATGCCATCGACAAAGTTGGCTTGATGGAACTGGCGGGCGCTGATGTTGATGGCAAGAAACCCGGTTTGTTGGCTCCAACTTTGGTCCTGCCACAGCTTAAGTTGTTTGATGGCTTGTTGCGCCACCCATTCGCCTATTGTTAGGATCAAGCCGCTTTCTTCGGCAACTGGGATGAACTTTTCCGGTGAAATCCAACCTTGTTGAGGATGGTTCCAGCGTAGCAGGGCCTCGCAGCCGATCAATTGATCATCGTGGTCGATTAGGGGTTGGTAGTGTAGCTCGAATTGCTCGTTTTCCAGTGCGCTGCGCAGATCTTTTTCCAGGTTCAGGCGTTGGTCGGCAACCTTTTGCATGCTTGGTTTGTAAAAGCGGATAGCGTCTCCGCCAGCGGCTTTGGATCGATACATGGCGGTATCTGCGTGTTTGAGTACGTCGTCGGCAGTTTCATTGTCGAAGGGGAAAATAACGATGCCGATGCTGGGGCTGGTGTGATAATGATGGCCATTGAGGTGATAAGGTTCAGATAGGCTTTTGCGTAGTTTTTCGGCCACCAGTTTGGCCTCGTAGCTGGCCTCATCTGGATCGTTGTTAAGTTCAGGTAACAGCACCATGAACTCATCGCCGCCGAGTCGGGCGACACTATCCTCGGCGCGCACATTTAGGCTTAGGCGCTTAGCGACTTCGCGGAGGATGGCGTCGCCGGTGGCGTGACCGAGTGAGTCGTTGATGGTTTTGAAGCGATCCAGATCGAGAAACAGCAGCGCCCCCTTGGTCTGGTGACGTTTGGTTATGCTGATGTTGTGTTCCAGTCTATCCATCAGCAGGCGTCGGTTGGGCAGATTGGTCAGTTCGTCGTGATAGGCGAGATGCTGGATGCGTGCCTCGTCCAGTTTGCGTTGGCTAATGTCGCGGGCGTTCAAGGTTAGGCCGACGATTGTGTTATCGACAATGCGTGGTGCTACACGTGATTCATAACAAATGTGATTGCCATCAGGCGTTTGATACTCGGTTTCGTAGCTGCAAGGGCTGCCGTCATCTAATGTCTTTTCTAGTTTGGTTTGAACTTCATGGCGTTTGAGTGGTTTTTGAATGTAGTCCAGGATCGACCTGCCGATTAGGTCTTCGATCTTCATGCCGGGGGCGGCTGCATTGGCAAATTCTATTCGCAATGCCGAGTTGAGTGTCAATATATGATCGGGTGAGCTTTCGGTTAAGGAGCGCCAGCGTTCTTCCGAGTCGGCCAGCTCCTGTTCAGCCCATTCTCTCTCGGCGCGGGTGCGCAGGCTTACGATGCCGTAGGCTAGGTCTTCGCTGAGTTCGGTCAATAGTCTGACCTCTTCACTATCAAAGGCATTGCGTTCGGCGGCATAGATGGAGAGGCAGCCAAAGGTATTTTCCTCGTGGCGCAGCGGCAGGCCGATGGTTGAGGCGAAGCCGCGTTTGTGGGCTTCGTCACGCCAGGGTTCGTAGCGGGCGTCATTTAAGGTGTCGCGGATAATGGCGGCTGCACCAGTGCGGATTGCTGTGCCCGCTGGGCCGCGGCCACGTTCGTTGCCTTCGGACCAACTTAGTTGGGCGTTGTCCAGGTAGCCGTCTTCAAAACCAGCTTGGGCCATGGGTAGCACGGATTTGGCTGCGTCATTCTGGGCATAGCCAATCCAGGCCAGGCGATAGCCACCAACACCGACCATGATGCTGCACACTTTACGCAATAAGTCTTCTTCATTGTCGGCGTGGATGAGCGCGTTGCCACAGGCGCTCAATGTCTGCAATGCCCTGTTGCTGCGTTGCAGTTCGATAGTATTTTTGTGAATTTGATCCTGCAGTTCGTCGGTGTGGATGAGTATTTTGCCTGTCAGTGGTCGTAGCAGGTAGATGATGGTTAGTGTCGCCAGACAGATTAGCGCGAATACGATCAGTGCGATTACCAAAATCTGCTTACGCAAAGAGGCGTAGAGTTGATGTGTCGCTACACTAGTTGCCAATATCCAAGGGGAATTGCCGATCCGGGTGTGGGCAATGATGAAATTTTGGCCTGCGGGGCTGGTGTATTGGTGGATGCCTGTTCCGCTTTGTATAGCTTGTAATAGGGCTGTCTTGATTGAATTGTTGATGTCGGCTGAAAAAGCTTGTGCCGGTGCGTTTTTGTTAAACGACACGGTTTTTATCGCACCCTTGTCGAAAATACCGATGAGCGTTGTTTCGCTGTGTGTTAGGTCTTGGTGTTGTAATTTGGCCAGCGCGCTGCTGTTAAAGGCGATGATGTCCGTACCAATGCGCTGATGTTGGCGGTTAAAGATTTTGCTGTCTATTAGTATTACGGTTTCAGTGGCGATTTCGACTGGCGCACCGATAAAGTATTTTGCGTCGGAGTCATCTCTCTGGCTGGGCCGCAAGTCAACGGGGATGGTATGGCCAGCTTCGATCAAGGTATTGCCTTGTAGATCCAGGCGGGTAATGGCGATGATTTCGGGGGCCTCGTGCATGGCATCTGAGAAAACCGGTCGGGTCAGGGCTTGCAGTTCATCCTGGCTTAGGTGGCCGGCTTGGTATTGCTCGAGTTTTTGTCGGGCAAAGGTGCGGCTGGAGATCTGTGTTGCCAATTGACCGACCATGCTCATGTATTCCTTGATGGCAAGGGCGCGATTTTCGACTGTTGTCCTTAGATTGAGTTCGTGGTGAGCTTTGTCGCGTTGATAGAGCGGCACGGCGACAGTAAACGCAACGATTATGGCCGTTACCAGAATGCCGGCTGTCGTCAGGGTCAGTAGTCGTTTTTGCAGTAGGCTTGTGCGTTGCGGATATGGCATTAATGTTTGAGGGTATTACTTAGCAAGGCTTTAAAGGATAAGTCTGCCCATGATATTGGTAAAGGGTTAATTGTCTAATTGGGTAATGGAATTTTAACTCGCCAGCTGTTATCTTTGCGCCCGGAGTCGGCCAGGCAATCGCTATATCTGAATTTTTTCAGATATGGAGGAAAGTCCGGGCTCCAAAGGGCAGAGTGCCAGGTAACGCCTGGGGGGCGTGAGCCTACGGATAAAAGTGCAGCAGAAAATATACCGCCTAAGTCTTTCGAGACCGGTAAGGTTGAAATGGTGCGGTAAGAGCGCACCGCGTCGGTGGTAACATTCGACGGCTTGGTAAACCCCACTCGGAGCAAGACCAAATAGGGGAGCAATGGTGCGGCCCGCACTGTTCCCGGGTAGGTTGCTTGAGGTGTGCGGTGACGCGCATCCCAGATGAATGATTGCCCACGACAGAACCCGGCTTATCGGCCGGCTCCATTTTTTTACTCTTCACCAGAAATCCTGTTTTAGCCTCTTAAAATGACCGAAACTTAAAGTAAAGCTTTAGGTTTTGCGGTCAACATTTTGATTGCAAAATCGATTGTTTTTTGGTCGATTTTGAAACCTCTCCCACTTTGCTGCCCATTCACCTAAGTTGTTGTCATTAAAGAAAGATTTACCATTTTGAGAAGCCTGCTTTTGCTTGCATTGAGGTCTTGAAATACCTATAGTGTCAAGAAGTGGGGGAAAGTGGTCGATAGTGGGTTAAGTGTGGTTTAAAGCGCCAAGGGGAGAAAACGGTTGTTCAAAGGGGTGAGCCCTATCAATGTCGATGCCAAGGGTCGCATGGCGATGCCGGCTAAATACCGTGAGCGCCTGCGGGAGCTTTGTGACGGCCGTTTGGTGTTGACTGTCGATTTTAGTGGTTGCCTGATGCTTTTTCCTGAGGCCGATTGGGAACAGCTTGAGCGCAAGCTGGCGCGTCTGCCTGATCTCAATTCCAAGGCTCGTAGCCTGAAGCGCTTGCTGATGGGGTATGCCAGCGAGTGTGAGCTTGACGGTAACGGCCGCATCTTGCTGCCGAGTGTGTTGCGTGAATACGCTAAGCTCGATAAGCGCATCGTTCTGGTTGGTCAGGGTAATAAATTTGAAATCTGGGATGAAGAAACCTGGAATGGCAGTCGCGATGAGTGGTTGGCTGAGGTGGCAAACGATGAAGGCGAGCTGCCGGAAGATTTGGAAAGTCTGTCGTTTTGAATGAAGTGAGCAGCGAGTTTGGTCATCGTCCAGTATTGCTGGATGAGTGTCTGGAGGCCTTAAGGATTAAGCCGGATGGCGTCTATGTGGATGCCACCTTTGGCCGCGGCGGACATGCTGCCGCGATTTTGCAGCGACTTGGGCCGGATGGGCGATTGCTGGGTCTGGATAAGGATCCGCAGGCAATTGCAGAGGCGCAACAAAAATTCGGGGCTGAGCCCCGTTTTAGCATCTACCACGCCAGTTTCGCCGAGATGAAACCGGTGTTGGTTGAGCAGGGTTTGCTGGGCAAGGTGGATGGGGTGTTGATGGATTTGGGTGTTTCGTCACCGCAGCTGGATGACGCCGGTCGTGGTTTTAGTTTTATGCGCGACGGCCCTCTGGATATGCGCATGGATAACAGTCGTGGTGTTTCGGCGGCCGAATGGTTGGCGACAGCCAAAGAGTCCGAGATTGCACAGGTGTTGAAAGAATATGGTGAGGAACGTTTTTCCAAGCGGATTGCACGGGTCATTGTCGAGGCGCGCCAGGAAGCGCCGATTGAAACCACGGCACAACTGACTGCGATCATTAAGGCGGTAATGCCGCGGCAGCGTGAACAGGATAAGCATCCGGCGACACGTAGCTTTCAGGGGATACGGATCTTTATCAATAGTGAGCTGGATGATTTGCGTCTTTGTCTCGAGCAGGTGTTGGAGGTATTGAGCAAGCATGGTCGTTTGGCGGTGATCAGTTTTCATTCGCTGGAAGATAGGATTGTTAAACGATTTGTGCGTGATCAGGCTCGTGGCGATGATTTTCCAGCGGACCTGCCGGTGACGGTTGATCAGCTCAATCCAAAAATGCGTTTGGTGGGTAAGGCGATTCGCGCCACCAAGAAAGAGCTTGAGCAAAACCCTCGGGCACGCAGTGCTGTATTGCGCGTGGCGGAGAAGCTCTGAGTGGCTGTGGCAATACAGCGTCGAGTAGTTCCAGATCGGGCTTGGCAGGGAGGCTTTGTTGTGGTGTTGAGTCTGGCGGTAGTGTTGTCGGCGCTGGCGGTTGTTTATGCCAAATTTCAGAGCCGCATCTTGTTTGCGGAGTTGCAAAGTTTGAGTAAGTCGCAGGACAGAATGGATGTCGAGTGGGGGCAGTTGCAATTGGAGCAAAGCACCTGGGCAGCCCATGGCCGAATTGAGCGTATGGCGCGTCAGCGTCTGCAGATGGTGTTGCCTGAGGCAAACCAGATAGTGGTGGTTAGTCCGTGAAAGAGTGGGACGCACGCTTGATCGCGGCGCGGCGTTGGTTGTTGTTGGTTGTGTTGTTGCTGGCCGCGGTTGTGCTTGGCTGGCGCGCGGTTTACCTGCAGTGGGTTGAACAGGATTTTTTGCAGGGCCAGGGTGATGCCCGTCATTTGCGGGTAATGGATTTGGCAGCCAACCGCGGTGTGATTATGGATCGTAACGGTGAGCCGGTGGCGATTAGTACGCCGGTCGATTCGATTTGGGTGAATCCCCAAGTCTATTTGCTTAACGAGGGTGACACGAAGGTGGCGCAACTGGCGAAAGTGCTGAAGCTAAAGGTGAAAGAATTACGGCAGCGTATCGATACACGCGCGGATCGTGAGTTCGTTTATCTAAAGCGTCATGTTTCACCTAAGCTGGCGGATAAAGTGATGGCTCTGGCTGTGCCGGGTGTCGCCTTACAGCGTGAATATCGTCGTTATTACCCCATGGCTGAGGTGATGGGGCACGTGGTTGGTTTTACCGATGTCGATGATCGCGGCCAGGAGGGGATTGAGTTGGCCCTGAATGAGCGTTTGCACGGTGTTAAAGGCGGTAAACGAGTATTGAGAAACAATATGGGTGAGGTGGTTGAGGATGTGGAAAGCATCTCGGAGCCGCAGCCTGGTGAAAATGTTGTGCTTAGTCTCGATAAGCGCCTGCAGTATTTGGCTTATCGTGAGTTGAAGGTGGCGGTTAAAACTAATCGCGCCCGTTCTGCTTCGGCTGTGATTCTAGATGTCAAAACGGGTGAGGTGTTGGCAATGGTCAATCAGCCTAGCTTTAATCCCAATAATCGTGCCAGTTTTGAGTCCGCCAATTATCGCAATCGCGCCGTGACCGATGTGTTTGAGCCTGGCTCAACCATGAAGGCGTTCACTGTTGCAGCGGCGTTGGAGTTAGGCAAGATTAAATCATCGACCGTGATCAAGACCTCGCCTGGCCACATGCGGATTGGTAATAATACCATTCGTGATGCGGTCAACTATGGCGATATGGATATCACCAAGATCCTACAGAAATCCAGCAATATCGGCGTTACTAAAATTGCCTTGTCGATGACGGCGGAAGAGATGTGGAAGTCGCTGGACAAACTTGGTTTTGGTCTCAGTAGTGGCAGTCGTTTTCCAGGTGAAGCCGATGGCAAAGTTGGTGACTACTGGCGTTGGAGTCCTGTTCAACAGGCCAGTCGTGCCTATGGTTATGGTATGCAGGTATCTGCGCTGCAATTAGCGCGTGCCTATTCTGTTTTGGCCAATGATGGTCTGTTGAAGCCCATTTCATTTCTCAAGCGTGATCAGGCCCCTGAGGGTGAACGGGTGATGTCGGCTGCTGTTGCGTCTCAGGTGCGCAAGATGCTGGAGAGTGTCGTTGCCGATGAGGGTACCGGCAAGCAAGCCAAGGTCGATGGTTATCGAATTGCGGGTAAGACCGGTACTGTCCATAAGAGTGGCAGTGGTGGTTATTCCGATGATCGATATGTAGCGGTGTTTGCGGGTATTGCGCCAGCTTCAAAGCCTCGTCTGGCAATGGTGGTTGTGGTGCATGACCCGAAGCTGGGTGATTACCATGGTGGCCAGGTGGCGGCACCGGTTTTTTCAAAAGTGATGAATGGCGCGTTGCGCCTGATGAATATTCCACCCGACGACGCGCAGGCGATCAAGTCGCGTCAGGCGGCAAATGATGCTTATTTGCTGCGCGTTGCAGGAGGGGCTAACGAATGATTCCTGCAAACTCTATGAACCTGAACGAGCTGCTGCAGGGCGTGATCGACGTGGTTGGTGTTGATGTGACTGTTAGTGGCTTGAAGCTCGATAGTCGTGAAGTGATGGAGGGCGATTTGTTTGTTGCCTTACCGGGCACGCGTGAGCAGGGTCATCAGTATGTGTCTGCGGCAATCGATGCCGGTGCCGTTGCTGTGCTGGTTGATGGGGCTGTGGGGGGTGAATTGGGTGATGTTGCGGTGCCATGTGTGGCGGTGTCTGATCTGAGACAAAAGCTTGGCCTGATTGCCGAACGTTTTTATGGTTTTGCTTCGCGGCAGATGTTTGTGATTGGTGTCACGGGCACTAATGGCAAGACATCCTGCAGTCATTTCATTGCTCAGGTTTTGAATACAGAGGCGGTGCCAGTGGCAGTGATGGGAACGCTGGGTAATGGTCTTATTGGACAATTGGAACAAGCAAGTCATACCACGCCGGATGCCATTAGTTTACATCGTATGATGCGTGGTTTTGTGGATGCTGGTGCCAAGTGTTTGGTGATGGAGGTTTCATCACATGGTCTTGAGCAAGGTCGTGTCTCGGGTGTGAATTTTGATCTGGCTTTATTTACCAACTTGTCACGTGATCATCTTGATTATCACGGTGATATGGATGCCTATGGTCGAGCCAAGGCGCGTTTGTTTGAGATGCCAGGGCTGCGTTATGCCGTGATTAATGCGGACGATGAATTTGGCCGTAGCTTGCTGCTTGATTTGCCCGCGGCGGTTGAGTATCTGGCTTTTACCCAGGCAGAAAATCATATTGAAGAAAGTGTAGTGCGCGGCCAATTGATCAGTCAGGGGCGTGATGGCCTGCTGTTGGATGTGCAAACCCCCTGGGGTGATGGTCGTATTCACAGCGAGTTATTGGGTCAGTTTAATGCCAGTAACCTGCTGGCGGTACTGTCGGCTGTGTTGTTGAGTGGTATGGGAATGGATAAGGCGCTGCAAAAAATCTCCCAACTCAAGACTGTGCCAGGGCGGGTTGAGCGCTTTGGTGGTGTGGCAGATCAGCCGCTGGTGGTGGTGGATTATGCTCACACGCCTGATGCGCTGGAGCAAGTATTGCTGAGTCTGCGTCAGCATTGTGCGGCGCAACTCTGGTGTGTGTTTGGCTGTGGTGGCGAACGTGACAAGGGCAAGCGAGCGCAGATGGGCAGTATTGCTGTGCAGCACGCTGATCATGTCGTGCTAACCGATGACAATCCACGTTTTGAAAATCCTGATGCCATTATCGAAGATATTATGGCCGGCATTCAGTCTGACCACGTCATTGTGTTGCGTGATCGAGCCGCGGCAATTCGCCATGCTATTTCACATGTTAGCGCTGATGACGTGGTTCTGGTAGCTGGCAAGGGACACGAAGAATATCAACAGATTGGCGAGCAAAAAATTCCTTTCAGTGATAGCCAGCAAGTACGGCAAGCGCTGGGGGTGGCTGCATGACTATGCTGATGCTGCAGCAAGCGGCCAAAATTCTTGATGCTGAGCTGGTGGGTAATGCTCAAATCAGTTTTGATGCGGTGTCTATCGATAGCCGTAAGATTGCCGCAGGGGATTTGTTCATTGCCTTGCAAGGCCCTAATTTTGATGGTCACAAGTTTGTAGCGATGGCTGCTGACCAGGGCGCTGTCGCGGCTGTTGTCACCAGGCAAGTTGAAAGCGACATACCACAACTGATTGTGGCTGATACACGTTTGGCGCTGGGGCGCTTGGCAGCTGCGTGGCGGTCGAGGTTTCAAGGCCAGGTCATTGGTGTTACCGGTAGTAATGGCAAGACCACGGTCAAAGAGATGTTGGCGTGCATCATGGGGCAAAAGGGCGTGGTCTTGGCCACTGAGGGCAATCTAAATAATGATATTGGCGTACCGCTGATGTTGTTGCGCCTCAAGCCCGAACAGCATTATGCCGCGGTGATTGAAATGGGTGCCAATCATACCGGTGAAATAGCTTACCTCACCAGCTTGGTCCAGCCTGACGTGGCGGTGGTGAGCAATGCTGCGGCTGCTCACCTGGAGGGTTTTGGTTCGCTAGAAGATGTTGCCCGGGCCAAGGCCGAAATTTGGCAGGGCTTACGCGAAGATGGCACCGCAATTGTTAATCAGGATGATGAGTTTGCCGGTTACTGGGGTGAGCTAGTTGTCGATTACAAGCATCTTGGTTTTGGCCTGCTGCCAACTGCCGACGTAAGTCTGGCTGATGGCGGTGTGCATTGGGAAATTTCTGCTAGCGGTTATAAAAGCCATTTTAAAATGCAAACGCCTGTCGGAACGATTGATGTGGCCATGAATCTGGCTGGCAGACATAACGTCATGAATGCCTTGGCGGCGACTGCTTCAGCCTTGGCGGCGGGAGCAACTGCTGCTGAAATTCAGGCGGGATTGGAGAGCATGGCGCCAGTCAAGGGGCGTTTGCAGCCCAAGGTGACCACCCATGGTCAATTACTGATTGATGATAGTTATAACGCCAATCCGCATTCATTCCGGGCGGCAATGGACGTGTTGCTGCAGGCGCCGGGTGAAAAGATTCTGGTGATGGGTGACATGGCCGAACTGGGTAAAACTGCTGGCCAGCATCATTTCAGTGTTGGTGAGGAAGCCCGGCAAAAGGGTATCAATCAGCTGTTAGCCTGTGGCACCCATTGTCCGGAGGCGGTAAAAGGCTTTGGAGATGGTGCGACTTGTTTTGCAACACAGCAGACTTTGATTGAGCATTTGTCAGCGATGCTCGCTGAGCCTGTGTACCAAGATTCGGTGCTATTGGTAAAAGGTTCGCGTAGCGCAGCCATGGATAAAGTGGTGGATGCACTTGTGGCTGGAGGTAAAGACTGATGTTGATGTCTCTAGCTGAATACCTGACCCAGTTTCACAGTGGCTTTGCTGTCTTTCAATATATTACTCTGCGTGCAATTTTAGGTGTGCTGACTGCACTGATCATCAGTTTCATCGTCGGCCCGGTGATGATCCGTAAGTTGAGCCAATATAAAGTTGGTCAGCCGATTCGTGAGCTGGGTCCAGAGACACATTTTTCTAAGGCCGGCACGCCAACCATGGGCGGTGCTCTAATCTTGGTGGCAATTGCTGTTAGCACCTTGTTGTGGGCTGACCTGGAAAGCCGATACGTCTGGGTGGTGCTGTTGACCACCCTGGCCTTTGGCGTGATTGGCTTTTACGACGATTACAAAAAGCTGGTGCTGCAAGACCCGAAGGGTATGTCGAGCAAGGCCAAGTACTTTTGGCAATCAGTGTTCGGCATGATGGTTGCGGTATACCTATATAAGAGTGCCGTCTTACCGGTTGAAACACAGCTGTTTGTACCCTTCTTTAAAGATGTGGCTCTCGATATGGGTTTGATGTTCATTCTGCTGACTTACTTTGTGGTTGTTGGTACCAGTAACGCCGTCAATCTGACTGATGGTCTGGATGGTTTGGCTATTCTGCCGACTGTGATGGTGGCTGGTGCGCTGGGCATTTTTGCCTATGCCCATGGTCATGCCGGCTTTGCTGAATACCTGGGCATTCCTCATATAAAAGGCGTGGGTGAGGTGATGATTTTCTGTGCCACTATCTGCGGCGCAGGCCTTGGTTTCCTCTGGTTTAACACTTATCCCGCCCAGGTCTTTATGGGTGATGTCGGCGCCCTGGCGCTTGGTGCTGCGCTGGGTATTGTTGCGGTGGTGGTACGTCAGGAGTTGGTGCTGTTGATCATGGGGGGTGTGTTTGTGATGGAGACCGTTTCGGTGATCCTGCAAGTTGTGTCCTACAAACTGACGGGTCGGCGTATTTTTCGCATGGCGCCATTGCATCATCATTTTGAATTAAAGGGTTGGCCGGAGCCACGTGTGATTGTCCGTTTTTGGATAGTGACCGTCATTCTGGTTCTGGTTGGTTTAGCTACCTTGAAGTTGCGTTAGACAATAACAATGGGACAGGCACGGTTGAAACAGGCTGACAGCACTGCAGAGCATAAGACCATCATTGTCGGTTTAGGCAAGAGTGGTCTATCAGCTGCGCGTTTTCTGTGGCGTTATGATTGCGATGTGATGGTGGTGGATAGTCGTGCTGAACCGCCGGCTGCGCAACAGCTGCAGAATGAGTTGCCAGAAATTGAAACACGCTTTGGTAGTTTTGATGTTGAGTTGTTTGAGCAGGCTGAAATGTTGGTGGTCAGCCCAGGAGTTTCTTTGTTTGATCCAGCCATCATCGCAGCCATCGAGGCAGGCGTAGAAGTGGTGGGCGATGTTGAATTGTTTGCCCGTCACGCCAAGGCGCCAGTGATTGCCATTACTGGTTCTAATGGCAAAAGTACAGTCACCAGCATGGTCGGTGAGATGGCCAAGGCTGCCGGCAAGGAGGTGCGCGTCGGTGGCAACATCGGTACGCCGGCACTGGATCTGTTGCAAGAAAACGAACCTGAGCTATATGTGTTAGAACTATCCAGCTTTCAGTTGGAGACAACCGCCAGTCTCAAGTCTGCTGCAGCTGTGGTGCTAAATGTTAGTCAGGACCATCTCGATCGTTATCGTGACATGCAGGATTATGCCGTCACCAAAAAGCGCATATATGACGGTGCGGAAAACAAACTGGTTAATCTGGATGATGCGTTGGTGGCTAGCTGGTGTGGTGACGATCAAAGCTGGAAACGCTTTTCTTTGCAGCAACCGCTGCGCAGTAATGATTTTGGTGTGAGACAACAAAATGCTCAGTCGTGGCTTGCCAGAGGCGAACAGTTGCTGATGCCTGTTTCGGAGTTGAAAGTGGCGGGCAAGCACAATGTTGCCAACGCCTTGGCTGCATTGGCATTGGGAGAAAGTGTTGGTTTGCCAATGGCTGTGATGCTGGAGGGTTTACGTCACTTTGCCGGGCTAGCTCATCGCTGTCAGTGGTTGGCAGAGAAGAACGGTGTTAACTGGTACAACGATTCCAAGGCCACCAATGTAGGTGCCGCTGTTGCTGCGATAAAGGGCATGGCTGGTAAGGTGGTATTGCTGGCCGGTGGTGAAGCCAAAGGCCAGGACTTTTCTGATCTGCGTGACGCTCTGGCGGTTAAGGGCCGAGCGGTTGTGTTGTTTGGTGCCGATGCTGATCAGATTGCAGTTGCATTGAGTGATGTGGTGCAAGTAGAGCGTGTGTATAACTTGCGTGATGCGGTTGAGCTTGCGCAAAACCTGGCGCAAGCTGGTGATGCGGTATTGCTGGCGCCAGCTTGTGCCAGCTTCGATATGTTTTCCGGTTATGAAGATCGTGGCGATCAGTTTGCTGTGGCAGTGGCGGAGGTGTTGGCATGAGTGCTGCTACCATCAAATCATCGCCGGCGATGGATAAGCTGATGTATGACCCCTTGTTGGTGGGTGCCGTGGCGGTGTTATTGGCGCTGGGTTTTGTGATGGTGGCGTCGTCCTCATTGCATATCGCTGCAGAGAATTATGGCCAACCCTGGTTTTATACCATTCGTCAGGTCATCTTTATTGGCATGGGTTTGGTGACTGGCCTGATTGCCTTCAAGATCCCCATTTCTGTTTGGCAGCGTTTGGGACCATGGTTGTTGTTGGCAGGTTTAGCTTTGTTATTGCTGATCTTGATCCCAGGAATTGGCCGGACTGTCAATGGCGCGACGCGCTGGATCAATCTTGGCGTGTTTAACATGCAGGTATCGGAGCTGATGAAGCTATTTGTCATTATCTACATGGCCGGTTACTTGGTGCGTCGTGGCGATGAAGTGCGGACCAGCTTCAGCGGCTTTCTCAAACCCATGGCGATGTTGTCGCTGGTGGCTGTGTTGTTACTTTTAGAGCCTGACTTTGGTTCTACGGTTGTAATTTTTAGCACGGCGTTGGCAATGATGTTTATTGCGGGTGTGCGCCTGTGGCAGTTTGCTTTGCTAGTGGCGCTGGTAGCGGCGGCAATGGCTGTGCTGGCTATCACGTCACCGTACCGCATGGAGCGTTTGACTACCTTTCTCAATCCTTGGGCTGATCCATTTGATAGTGGTTTTCAGTTGACTCAGGCGCTGATTGCAATTGGTCGCGGCGAGATCTGGGGAGTGGGCCTGGGGAGTGGGGTGCAAAAGCTGTTTTATTTGCCCGAAGCGCATACAGATTTTCTGTTTGCGGTGACGGCAGAAGAGTTAGGTCTGATTGGTTCGTTTCTGTTGATTGCTCTGTTTGTCGTCCTGGTGGTGCGAGCCTTTGCTATTGCCCGTCAGGCCGAGCAGAAGGGACAGCAGTTTGCAGCCTACATGGCTTATGGGTTGGGTTTGTGGATTGGCATGCAGGCCTTTATCAATATCGGCGTCAATATGGGTGTGTTGCCGACTAAAGGCTTGACCTTGCCACTGATGAGTTATGGCGGTAGTAGTATCGTGGTTTGTTGTGTTGCTGTGGCCTTGCTGCTGCGGGTGGATTTTGAACAGCGTCGCAGTTCAGTTCAAGCCGAGCGCCGTATCGGCAGTCCCGATATCCGTCGCAGGAAACGTGAGCGGAGGGTTGCCGCATGACTGCCCGGATTATGATCATGGCAGGTGGGACTGGCGGTCATGTATTTCCTGCGCTGGCAGTGGCAGATGAACTACGCGCCCGTGGTGCAGAAGTATTTTGGCTTGGTACCCGCAATGGCATGGAAGCGGAGTTGGTACCAAAGGCCGGTATTGAGATGGAATGGGTTTCGATTTCCGGTCTGCGAGGCAAGGGTTTGTTGGGCTGGTTGTTGGCACCATTGCGTTTGGCTAAGGCGGTCTTTCAGTCGCTGGAAGTGATTATGCGCAGACGGCCGATGGCAATCCTGGGAATGGGCGGTTTTGTCGCCGGTCCGGGGGGGGTGGTGAGCTGGCTGCTGCAAAAGCCGTTGTTGATCCATGAGCAAAATGCCGTCGCTGGTTTGACCAATAAGTTGTTGGCGCGTGTGGCCAACAAGGTGATGCAAGCCTTTCCAAACACCTTTGAAAAATCAGATTGCGTTGTCGATAGCGGCAATCCTGTCAGACAAGAAATAATTGCCTTGGCTGAACCTGAACAACGTTTTGCCAATCGTGAAGGTGGTCTACGCTTATTGGTGCTGGGCGGTAGCCTTGGTGCGCAAGCCTTGAATGAAACTTTGCCTGAAGCGCTAGCCCTGTTGCCTTTAGAACAACGTCCTGAGGTTTGGCATCAGGCAGGCAAACGTAATATCGATGCTGCACAACAGGCCTACAAAGATGCCAGTGTCGATGTCCGGATAGAAGCTTTCATAACCGACATGGCTGAGGCCTATGGCTGGGCTGATGTGGTGTTATGTCGCGCGGGTGCCCTAACTGTCTCTGAATTGGCTGCTGCCGGTGTTGGTGCCATGTTGGTGCCGTTCCCGTTTGCGGTTGATGATCATCAAACCGCTAATGCCCGATATCTGTCGGATAATGGTGCTGCATTGTTGTTGCCACAAGCTGAATTGAGCGCTGAACGTTTGAAAGAGATTCTAGCTGGCTTCATGCGTGACTGCAGAGAAAACAATCGCAGTGAATTGTTGCAAATGGCTAACAGTGCGCGTGCTTTGGCTAAGCCGCTGGCAGTAAAACAAGTTGCCGATTTGTGTATGGAGGCGAGCAATGGGTAACTCTGCTATGCGCCGCATCAAACATCTCCACTTCGTCGGCATCGGTGGTGCTGGAATGGGCGGTATTGCCGAGGTGTTACATAACTTGGGTTATCAGGTGAGCGGTTCTGATCTGGGTAACAATGCCATGACCCAACGTCTGTCATCGCTGGGTATTAAAATCGATCACGATCATGTTGCAGGAAATGTACAAAGCTGTGATGCGCTGGTGATTTCATCGGCGGTAGAGCAGGACAATCCAGAAGTGGTCGCGGCACATGAACGGCGTATACCTGTCGTCCCTAGGGCGGAGATGCTGGCTGAATTGATGCGATTCAGATTTGGTATCGCGGTGGCGGGTACTCACGGCAAAACCACGACCACCAGCTTGATTGCCAGCCTGTTGGCCGAGGCCGAGCTGGACCCGACTTTTGTTATCGGTGGCAAGCTCAATAGTGCTGACACAAATGCACGCCTTGGCTCCGGCGAATACCTGGTAGCTGAGGCAGATGAGAGTGATGCTTCATTTTTATATCTGCAACCGATGCTGGCGGTGGTGACCAATGTTGATGTCGATCATATGTCCACCTACGGCGGTGACTACAACAAGCTGCGCCAGACCTTTATTGAGTTTCTACATCATCTGCCTTTTTATGGTCTGGCTGTGGTTTGTGTTGACGATGCTGGTGTCCGTGAGGTGATGGCAGAGTGTACCCGGCCTATGCTTACCTATGGTTTTTGCGAAGAGGCAGATATCCGCGCCAGCAATGTCCGTCAGCAAGGCAATGTCACGGTGTTTGATGTCAGCCGTGCAGGGCAAGAAGGTGTGCTTGAAGTTAGTCTGAACATGGGTGGCCGACACAATGTTTTGAATGCCTTGGCGGCCATTGCCGTGGCGCAGGAACTGGACGTCAAGGATGACATTATTGTACGTGCCTTGTCTGGCTTTGAAGGTATCGGCAGACGCTTCCAGATTAACGGCGAAGTCGAAACGGCCAAGGGTAAAATCATGCTGATTGATGACTACGGCCATCATCCGCGTGAAGTGG
Source organism: uncultured Chromatiaceae bacterium (assembly GCA_947259785.1). Lineage (GTDB taxonomy): Bacteria > Pseudomonadota > Gammaproteobacteria > Tenderiales > Tenderiaceae > Tenderia. The sequence continues at coordinate 1,545 of CAMYNQ010000024.1, read as the reverse complement.
CAGCCATTGTCTCTGCTATTCGTGACGGTTGGCCGGAACGGCGTCTGGTCGTGGCCTTTCAGCCGCATCGTTACAGCCGAACCCGTGACCTGTTTGAGGATTTCAGCATGACCTTGTCTGAAGTGGATGTGCTGGTGTTGCTTGAAGTTTATGCCGCCGGTGAAGAGCCGATTGCTGGCGCCGATTCGCGCAGCCTGGCCCGTGCCATTCGCACCCGTGGCCAGGTTGACCCGGTTTTTATTGAGAGCATTGATGACCTGCCGCATGCGCTGGAAGCTGTGATTCAGGATGGTGATATTGTCTTGACCTTGGGTGCAGGCAATGTCGGTGTTGCTGCGGCAAACTTGTTGCAGCAGTGGCTGGGGGAGTCGGCATGATGGCGGCGCTGCAGCAGACATTGCGTGGTAATTTGAAATTGAACGAGTCAATGGCGCGCCATACCACGTGGCGTGTGGGAGGTCTGGCTGAGCGTTATTACGAGCCGGCTGACCTTGATGATCTGGCTGAGTTTCTGTCGCAACAAGATGAAAATGAAGCGCTGCTGTGGCTGGGCTTGGGCAGTAATCTTTTGGTACGTGATGGTGGTATCCGCGGCACAGTGATTGTTACGTCAGGCCTATTAAACGAGATCGAATTGTTGGATGAAGGATTGGTCAGGGCCGAGGCCGGCGTGGCCTGCGCCAAGGTGGCTCGCTTCTGCGCCCGTCAGCAATTGGTTGGGGTGGAGTTTCTGGCTGGCATTCCAGGCACCATGGGCGGAGCCCTGGCCATGAATGCCGGTGCCTTTGGTGGTGAAACTTGGCAGCACGTCGCCGCGGTGGAAACTATTGATCGTCATGGCCAACGTCATCTGCGTCAGCCAGAAGAATTTGTTATTTCTTATCGCCACGTCAAGGGTATCAGCGGCGAGTGGTTTGTTGCCGCTCATCTCAGGTTGCATTGTGGTGATAGTGAAACGGCTTCAACCCGCATCAAAGAACTATTAGAAAAACGTAACGCATCTCAGCCGATTGGTCTGCCCAGTTGTGGTTCTGTGTTTAGAAACCCAGACGCTGATCATGCTGCTCGCTTGATTGAAACGGCTGGCTTAAAAGGTAATTGCATTGGTGGTGCCTGTGTCTCTGAGAAACACGCCAACTTCATTATCAATACGGGTGCAGCCACAGCAGCAGATATTGAAGCCATGATTGAAAAGGTGGCGGTCGAGGTTGAGCACCAGCATGGCGTGCAACTGATTCGAGAAGTTCATATTGTTGGGGAGGTTGCATAGATGAGCCTGTCGCAGCAAAAGATCTCTGATCCAAAGGCCTTTGGTAAGGTGGCTGTGTTGATGGGCGGCCGTTCTGCGGAACGCGAAATTTCACTCAGCAGTGGTACTGCAGTGTTGGCTGCATTGCAGTCAAAAGATATCGATGCTCATGGTCTGGATGTGTCGGACAACGTGTTGATGGACTTACAGGCCGGTGAGTTTGATCGTGCCTTCATCATCTTGCATGGTCGCGGCGGTGAAGACGGCGTAATGCAGGGTGCCCTGGAAACGATTGG
>CAMYNQ010000023.1 GCA_947259785.1 uncultured Chromatiaceae bacterium | reverse complement strand
GTGCCAGTGATACGACTGGGAACGATCTTGCCAGTCTCTGTAACGTAGGCTTTTAAGGTATTCAGATCTTTGTAATCGATCTCTTTGGTGCCTTCTGCAGTAAAACGGCAGAACTTACGACGACGAAAATAACGAGCCATGTTGATCTCCTAAAATTGTTTATTCGTGATCCATTGTTACAACTGCTGGATATTCTGGGCATGGAGGATAATTTTTGCCTCTCCCTGCCGGTTGTCAGCACGGGCAATAAAACCGTTTATGCTGACTACCTGCCCTTCACTCAAGGCTTTAGCCTTATTAGAGAGCCCTGTGCCAGTGGCAATCACCACAATTCGACAAAAAGCTTCTCTCTCCAACCCCGCCTCTTTCTGGCGGGAGCGGTGCTCTAACGAAAACCGCGTTAGAGGAATACCCGCTGGGTTGTAACGTGTTTCTGGCGCCTTGCAGACAGTGCCTGCTAGCACCAGTTGATTATCCAAACTTGTAATTACGCCTCAGCAGCAGGTGCAGAATCAGCTGCTGGAGCAACATCTGCCGCTGCAGGGCGATCTTCACGTGGTGGGCGTGCAGGACGCTCGTCTTCTTTGCTCTTCAGCAAGATAGACTGCTCTGTCACAGCTTCGTCACGACGGATAATCATGTTACGGATCACTGCATCGTTGAAACGGAATGCACTTTCCAGCTCATCAATGCTGTTTTGTGAACATTCGATGTTCATCAGTACGTAGTGGGCTTTATGGGCTTTGGCAATTGGGTATGCCAGCTGACGACGGCCCCAATCTTCCAGGCGATGAATTTCACCACCATCTGATTCAACGATTGAACGATAGCGTTCAACCATCGCTGAAACCTGTTCGCTCTGGTCGGGATGGACCAGGAATATAACTTCATAATGTCTCATAGACACTCCCTATGGATTAATAAAAGCCTTCCGCACATGCGGTAAAGCAAGGAGAATACCGCCAACAGGGCTTAGCCCGAGGCGATAAGGGTCGCGATTTTACTGGAATCTAAAAGGATATGCAATCAAACCCTTGACTCAAGGACTTCAACATAGATATTGGGGGGGGGGGCGCCATTGCTCTGACGTGTTCAAAAATACTCAAGGGGCAGCCCCGCTCTAGTTCTGACGCTGCCTCAAGGCTTCAAACAGACAGACACCTGTAGCCACAGACACATTCAGGCTTTCGACCGTGCCAGCCATCGGAATCTTAACCAGCAGATCACAGTGCTCACGGGTTAAACGACGCATGCCCTTGCCCTCTGCCCCCATCACCAGGGCCAACGGGCCTTTCAAGTCAGTCTGATAGATATCGCCATCAGTCTCACCCGCGGCGCCAATCAACCACACCCCAGCCTGCTGCAGATCACGCAGGGTCCGAGCCAGATTAGTCACTTGATAAAACGGGGTATCTTCAGCGGCACCACAGGCCACCTTACGCACCACCGGCGTCATACCAACCGCATTGTCCTTGGGAACAATCACCGCATCAACACCGGCAGCATTGGCAGAACGTAGGCAGGCCCCCAGATTATGCGGGTCGGTCACGCCATCAAGGACAAGCAAAAAAGGAGGATGATCCAACTCGTCAAGCAGGCTCATTAGGTCTTCTTGTTTGACCGCTGTAGTCTGCTGAATCAGGTGAGCCAGCACACCTTGATGACGCTCCCCGTTAGTCAGCTTATCTAACTCTTCACGTGGACGACGCACAATCTTCACCTGCCCACGATTAGCTAAATCCAACACCTTTTTCAAACGTGGATTAGGCTTTTGCCGTTCATCAACCCATAACTCACTGACGGCAGATTTTTTCAGCGCGGCCTCAACCGCATGAATCCCAAAGGCCAAATTCATGACTCAGTTTTCTTCTTAGAACGCCTTCTACGCTTAGCCTTCTTTTTAACTGTTTTTGTTTCGGTTGTTACTTCAGCCTTTTTTTTGACAGCCTTGGCCGCAGGCTTTCTACCCCGCCTTGATTTGCTCTTCTTTTTCATATCGCCAGCCGGAACATCATCAGGCTTTTCAGAATCAGCCAAGTCGAAATCAATTCGTTTTCTATCCAGATCAACCCGCACCACCTTGATCTTGATAGTGTCCGCAAGACAATATTGTTTCTTGCTACGCTCGCCTACCAGACGATGATGAACAGGGTCAAACTCGTAATAATCTTTTGCCAGAGAGGTGATATGCACCAACCCCTCAACATAGATATCCTTCAGCTCAACAAACATGCCAAAGCCGGTGACACTGCTGATAATGCCTTCAAACTCATCACCAACATGGTCCTGCATATACTCACACTTAAGCCAGTCAACCGCATCACGGGTAGCATCATCCGCACGTCGTTCACTCATAGAACAATGTTCACCAAGGGCCACCATATCAGCCACACTATATTTGAACTGCTGAACTGGGTTGCCACGGACAATATGACGCAGCGCCCTATGCACCAATAAATCAGGATAACGTCTAATCGGTGAGGTAAAATGACCATAGGCATCAAAGGCCAACCCAAAATGACCGGCGTTGTCCGGCGTATAAACCGCCTGACTCAAACTGCGCAACAACACGGTCTGAATCAGATGAGCATCATCACGACCTGCAATCTGCTGCAAAATCACTGCATAGTCCTTTGGTTCTGGCTCATCACCGCCACCCAAGGTCAAACCCACCGATGCCAGGAACTCACGCACCTTAGCTAGTTTTTCTTCACCCGGGCCTTTGTGAACACGATACAAGGCCGGAATTTCGTGTTTGAGCAAGAATTTTGCGGCACAGACATTGGCGGCAATCATAAATTCTTCGATTAGCTTGTGGGCATCATTACGTTCAACCGGCACAATCTTTTCTATCTTGCGTTCCGCACCAAATACAATGCGTGTTTCAGTGGTCTCAAAATCTATGGCGCCACGTTTATCACGCTTGGCACGAAACACTTTATATAGATCATGCAGGTCTTCCAGATGCGGCAGTATCGCTGCATGCTGACTGCGCAGGTCTTCGCTTTCTTCCACGACCATCTCGGCCACTTCGGTATAGGTCAGACGGGCATGAGAACGCATCACACCTTCAAAAAAGCGATGACTCTTCACCACACCTGTTGCTGAGACAGTCATCTCACAGACCATGCACAAACGATCCACTTTTGGATTCAGCGAACATAGGCCGTTAGACAACACCTCGGGCAACATAGGAATAACACGTCCAGGAAAATAGACTGAGTTACCGCGATTACGACCCTCATTGTCTAAGGCTGAGTGGTAATCAACATAGTGAGAAACATCAGCGATAGCCACTAGCAAACGCCACTCATCACCTTGGCGTTCACAATAGACCGCATCATCAAAATCACGCGCATCCTCGCCATCTATCGTCACCAACGGCAGCTCACGCAGGTCTTCACGATTAAGCTTGTGAGCTTCTTCAACCTCTTTGCCAAAGACCTTAATCTCGTCTTCAACGGCAGCCGGCCAAGTGCGCGGTAGGTCATGGGCGCGGATAGCGATATCTATCTCCATTCCAGCAGCCATATGGTCACCCAAAATCTCTGCAATCTCGCCTATTGGCTGAGAACGATTAGTGGGTTGCTCAACAATCTTAACGACAACAATCTGGCCACTGGCTGCCGCGCCACGCGACTCCGCTGGAACCAAAATATCCTGGGTGATGCGTTTATTATCCGGCACCACAATGCCAATGCCCCGATCAAGCGTAAATCGGCCCACCACTTCGTCATGGGCACGTTCCAACACCTCAACAATGGCACCCTCGCGACGACCACGACGATCAACACCAGAGACACGCGCCAAGGCGCGATCACCATGCAGCAAACTGCGCATCTGCCGTGCCGACAAAAACAAATCTTCACCACCATCATCAGGTGTCAAAAAACCAAAACCATCAGCATGACCAATCACACGCCCCGAAATAAGCTGCATCTTGCTCACCAGGCCATAACAATTGCGCCGATTACATACCACCTGGCCGTCACGTTCCATAGCACGCATGCGACGACGCAACGCCTCAAGGGCTTCATCATCATTCAGGTTAAGTTTGGCGGCGACCTGCTTGAAGGACATTGGCCCCTCCTGCTCACCTAGCAACTCCATAATCAACTCACGACTTGGAATTGGATTTTCGTACTTCTGCGCCTCTCGCTCAGCATGAGGATCGGTCAGCTTCTTTTTACTCATTTATATGGGTGTTCCCTATATTCTTAATTATCTGATTAATTTCAAATCTGGCGCATATTGTACACTTCAAGCGATTGACGAGGTGATTTTATCTTGATAAAGTGCGCGGCCTTAGACGTTGAGACGTCGATTTACCCCTATGCCTGGGTGGTGAAATTGGTAGACACGCTAGCTTCAGGTGCTAGTGGGGGCAACCCCGTGGAGGTTCAAGTCCTCTCCCAGGCACCATATTCCTAGACCATCCCAGACAATCGATCAAAATATTTTCCATTCATTGGGATTATCTATAGTCGTCCCCACCCGCACTGAAAAATGGAAAAGCAGCCAAATCAAATCACGACGCCCACAACTTAAGACAGCCACTTTTGTATCGAAGTTTTTAAAGACGCCAACCGAATTGGCTTAGACAAATAATCATTCATGCCTGCATCTATGCACTTCTGTTTGTCACCTTCCAATGCGTTTCCTGTCATAGCAATAATTTTAAGGTTTGGGTTATATTGCTCAGCATTATTTCTAACTGCACGCGAGGCTGTGTAACCATCCATCACTGGCATTTGACAATCCATTATCACTAATTCTATCTGCGTATTTGATGCAAGGACATCCAAACATTGCTTTCCATTTTCAGCAAGCACCGCGTTGTAACCTAGTTTACTCAACATAGTCATTATTACTCTTTGGTTAACTTCATTATCCTCAACAACAAGTATCCTTGAATCTTGCAGAGACTGTTCTAGCAGCGGGGTTGTATCGTGACTAGCAATACTAGAAACCTCATCAGTAGCACCTTGAGAAATCTCAACAAAGGTTTTATAACGTAGTGGCAATAAAATTTTAATTAACTCGCAATCGATCTCATTATTTATATCTTCAAATGTTTTAAAGTCATGCTGACAGACAAGCACGTATAATTTATATTTTTTTATTTTTCGCCAAAGCGCTGATGACATGAGCGCTGTTAAGGTTCCCAGATCCACCAAAAAAATATAATCATCCTCATCTGGCTCAAAAAACCTGAATTCAATTTCTGAAATCAGTCGGTAAGATTGATTAATATGATCTGAAAATGATTTAAAAATAGACGACTGAATCCGGTCATTGCCGAGATAGCAAATATGGCATATTGACTTCAATTGTAGCGGTTTATCTTCGAACTCTAATTCAGGGCTAATAGTTGACAGTGGAAAAATCACTTTAAACTCAGCACCAAAATCTGGCACTGACTCAAGTTCAACACTGGCGCCAAGTAGCTCACTCAATTGTTTTACAATAGATAAGCCCAAGCCCGTACCGGTGAACTTTCTTGTTGATGAGCCATCGCTCTGTTCAAATGAATCAAAAATTTTATCTTGATCATCCAGATCTATGCCAATGCCCGTATCAATAATTGATAAAACAAGGTTCTTGCCACTAGGTTCAATGCTGGCCTTTAACCGCACATGACCTTTCTCTGTAAATTTAACGGCATTGCCAACAAGATTAGATAAAATCTGTTTTAACCTTTGCGGATCTGAATTGATTACTTCAGGAACATCAAAGCTCATATCGGAATAGATCTTTATGCCTTTTTCATAAGCATTGTATGCAAACAACTCGACCACATCTTCAATCAACTCCCTGAGAGAAAAATCAGCCAGATGCATCTCAAGCTTTCCGGCTTCAATCTTGGAAAAGTCAAGCACATCATTAATAACATTTAAAAGCTGATCGGCTGAGCGAAGCGCAATATTGGAGAAATTCTTTTGCTCGGCATTCAAGTTACTATCTGCAAGCAACTGCAACATTCCAAGCATGCCATTCATAGGTGTTCTGATTTCATGACTCATATTGGCCAGAAACTCGCTCTTCACCCGAGAAGACTCTAGCGCAGCATCGCGTGCAGCCTGCATAGCAATCTGAGCATTAATTGACTCACTATCATCCATGCCAATGGTTAATAGTGTGGCATTGTCATTAACGTTTCCACGTGGTGAGATTCTTACGCCATTGAGCTGGTAAGGCACCTCACCATTAGTAGTGAGTATTTTTGCATGCAGCTCACAACTGCCCATGGCAATACCATAAATAATTGCCTGCTCAACATCATTTTTACAATCTTGGCTAACCAATTCAGTTAGTTGTGTACTAGCAAAATTTTCTTCACTCAAACCAGTTATCAGTTCGGCTCTTTTATTCCACCACAGTGGTTTACCATTTGCATCAAATTCAATAATAATGCCCGGTATAGTTGAAACTACCGCCTCATTCTGCAGCAGAACAGATTTAAGGTGAGATTCACTATCTCTTAGGGCAACTTCCACCTTGACCCTTTCATTGATTTCCGCTAACAGTGATTCATGCTGCTGCTCAGCATATTCACGTCGCTGTTTAAGCGATTGCATCATGGTGTTGAAACCACGCGCCATATGATCAATTTCTATTGGCCCCTTAATTTCGGCTCTAACGCTGTCATCGCCCCCCTCAGCTTCTTCCATTAATGAAACGAAATGATACAAAGGCTTGACTAATTTATGGGTAATCAACGCAGCAATCATAATGAGAATAAACGCAATACCGACAGAAATATATAAGTTATTAATAAGCAGTTCTTGCTGCGTCTTAAATAAAGAAGTTCTGTCTATGATGACAGTAACGTAACCAAGTAGGCTTGGCTTTGGTGCAAACAGGGAGTCAATATTTTCGGTATCTGTCGCTACGAAATCAGAATCGTAAACCGGTGCCATGAAGTTCCAAAATAAAGCGCTTTCACTTACCAATATTGCTTTAAAGGGCACATAGTCTGCTTCGATGCCACGGGGATAGCCATGCTCTTCAAATGACGCAGAACCCACCAGCAGTTCGCCATCACGCTTATAAATACCCACGGCATGGACGTTTTTATAGGCCAAAACTGATTCAACATCATCAGTTGCGCTATCACCAACACCAGAAAGCAATGGCAGAATACTTAAGTGGGCAAAGCTTGATGTAACCTGTTCTGCCTGATCGTAGACAATATCTGAGACTTTATTATTGATAAAAAATCCGGCCGTAAGACTGCCAATGATAGCGAGCGAGAATATTCCCGCAGATAACAGTAAAATTATCTGCCAGTGGATATTTAGTCTAAACCCCTTACTTTCCTGCATGGCCATTATTTTTCTAATACTTATTTACTTTGTCGCCATGTTAATTATTTTGAGTAAGCGGAGGAAACTTAGCCACCCTATCCAATAATTCATCACCACGTTTAACCCTAACGGGAAGCCAGGTGCCAAACTGGGTTGCTTGTACAATTTTAATCACTTGTGAAACATCGGTTATTTTGATTCCCGCCATTACCGCAATGACATCATTCGCTTGCAGTCCAAGCTTTTCGGCAATACTCCCCGCAATCACTTTGCCAATTTTAACGCCAGCGTCGTCAGCTTCAAGATAGACTCCCAAACGTGGTTTATCACTGTTTGTTTGTTGTTCCGAAAAACGAATCGACTTCAGGCCGATTACTGCATCAGCAAAATCGGCCTGAATATAGTCACATTCAAACTCAATATCCCAGGGAACCATCACACTGGAATTTGGCATATCAAGCGCATTCAGCTGCTCTGGCACACCATAGCGGTACATCATATGGCCACTGCCAAGCACCGCTACAAATTGTGCTTGAGGGTGCCGCCTGGCGCCACTCGCGATCGCCTCTGCCATGGCTCTATCCCAGACCAGCTGACTTTCGACAAATCGATTAAAACCAGGCATGGCCATTGCTTTTGACACAAGCTCCTCAGAAGGAGCATCTGAATGGTTTTCACCATGCTGCATAAAAACCCCTGCCAACATTTGCCGATAACCGTCACTGGCTGGCTTTGGGTCTGAAATACCTTCGCGTTGTTCAACCGCTACATTTTCCCAGCCTTGTTTACCTACCTGGCGAATCAGTGAACGTTCAATGTTGAGCGCGTAGATTGGAATCTTATTCATGCGCGCATAATGGAACATGGGCATATATAGACTGGCATCAAAGCTCCAGTAAGTCGCCCAGTCCACCTGCTTCAAAAACTGCTGCTCGGTCAACTCACCATTTACCCAACTATCAAGCACTGGCTGAGCCTTACGCGGAAACATTTCAAAGCCAAGCACAATATCCCTGTTGAGCGTGTGCAACCCGGTCATCATCTGCAGCTGCCAACGATGATGCTCCATATTGTCATGGTGCTCCCCAAGCAAAACGATTTTTTTATCGGCACTGGCGTGGATCAGTTTTGTAGTATTTATCCAGGTGTCCGTTTTCGGCTGCAAAACCTTGCCAACAGGCACGCAGTCATCGGCCATAAGCGATGTCTGCACAAACACCCAGCTGAAGATGGAAAGGTAACCTAGTATTTTGGCCAAACTAAACTTGTTATCTCTGTACAAATCGAATCCCTCTAAGATCCCTACAAGCACCAATATGCCGGTGACAATGCATATAAATAGTTCGGGTAATTTTATATTTTAATGAGTAAAAACCGTAACGAAATATGTCTCTAAACCAACAAAAACATTATTAACAAATAAAATCAATTAGTTGTAAAAATATATTAATGTTAAATAACGCCACCTGCAGATAAGCTTTCTATAGAAATACGAGTTACCCACATTATGATTAAATCTTTAACACAAACTAAAAACGTTTATATTTATTTTGCTAAATAACCAAAACCTAATCCTTAGCTATTAATAATCAACAACTTAGAGACTGGCTATTTTTTAACCAATTTGTCACATATCCCGTTTTCAGTGCGGTTCCACGGCCATTTTTTGTTTTAATCCACAAAGTTATCCACAGCTTTTGTGAATAAATAACATTTCATATAAAAAACAATAAGTTACTAAACACCTTAAATGTCAGGCAAAACAACGCAACCATGAATCAGCCTATCTGGCAACCAATTTCACCTGAGCCTGCCAGCTCTTCCCTTGCCGCACATAGACAATCCCAACCTCCTCACCTGCTGCCATTTTTCTGAGCAGCTGGGCAAAATTCTGTAAGTCAGCTACCGGTTGCTTATTCACCATAATAATCACATCCCCTGCGGTTAATCCGGCCTTTGCCGCAGGCGAGCCTGGAACGACCCCAGTGAGTTTCACCCCCGGCCCGGCAAAGCTAAAATCCGGGACGGTTCCCATACTGACCTTACGCCCCTGCTTGACCCTTTGCTGATTATTTGGAGCTGTTATGTTGCCTGGCAAGGTGACGGCCAGAGGCTCAGGCCGCCCACTGAGGTAATCAATCGTCTCCTTCAGCACACTGGCCACCTTGACCATCCCCGCCACATCGAGCTTATCAACCGTGTCACCGGGACGATGAAAATCCTGATGGGCAGTGCCAAACAGCTGCACCGCAGGCACACCAATATCAAGATAACTACGCTGGTCGCTGGAACCGAAATCTTTAGCCACCGCCTTTACCTTCAGCCCGGTAACAAAACCAATCCCCCTGAAGATGTGTTGCCATTCGCTGGCCGAGCCCGTGCCAAATGCAGTCACCGGCGCATCCCCCAGTCGGCCAACAGTATCGAGGTTGACCATGGCAATCGCCTTCTCTACTGGCAGCTGGCGATAGTTACGGACAAAATGCTCAGAACCCAACCTACCGGCCTCTTCAGCTGTAAAAGCAACAAACACGATACTGCGTTGTGGCTGCCAACCCTCGGCGGCAATACGCGCCAGCTCCAGCATCACGGCAATGCCGCTGGCATTGTCATCAGCACCGCTGTGCAGTTGCCCCTGATCGCCTTCACGTACATCCGGCCAACCCAGGCCTAAATGGTCATAATGGGCGCCGATGACCACACTTTGCCCGTCCATGGCCGGATTATTCCCTGGGATGTAACCAACGACGTTTTTCATGCTCACATCGCGACCAAGGCCAGCAACAGGTTCAGTCCATTCTTGAAAATAACTGCCTGAACCAGGAAAACCTGGCTTAAGGCCAGCATCGTGAAAAGCCGCGGCAATATACTCGGCCGCCCTTTCCAGCCCCTCCGAGCCCAGCCCCCGCCCCCCCATCTCTGGCGCCGCCAGAGCACGGACATCGACCAGCATGCGTTGTTGATCAAACACCGCCGGCAACTGCGCCAGGGCTGGACGCGATACCAGCCCTGCCATTTTGGCAGCGGTCCCATCCAGAGCAACACTCATGGGCGAGCCCAACACCGGCCATTGTCCCTTGATCACATTGCTTGGTTCATCCCCCTCAAACACCAGATAACTGTATTTGCGGTAATGCGGCAGTTTTCGGCCCAGGCCAGGGATAGCCTGTGGCCGATCGGCAGCCAACCAGACCATGGCATGTGTATCTTCATTATGGCGGCGGGCAATCAGGACGATGCTGTGTTGCGCTGGATTAAACGCTCCCTCCTTCAGATTGATAGCCTCACCACCCTGATATTCAACAGCTTGCGCCTTGAGCGCCGTGACAACCCTATTAGCAAAACGATTTTTTCCGCCCAGCAGCCAAACCGTACGATCATCGGGCAGAGTTTCCAAGGCGTCGTCATACCTCACCTCGAAGCTGCCGAATTGGGACTTGCTCCAGCTGGTTAGCATGGCTTCATAGGCAGCCTGAGTTTCAGCCGAGGCCTTTGACGGCAATACAAATAGCACACGTTCTGCGCCAAAGGCTTGCGACAGGGCTGGCGGAATCTCTGCCCGACTGACCCGCCGGAACAGATCAAACTCAGGATCTATATCCAAGCGCAATGGTTTAGCAGCCAGCCTTAGCGAAAACGGCTGCTGTTTATTGGTTAAAACTAGATTGGTTTGATAGGCCTGATCTTTACCTTCAAGTGTAACCGCCATTGGCACAGTTAGTTGGTAGGCATCGCCCTCTTGAACCTGTTTCAAAACACCATTCAGCAGCCAGCCATCCTTGTCTTTCACCACCGCCACATCACCAAGTTGCAACGCTGGTGCACCACTGCGCCGAACCCATTGATCAAACATAGGCCTTAAATCAACATCACTGGCCGCTTGAAATACCTTTAGCAAATCATCGAAGTCGGCCTCTTTGAATTGATATTGACGATATAAACGGTGCAAACCGACAACAAAAGCCTCGTCTCCCAGTCTCTGGCGCAGCATATGAAAAAACATTTGCGACTTACCATAACCAATGGCCTCACTGCTGGAACTGTGCCTGGAGGTAAATTCAGCCAAGGCAAAATCACGGCTATCAGAAACAAAGTCAGCATAATTCTGCAAAATATTGCGGCGAAAATTCACCGCCTTGCCACGCTGTTGCTGGATCAGATGATCGGCAAGATAGGATGTCAGCCCCTCGGCCCAATTGCCCTGTTGATAATCGACATAAACGCCATTGCCCCACCAATTGTGCAAAATTTCATGTGGATATGACGAATGCAGAATAAACGGCATACGAATGACCTTGGGGCCTAGTAGTGTAAACGATGGCATGCCATAGCCCGTCTCCCAGAAGTTCTCCACCAGGGCAAACTTGTTATAAGGGTATGGCCCAAGCAAGCTGCGATACATCTCAATATACTGGGCCGTCACCTCAAGGTATTTATTGGCCAGGGCGGTATCTGCCTGCCTGAGAAAGGCCATTGCCTCGACCTTGCCTACAGCCTTTGAATATTCATGAAATGGTGCCGCAATCAGATAAATCTCTTCTTGCGGATTCAGCTCCTGCCATTGAACCAAACTGCCTTGCTCATCATTCGTTTGTTTAAGGCGATCGCCCTGGCTAACCACCTTCCAGTCCTTAGGTGATTTCACCTCCAGAGAAAACGATACCTGAGCTGCTTCTATATATGGATACCAGATAGATGACCCTGCCAAAAACACCCCCTCAGTCGAAATCATTCCCGCAGTTTCACTAAAGCTTCTAGCGTACTCCTCGCCCTGGCTGGTCAGCTCGTGATGCAAAGAACCTGAATAGCGCAAGACAAGTGATGTCTCCCCCTGCTTTAAAGACAAACGGTAGGCCCTAACAGGTACCGGAAATCGCTTGCCATGAGGGATTATTTTCACATGACTCTGTTTGGAATCAAGCCTCAGTGATTCATGTAGATAAAAGACTATCTCTGAGCCAGACAGCAAGTCGCCTGAAAAAGTAAGCTCATCAGTGACATCAATACTATGACTAGCCGGATTGAGTTTTACATCGAGGTCATGATGAATAGTGATACCAGCCAGGCTCAATGCAGGTGTCACACAGCAGACAAAAATTAAAAACAAAAACTTCCGTGGCAAGTCCATTCATAATCCTTTTGAGACGATTAAAACACAGCGAACACTAAACCAAGGCCCTGGTGAATAAAAGCAACTTAAACTTGTTGATTAACGGCTCAGCCGCGATCAAATGGCTAGAGAGTGGTTTATCCCATTAGAGCACTTTGATAGCAAAGTGCAATGGACTATATCTCCAGCTCAGGGTAGTCTCAAGTAAAAACATAAACAGCCTGATCCTCTCAAAATTAACACCGCAAACACCACTGTATGAATTCACACAACAACAACCCTGAAGTCATTATTATTGGCGCCGGTGCCGCCGGACTGATGTGCGCCATTGAAGCGGGTAAACGGGGACGCTCTGTGCTGCTGCTGGATCAAGCCAACAAACCTGGACGCAAAATTCTCATGTCTGGCGGTGGTCGCTGCAATTTCACCAATTACGATGTCAGTGCAGAACACTTTTTGAGTCACAACCCACACTTTTGCAAATCTGCCTTGAGCCGCTTTAGCCAATGGGATTTTTTGGCGCTGGTGCATGAATACCAGATTGCCTTTCACGAACGTGATCACGGCCAGTTATTTTGTGATGACAGCGCCAAGGACATCCTCAATATGCTCTTGGAAGAAAACAAAAAAGCTGGCACTCGCATTCAACTCAAGACTGCGATACTAAAAATCGACAAGCTGGATGACGGCAGATTTAGCCTCAAGACCTCCCAAGGGGGGGTGTCATGTCAGTCGCTGGTGATCGCCACTGGCGGTCTGTCCATCCCCAGCATGGGATCTTCACCGTTTGGTTATCAAGTGGCTGAACAATTCGGGATAAAGGTTTGGCAGCCGCAGGCAGGGCTAGTGCCCTTCACCCTACAACCGGCAGACAAGGAAAAATATTCGACACTCACCGGCATCGCAATCGATAGCAGTGTCAGTCATGGCAATACCAGCTTTCGCGAGAATGTGCTCTTCACTCACCGTGGTTTGAGCGGCCCAGCTGTTTTACAGATTTCGTCATACTGGCAACCAGGCGAAACGGTGAATATCAATCTATTGCCCGATCTGGATCTAAGCAACGAACTCAAACAGGCTCAACTGCAACACCCACAACAACAGATCAAAACCTTGTTGGCTAAACACTTACCAAAACGCCTAGTCAGCACCTTCATTGCTGAAGCCTTGTTAGATAAAATCCTGGCTGATACGTCCCATAAGGACTTTGAAAGCATCACCCAGACCCTGCAAAACTGGCAGGTCAAACCCGCCGGCACTGAAGGTTATCGCACCGCTGAAGTCACCACGGGTGGCGTCGACTGCGATGCCATTTCATCCAAAACACTGGCGACCAAGGATGTACCGGGCTTGTATTTCATCGGCGAAGTATTGGATGTCACCGGCTGGCTGGGGGGCTACAATTTCCAGTGGGCCTGGTCTTCGGGTTGGTGCGCAGGTCAATACGCCTAGGGCAATTTAAAACTCGGCGCTGTGATAGACGTTTTGAACGTCATCTAAATCGTTCAGCATATCGAGAAACTTCTCAAACATCTCTACATCATCACCTGAAATCGGTGCGGTAGTTTGTGGTAAGAACTGAATCTCATCGACATCAAAATCAATCTCACCAAAATTTTCAATCAAGGCTTGCTTGGCCTTAAAGTAATCGGTGTGCGGCATGAAGATGGTGATTTTTCCATCTTCATTTTCGATGTCGGTGACATCAACGTCCGCCATTAATAGTGCTTCAAGGGCAGCCTCTTCATCATCGTTTTTAAATGCCAGGATGGCGGCATGATCAAACATGTGGCTGACACTACCTTGGGTACCAATCTTACATTTTGTTTTGGTGAAGCACTGGCGCACATCACCAAAGGTGCGATTGGGATTGTCGGTCAGGCAATCCACAATCACCATGCAGCCACCGGGGCCAAAACCCTCATAACGAGCCGGAGAAAAATCTTCACCACCGCCATCCTTGGCCTTGCCAATCGCTTTTTCAATGACATGACTTGGTACCTGGTCTTTTTTGGCACGATCTATCAGCCCACGCAGGGCTAAATTACCGTCTGGATCGATTCCACCGGCTTTGGCAGTAACATAAATTTCACGACTATATTTGCTGTAAACTTTGGCCTTGGCGTCAGATGTTTTAGCCATGGACTCTTTTCGGTTCTGATAGGCTCTGCCCATTACGCTACTGCTCCGTGGAATATCATAAAGCCCTAAATTCTACAGACAAGTCTTTGCATAAGGAACCGTTTAACCCCAGCCAATCACCGGCTCGCTATAATTTAGGCGCTGTATTAAGAAATCGAAGGTATATTTGTGGCCATAAAACCAACAATCTATAAATTGAGAATTTCCCTGTCTGACCTCAATCGTAATTATTACGACACACTCAATTTAACCCTTGCCCAACACCCCTCTGAAACACTTGAGCGAATGATGGCGCGTGTTTTGGCCTTTTGCATTAACGCCGAAGAGCACCTGGTATTCACGAAAGGCCTGAGTGAGGTGGATGAACCCGACATCTGGGCCCGCACACTGGATGATCAAATCTCATTATGGATAGATGTCGGCGAGCCGGCTGTTGATCGGGTAAAAAAGGCAACTCGTCTTGCTGCTGCGGTTAGGGTCTATAGTTTTAACTCAAAATCAGATGTTTGGTGGAGCCAGGGACAAGCCAAGTTCAGTCGATTGAAGGCATCTTTTTTCCGCTTTCAATCTCAAGATATAGAGACATTGGCGGGACTGGTAGAGCGAACCATGGACATTTCCGTCACCATTACCGGTGATTCTGCCTATGTGGCCACCGAATTAGGTGAATGCGAGGTGTCTTGGGAAGTGCTGCAAGACGCCTAATTAGCTGCAATACACTGTTTGGCTTTGGCCTTAATCCAGCTACGCAGCAATCCGTTCGAGGCGACCATAAACAATGATTTCAGCATCATTTTATAGACCCACTGACGATCGACCTTAATGGTGATATCAACATCGAGCCAGTGATTGCTGGCAGACAATTTTTCCAGAGTGCCCAGGCCAATCATCAATGGCCATAGCGCTGCCAGGCGTAAGCGAATGCAATGACGAGGAATGGCCAACAGATAGTCTTGAGCAGCTTCAAACTGTAACAGTGCCAGGTTTATGCCTTGCTGCAATAAAGGCTTTGCCAGATCACTGTTTGATTTATCCAGCAGCTGTTCATTGCCTAACTGGTGTTGATCAAGCCACGCTTGTGGCAGATAGCAACGACCGATACGCAGATCACGGGGCAGATCACGCAGAATATTGGTCATCTGCAGGCCTTGGCCAAATCGCAGCCCTAACTCGGTGAGCCCGTTGCTGTCCCAGTGGGACAAAGCAGCAACATGAGTCACGCTGACCTTGGTCCAGAATTCACCAACACAACCAGCCACTAGATAGGTATAACGATCAAGCTCGCTTTGCTGCTGCAACACCTTAAGCTCACCGCTCTCTTCCGCCGAAAAGGTATTCAGATCAAACACCATGCCATCCGTCAAAGTCGCCACCACCTGGCGAATCAGCCCCTGATCCTGCTCCGATTGCAATGCCAGCAGTGAGAACAATTGCGGCAGCAAGGCCAGCAGACGTTGCTCATCTTGGTTTTCCAGCTGGCCCTGCAATGCAGACTGGATGTCAGCACAATCAGCGGCTGAATCCGGCGTGGCAACACAAGACTTGAATTTATGTAATTGCGCCAACCGCTGACCAGCTGGCAACACGGTAGTATCCGCCAGGGTATCAGCAGCACGTGCCAGCAAATAGGCCAAGCCAATCGGCTCACGCACTGCGGCCGGCAAGACACGCAGCGTAAGATAAAAACTGCGCGAAACCCCCTTTAATATACCTTGAAACAGCAGTTTTTTATCCGCCTGATTATTCACACCACAATCAACCAAGCTTTATAAAGGGACTAACCGTAATATAAACAAGCACAGCAGCAAGCAGCAGATACAATAAAAAGCGCAGAGGCTGTTCTTTAAACAGGTCAAAAACACTTCGTTGCCTGCCTTGCTGTTTCAGAACCTGATACTCCGCCCTGGCCCGTTCCTGGCGCTGCTGCTGATATTCATCCAAATAGGCCTTGGCCTGATCAAACTGAGTTTCATCCTTCACCCACAAGGCAGGCATCGACATACCCCAGCTACCCGCTGGCGTCTCATAAAAATCAATCTGCTGCTCGGTCAACAAGGCGCGTACCTCATCCGCCTCATCATCCGGCACACCGCGCAGAATGAATAACTGTTTTGCCATTTACTCGATCACTTATTCAGCTTTATTTTGGCTCAACACATACTCACTCAGACCTTGCAGTGAATCGCCCTGAATATTGGGAAATGCCGGCATCATGAAGCTTCCCTGGCTAACCTTATTGGCAATTGCTGTCGCATTGGCCATATTTTTATCCAGTTCGAAATAATGACCACCTTCTTTGGGCTGGTGACACTCAATACATGCGGTCTTGAAAACATCCTCCGCTGTAGCGCCACTGGCAGGGCTATAGTCGTTGCTTTTAGAGCAACCGGTGGCCAGCAAAAAAGTCAGTGGTAGCCCGATAATCATTCGTTTCATGGTTTTATCCTATTAATTTCATACAATCTGAATGCGCATGCTACTAAATCGGGCCCAAAAATAGAAATCACGACCATTCAACCAAGCCCATTCATGCGCTAATATGACAAGATAATAACTACGGCAGGCAACTCATGACCGCACTCACACTACAGGCCCAGCCCTACACTCCTGGCCGAGCCAAGGGTCCCATCCGGATTGGTTTAGAAAACGCCAGCCGCGATGGCATTTCTATTATTGAGCAACACGAACTGGCCAGCTTTGACGGCCCCTGCAACGGTCTAGTGGTCGTCAACGGCGCAGCCTTTTCACACCTCATGATTCGTACCCAAAGTCTCGCCATCCCCACCATCATTATTAGTGCAGATCAAGCCAACCAGCTAAGCGCTGATACAGAGATGGTGTTGGACGGCCAACGCGGCCTCTTGTTTGCCACAGAATTGCTTGAACAACACCCCCCTCTCGACATCAAGGCACCGGCACTGCTTAGCCCGACGAACACCCAAGATGGCGAACGAATCATGATACGCGCCAGCGTCAGCAATCGAACCGGTGTTGTGCGATCACTCAGTAGTGGTGCCAATGCCATTGGCCTCTTACGGATGGAATATCTGGGCAATCAGAGCAGTACACCTCCTGGGGCTGATTTTTTTATCAATGAACTAGGCACCTGCTGCAACGAGGCCCAACCATTGCCATTGATTGCACGCCTGCCCGATTTCGCTGACGGTAAACTGCCCAGCTGGTGCCCCCCTCTTGAACACACGTTTAACAGCAAAAGTCGCGGCTCACGCATTTATGATCAGGAGCCGTTCCAAAGCCTGATCAACAACATCCTCAAGGCCGTCGACCAATGTTCCGAATCCTATGATCTACGCCTATTGCTGCCATACATAGATTCAGTCGAAGAGTTTGTTCGCCTGCGCGATCAGATTAGGGGGCAAATTTCGGCAACGGTGTCCGTCGGCGCCATGCTTGAAACCGCAAACGCAGTAAAACAGATCAACACCTTTCTCAGCGAATCAGACTTTGTTGCAATAGGCACCAATGACATGATTGCCAACCTGTTTGGTTGCGCACGTGACAGCGAGCGGATGAACGCCTACGACCCGGCCATCTACCAACTGCTGCAACAAGCAGCTCGACAGGCTGGCCCGAGAACCCGGGAAATCCAGCTTAACGGCCAACTAATCAGAATGCCGGGCGTACTACCGGTGCTAATTGGCCTGGGCTATCGCATCTTTTCGCTAGACCCGCTGCTAATCCCCTATCTTGCCGAGACCATTAAGCAGATAGATACAAAAAAGGCAGCACAAATAGCACAACAGGTTTGTCAGGCTGCGGATGACAAGGCAGTCAAAAACTTAATGACGGTTGAATAACCAGGGATAATGACCAT
Organism: uncultured Chromatiaceae bacterium; assembly: GCA_947259785.1. GTDB lineage: Bacteria > Pseudomonadota > Gammaproteobacteria > Tenderiales > Tenderiaceae > Tenderia. The sequence continues at coordinate 10,100 of CAMYNQ010000023.1, read as the reverse complement.
GAACGATATCGAAAATTTGAATGCCCGCTTTGCCATCGACAATCAACTGGCGTTTGCGTCCGATCCCGGCGGCCTGACCATCGCCAAGATAACGAACCAACAGGCCGACGCCACCATCGCCATACAAGGCGGCCACCTAATGACCTGGACACCCAAAGGTGCAGAGCCCGTAATATGGCTCTCTCCCACTGCCAAGCTGGCACCGGAAAAATCAATCCGCGGTGGCGTGCCAATCTGCTGGCCCTGGTTTGGCGCTCATGTCTCTGAAACTAATTTCCCCGCCCACGGCTTTGCCCGCACCACTCTTTGGCAAATAATCGACACTGCTACGCTGGCAGACGGCGCAACAGAACTCAAGTTTGAACTTGAGCCAACCAACATGCCCAAACAACAGTGGCCACACAACACCACCGTGCAGTGCATAATTACCGTTGGCAACACACTGCAAATGGAGCTAGTGACCTGTAATTGCAGCGAAGATAAAATCACTATCAGCGAAGCATTACACACCTACTTTGCCGTGAGCGACGTACGTAATATCAGCATCGACGGCCTAGAGGGTTGCCACTATCTGGACAAGGTGGATGCCTTTAAACAAAAACAGCAAGCTGGGCCGATTACATTTTCATCCGAGGTCGATCGCGTCTACATGGATACCCAGGCCGACTGCATCATCCACGACCCTGGCCTGTCCCGCCAGATTCGCATCAGCAAAGCCGGCAGCGACTCAACCGTGGTCTGGAACCCATGGATAGAAAAGGCCGAACAAATGGGCGACCTGGGCGACAACGGCTACCTGAACATGGTCTGCGTTGAAAGCGCCAATGCCGCCAACAACAGCGTCACCCTGCCAGCAGGGGCAGAACACCACCTCAAGGTCTGCTACTCCGTCGAAAAAGACTAAGCAACAGCCGGGGTTTGCACCCCTACCTCAAACATTACACTCTACAATTAGGCCGGGGTAACCTGGCCAAAACACTGCGCCTTGGTGCAGATCGCGGCGGGCATTTCACGATGTGCGACCAATGCCGAACCACCGCGAATCAAACGATAAAACCACCAAGACACTGCTGCCGCAGCAATCACGAAACCAAAGACATAAAACATAGTGCCTAACGCCACCATCGACATAAACAACATACCGATAAAGGTCCGCACCAACCACTCATGGTGAGTGGCAATCAATACGGTTTCATGACTAATTGCATCAGCACCCTGTTCTGCAACCCGTTTGAACTGGTATACCTTGAGGGCACTGACGACAAAACCAATCGGTGCAGTAACAACAAGAATATAGAGTGTATAAACAAAGGTGAGTAAAACAATTTCAGACCATTCTATGGTCTCATGCAGCTTGGTATCCATGAGGGAATCCTCCTATGGCTAAGGGCCGCCAGCGTTTCTGACGCCAGCAGCAACACAATAAAGCACGACTATTACAAGTATAGTTCCTGAGCGTAGGAGTCAAGATATTTTCCACTCAATCAGCAGAACAAAACCGCACAATTAATCCCCTTTCCCCCTCACGCTTTAAACCCCGAAACTACACAGCATTGAAAATCCATTTAATTCACCGCACTATCTATATACACTGAACGTGGCTGGTTCTTTGCAATCAAAATAATTAGAAACAGACGATCAGGCTAAAATTTTAGTATGCAAGGATCTGGGATGTACAAAGCGCAGCGAATGCTGCTGACCTTATTAACCTGCTTGTGTTCCACAACACTTTTTGCCCAAATCAACGTCAATGTTGAGATCAATGGCATCGACACGCTCTTGGAAGATAATGTCCGCCTGTTTCTGAGTATTGAACAACAAAAAGATCACGCCTTGATCAGCGAGGGTCGGCTGCGCCGTCTGCATCAAAAAGCACCTCAGGAAATTTCCAAGGCGTTGCAGCCATATGGTTTTTATAGCCCAGTTATCGATGCCAAACTATCGCAACCAAGCCCTGATGTCTGGCGGGCGACCTATAGCATCGATCCAGGGCCACCACTACCTGTGGCGGTGTTCGATTTTGGCTTAAGTACGGAGATGCGTGACGATCCGGCTTTTGTCTCGCTGATCGAAACCCTGCCACTAAATACAGGGGCCGTGTTTAATCACCTGAATTACGAAAACATCAAAGCCAGCCTGGCCAAGCTAGCCGCCGAGCGCGGCTATTTTGATGCCCGCTTTAGCGAACACCGGGTCGAGATTGACCTTAAGGCCTACGAGGCGCGTATTCATCTGCACTATGACGGCGGCCCCCGTTATCGTTTTGGTGAAGTGTTATTGCACCAGGATGTGCTTGCCCCTGACCTGCTGAGGCGTTTTATTCCATTCGAAATAGGTTCACCTTACACGCTCAACCAATTGATTAATCTACAACAAACCCTCAATGACAGTGACTATTTTCGCACTGTTGAGGTTTCACCCGGCGAGCCGCAAATTGAGTCTGGCGAAATTCCAATCACGGTCATGCTGACACCGCGCAACCAACATCGTTACACCCTTGGTCTCGGTTACGGTACCGACACAGGTGCCCGCGCCAAGTTTGGCTGGGAGAGACCGCGCCTAAATAAACGTGGCCATCGATTCAACACCGAATTAAAGGTTTCTGAAATTGGTTATAGCCTGAGTGCGCATTACCGCGTGCCGGTACTCAATCCGCGCACCGATCAACTGGTCTATAGCGCCGGTGTGGTCAATGAAAAGACTGACTCCAGCGACAGCACAGTGCGCACCATCGGCACCAGTCTCAACCGCAGCCGTGGCCCCTGGCGCGAATCCATATCGTTGAATTATCAGCAAGAAGAATTTGTCGTCGCCGATGACAGCGGCAACTCCGTCCTACTCATGCCCGGTGTTAGCTGGAGCCGTACCTGGGGTGGCAATTTCATCCATACCTTTGACGGTCTGCGCTTCGATATCAGCCTGCGCGGCGCCAGTGAAAAAATCGTTTCCGACACCGATTTTCTGCAAATTCAAGGCGGCATTAAAGCGATTACCCCATTGGGCCAGCGTGACCGGGTTATTGTCCGTGGCAGATTAGGCGGCACGCTAACAGAGGAATTTCATCAACTGCCCTCCTCGGTGCGTTTCTTTGCCGGTGGTGCTCAGAGTGTGCGTGGTTACGCCTATCAGTCGCTCGGCCCAGTCGATGACAGCGGCGAGGTGGTGGGTGGCAAGCACCTAATGTCAGGCAGCATTGAGTTTGAACATAGCCTTAATGGTAAATGGGGAGTTGCCGTTTTTTATGACGGCGGCAATGCCATCGATAAATTTTCTGACAAGTTGGAACGAGGCGCTGGTTTTGGTGGGCGCTGGCAATCACCTATCGGGCCGGTGCGTCTCGATGTGGCTACCGCCGTCAGCGACCCAGACCATCCCTGGCGTTTGCATATCAACATCGGGCCGGATTTATGAAACGGCCGTTGCGTAGACTTTTGCTTGTCTTATTATTGCCCCCCGTATTAGCATTTTCATGGCTGACGTTTACAGAGAGCGGCCTGCGTTGGGGTTATCAGCAAGCCGAACCCTACCTGCCCGGCAAGTTAACACTGGCAAAACTGGAAGGCCGCCTGTTTGGCTCGATCACGGCTAAAGGCATTGAATACCTGCAGGACGGCGCGCAAATCACAGCCAACCAACTGGCCCTGGAATGGTTGCCGGTTGCCTTGCTGACCGCAAAGATAGACATCACTCGTCTGCATCTGGAAACACTCAACGTTGTTTTACCCCAGTCGGAAAAGGCTGAACACCCGGAGCGATTTAGCCTGCCAGAGATCAACCTGCCCTGGCGCTTGATATTGAAGAATGTGCTGATCAACGGTCTAAGCATTAGCCTAAACGGACAAAGCTATGACCTGCAACAGATCAGGCTCAACGCCACCACCCTGTTTAGCCAGGTTGATATTGATGAACTCACTATTGCTGCCGACGACTTTAGCTTGAATATCGAAGGCGAACTTCAACCAACAGGTCACTATCACCATGAACTAGATATGCACTGGCAGGTGGCGCTCGCCACAAAGGCGGTGGTTAAAGGCAATGGTCAATTAGCAGGCGACATCAAGACCAGCCGCATCAATCAGCAACTTAGCGGCCCGCTGCAACTGACACTCAACGCCGAATTAAATGATCTGCTTAAGCAGTTCAACTGGCAGGCCAATATCGATGTAACTGAATTTGATGCTAGCAAACTAAATTCCGACTGGCCGACAGTTAAAGGCATACTCAGCCTGGATGGTAAAGGTGATCTCAGCACGGCCTCCGTTGTTGGTAACGTAAAAGCTAAGCATCCTGAATACGGTCCCTTTGACGCAGATCTCAGACTGCAGCGTCTAAGTGACAACAGCATCCAGTTCGATCACTTAATGTTACACAGCCCGGTCAATGAAACACGGATCCATGGCCGCGGCCAATGGCTGCCCGGAGATGATGGCGGCGATGTAACCGTAGCTCTGAATTGGCAAAACCTGCGTTGGCCATTAACCGATACTGCCTGGTTTGACAGTGCTGTTGGCAGTGGCTGGATAGCGGGGAACATCAATCAATACCGGCTTGGCCTGGCCACTGATCGCCCCTGGCCTCAAGCCCCAGCTTCACTTTGGTATGCCAGTGCCCAAGGCAATCTAAATGGCCTGAATTTTGATTCGCTACGCATTACCACGCTCGATGGTGAAGCCACCGCCAAGGGCCAGCTTGCCTGGTCGCCGCAGCTGGTTTGGCAGGCTCAGCTTAGCGCCAGCGATATCAACCCCGCCAGTCTCTTGCCTGAGTGGCCCGGCCAACTTGAAACAACATTGACCAGCAATGGACGCATTGAAAACGGCCAGTTGATCGCCGCTGCCGATATCAGCAAACTGACCGGCATTCTGCGTGGTTATCCTATTTCACTGCGCAGTGGTTTTGATTGGCGTGACAATGGCATCAACATTAACCATTTTGACTTCCATTCCGGCACATCTCAAGTCAACGCTCAGGGTCGCATTGGCGAATCACTAAATTTGAATATTGCCATCGTTGCCAGCGATCTGGCTGAACTCTATCCTCATACCAAGGGCCAACTCAAAGCCGAGGGCCAACTAACCGGGTCTCGGAGTGCGCCACTGATTACTACCTCCTTCAAGGCGGCGGCATTGCATTTACCTGATTACGACATTGCCAGCCTCGATGGAACTGTGGCTGTGGACCTATTCAGCTGGCAGCAAGTCGATATCAAGCTGGCGGCTGAAACACTCAAGTTCAAAGACTATGCCCTGCAATCGTTGGTCATTGATGCGGATACGCGGCAGATTAAAGCGAAAGCAATTTCGAAGGACTTTACAGCCCAAGTTGAACTCATAGGAGAGGTCGATGATAAAGGCTGGCATGGACGTATCGAACAGGCTGACATTAAGAGTGATCGTTTTGCAGATTGGCAGCTAAAACACCCCGTCAAGCTCAGTGTCAGTGACAAGTCACTGCTTGCCGATGAGTTGTGTTGGCAATCAAATCAGGAGGCCAAGCTATGTGCCTCTTTGAAACACGAGGATGAATGGTGGCAGTCTCAGCTGGTAACTAGCAAACTCCCTCTCATGCTGCTCAGTCCATTGCTGTCGCCTGACCTGGAACTTGAAGGTGTCGCAGATGCAACCGCGGAACTGAAATTTCAAGCCCCAGACCAACTCATGGGCCAAGCTCAGATTGATTTGCCAGCTGGTGCTATCAATTATCCGCTGCTGATAGGTGAACGTGATCGCTGGCAATATCAGAGCGGCAAGGGATCAATCAGACTTAATGATCAAGGACTGCAAGCAAACGCTGAGATTGCCATAAACAATGGTGATCGATTCAATGCTCGACTTAGCTTACCAGGGGCAAAGCTGTTGGTACTGGATCAGCGTAATCAGCCGCTACAAGCCAGTGCACAGTTGAAGGTTCATGATCTCGGTTTATTCGAAGCCATGGTGCCTGAAGTTTATGATCTTCGCGGTGAAGTTAACCTCAGTCTTGCCGCAACGGGAACGCTGGCCCAACCCAGGCTTAGCGGCCAGGCGCACCTGCTCAACGGTGCACTGCGTATACCGCGACTTGGACTTAATATTGATCAGATCATTCTAGATAGCCAAAGCAATGGTCTTGAAACATTAAACTTTCAACTGGGTGCACATTCCGGTGAGGGAGATCTCGCTATTCAGGGACAGACGACCTTAGACAGGCACACCGGTTGGCCGACTGTCATCAGTATCAAAGGGGAGGAGTTCGAAGTCTCGCGAATTCCTGAAGCCCGTGTACTGCTGTCACCTGATCTGCAGCTCAAACTGAAAAATCGCAAGATTGATATTACAGGCAAGGTTCACATTCCCTACGCCAAGCTACAACCGAAAGACGTCACCACCGCAGCACGTGTATCGGCTGATACAGTGATTATTGGCGATGAACAAGCAATTGTAGATAAGTGGTCCATCGTTTCCAAAGTTAGACTGACGCTGGGTGAGCGGGTTTATTTTTATGGTTTTGGCTTTGAAGGCCGTTTAGGTGGCAGCCTATTGCTGGAAGATGAACCCGGCCAGCTCACCGCAGCCACTGGCGAAATCACTATTCCTGAAGGGCGCTATCGCGCCTACGGTCAACGCCTTGATGTAGAAGACGGCCGCCTGCTTTATACCGGCGGACCGTTGAGCAATCCTGGTTTGGATCTACGTGCAGTCCGCAATGTCGGTAACGTAACTGCGGGCCTAAAAGTGGGGGGCAGCTTTAATCAACCCAAAATAGACCTCTTCTCCATCCCCGCCATGGGACAAACCGACACCCTCGCCTATCTTTTGTTAGGTCATCCCATCGAAAACACTTCTGACGAAGAAGGCGCCATGATGGCAAAAGCAGTCCTGGCGCTGGGATTGAGTGGTGGCGACCGCCTTGCCCGTAGCCTGGGTAACCGTTTCGGATTAGACGAGATGCGGGTTGAAAGCAGTGACGGTGGTGATCAGGCCTCACTGGTGATGGGCCGATATCTCTCCCCCAAACTTTATGTCAGTTACGGTGTCGGCCTGATCGAGGCAATTAATACCTTTAATGTCCGCTATCAGATTTCAGACAAGTTGCAGCTCAAAGGTGAAAGCGGTGAACATCAGGGTGCCGACTTTCTCTACACTATCGAGCGATAAACCCAAAACAGCTGTTTGACTTAAGCCATTACCGCACAAGTCTGTTTGAGTTCGTCCATCGCCACCAATCATGTAACTTCGGCTATGCATTACAACGCTGTTACAACGCCAGATTGGAACGCTTTATTGACCTAGGTCACAATTCCCGCAATAACCTCATATCCAGTAACCCATTGACCTCAAGACCGTGCTGAATCATGTCGCTAACCAGTTATCAGGTTCTCGTCTATATAAACCTGCAACAGATAAATCAATGAGAGGCCAATGTATCAAGGCAAAGTAGTCCCGCTAAGAGCTAATAAAAATATAGCTCAAACCCAGTACCTCCTTGGCGAGAGTCGTAATATCGCCAGCAAGTATCTGCCTGCCTTGTTGCAGAGAATGCTGGATAATGCCGATGACATCTTGTTCGAGCTGGCAGACAAAGCACTCAGTGACCAGGAGCAAAATAACTACTTCGATGCAATGCGTGAATTACGCATCACTCGCCAAACCCTTGAAAGCAGCTTTCGCAATCATCTGAATAGCAACTTCGACAAGTTTCAGGTTTCACCCGCACCTTCCCAGTCAGCCATAGCGGAGAATGCATTGGATTCAGAAGAGATGAGCCTGGTCGAAGAAATTGACCTGGAAGAGTCACTGGCGATTACCGGCATGGTGGCAAAGATAAAAAGCCGTTATCCACGTGAGCTTTACGCCATTGAACAGCGCTTCCAAGCCATATTGAGTAACAACAAGCCAGACATTGACCAGATCCCCGTTGCCCCAAAGCCGATCTGTCTGGCCTTTAATGAAGCGATCAAGACACTCAACAGCGACGTCAAGGTAAAACTGATTATCTACAAGCTGTTCGACAAGCATGTGCTCGCCAATCTTCAACCTCTGTATGACGAAATTAATGTTCTGTTTATTTCCGCTGACATCCTGCCCAAACTGAAGATGCGCATTCAGAAACAGCCAGGCGACTATTACCAACAGGCAAATGAAGATGAATCGGCCTGGCTCGAAGATAATAAAATGTTCAGCCCAACCCAAGCCTCGCTAGACAACGGTGCCGGCTATCGCGAATCGGGGCAACAGCTCTCGCCTCTTAACACGCTACGTAGCCTGCTTAGCAATCAACAATCCGGCGGCAATCATGAAGCAACACTCCTAAACGGGCCAACCGAAGTCATTAATATTCTGTCGGGACTGCAACAGCTTAACCTGGCGGCTTCAGACAAAACGTTGCAAACAGAACTTTCAGAGCTGAAACGTGCCGGAAAACTCAGCGCCCTGGACAACGACATCATCAACATCGTTGACATGCTGTTTGATTTCATCCTCGACGACGACAACCTTCCCACCATCGCCAAGGCCCTGCTGGCGAGACTGCAAATACCCATGATCAAAATCGCCCTGGTCAACAAGGAGTTTTTTGGAAGCAAACAGCACCCTGCAAAAAAACTGCTAAACCTGATGGCAAAATCAACCGTAGGGCTAGGCAACGACATAACAGCTGAAAACTGCAAACTGATCGAAAAAATTGAGTCAGTAGTCAACATCATTTGCACTGAATTTATTGATGATACTGGGATTTTCAACCAACTTCTGGAAGAGTTCGAGCAGCTCATCCAGGCAGAGGCCAATCAGGAACAACAGACACAGGAACAAAATCAACAACGTGTCCAGGAACGTGAGCAACATGCCTTGAGCCGCGCTTGGGTCAGCGATGTTTTGGCCGTATCCATCAACAATCGAAAACTACCAAAAACTGTGTTTGAACTACTCGATGGACCATGGAAGGAAGTCATGCTCAACACCTATCTCAACGATGGCGAAAACAGCGAACACTGGAAAGAAAACCTGCGTTTTATCGATGTACTGATTTGGTCTGCCGATCCTAACAGCAGCAAAACCGAGCGTCAGCGGCTCGGAAAAATCATCCCGCAATTGATTCAGACACTGCGCCAGGAGCTCGACAGTGTTTACTACCCACCAGCGAAAGTAGATGAACTATTGTCCGACCTTGAAGAGCTTCATATTGGCGCACTACGCGGTGAAAAAACCCCGGGAATCAAGACCGTCAAGATCAAGGCTGATATAAACATAAACGACCCGGACGCGAACAGAGCTGAAAACATAGAACAGGAACTCGATGCCATGCGCCAAAGCCTGTCTGAAACGTATGACGTTAATAATTTGTTGGGCGACTTTCTGAATGATATCAACCCTGATCAAGAAGAACCTGATTCCCGTAAACAGGCGATTGCCTCTGAGCTATTTGGTGAAGATGTCGAAGAGATTGTTTTGTCATCCGCATTCGTAAATGACAAGACTATTCCCGAGGTTGACGATACTTCCTGGGCCATGACACAACAACTTCAAACCGGCCAGTGGATAGCCCTCACCGATAGCTCGGGTAAAACGCAAAAGATAAAACTGGGCTGGAAGAGCGACATGCTGGGGGAATGCACCTTCATTAACTGGCGATTCAAGGTAGCCGCAGACTTTAGCTTCAACCAGCTTGCCGCTAAATTCCGTTCTGGCCAGGCCACACTGATAGATAACTTGCCTATCTTTGAACGCGCCGTTGATGCCATGGTAAACACCTTGCAAAAAAATCAGGCCAACTAAACTCGGCTACCACCGAACGGCTGTAGGATGGCTGAAATTTTATTGGCCCAGTCAGATTATCAAAAGTTCAGAGCAATATTTTATTTTCAATTCACCAACTATTCAACAGTAACTTTTAACTCGTTTACACCTAAGGTATCTGATACATGATTACGTTAAATAACAACCTGCGGCCCTAACACCCTGAGAATTTCATCCGTGGTTGTCAGTCCGGCTTTAACTTTTTTATATGCATCTTCAATTAGACTTGTAATCCCCTCCTGCTTGGATAATCTGGAAATTTCCAGAAAAGTGGCACCAGAAGCGATCATTTCCTTCATATTTTCACTTGGAATCAAAACCTCATAC
>CAMYNQ010000022.1 GCA_947259785.1 uncultured Chromatiaceae bacterium | reverse complement strand
TTTGTTGTCGGTATTCAAGTTTGCCATCGATTTGCCCGCGGCCTGCGATGGCCATCATTCCGGGCATTTCTGCATGAACGGTGACTTCAAGCCCGATGCGGTTGGTTTTTTCATCTAATACTATCTTTGGGCTTGAGTAACGGACCTTTGAAAAAGGTGTTTGCTGGGTGATAGGGAAGTAGGCTTGCGCATAACGTTCTAACTCCGTTTTGCTGAGTTCCAGAGTGTAAGCAGATGCATTTAATGAAATTATGAACAGCGTTAGGGTAATAAATACTTGTTTCAGTTTTGACATGACATGGTCCGATTGTTGTGAGGCTATGCGCTTCTCAATAAGTAGAATATTAGAATCTGCCGGAAGTGCGTATAATCCCGTTGCCGATGATTCACTGTTGTATTGGTTAGCTCGATTCTACGTTATTTAGATGCAACAAAAACACATATAAAGCATAAGCTTAAGAGATATTTGGAATTATAGATGGAAAACTTCACCCCCGTTTCTGCATTGATCGGCGGCGCGCTGATTGGTTTGAGTGCGACGCTGCTGTTGCTGTTCAATGGCCGGATAGCCGGTGTTAGCGGCATTCTTAGTGGTATTTTTGTTCAGCCTGCCGGCGATAGATTGTGGCGCCTGATGTTTGTGATTGGCATGGTTGTTAGTGGTTCTTTGTATCAGTTTTTTGGTCCGGGTGGTTTTGAAAACTACACAGATGTGTCGTTGCCGGTGTTGGTTGTTGGTGCCTTTTTGGTTGGCTTTGGTACCCGCATGGGCGGTGGTTGCACCAGTGGCCATGGCGTTTGTGGTATCGGTCGCATCTCTCCGCGCTCTATCACGGCGACCTTTGTCTTTATGGGGGCAGGGCTTGTGACTGTTTATGTCATGCGCCATGTGCTGGGGGCTGGATAATGAAACAAAATCTATTGGCTCTGCTTGCGGGTTTGTTGTTTGGCCTTGGTTTGTGTGTGTCTGAGATGGCTTCGCCAGCCAAGGTGCTTAATTTTCTTGATGTGGCCGGCAATTGGGATCCCAGTCTGATGTTGGTGATGGGCGGTGCCCTTGCTGTAACCATATTGGCCTTTCGCCTGGTGTTGAAGCGCAAGGAGCCCATTTTTTCAGCCGAATTTAAACTACCTAGTGGTTCAAATGTTGATAAACGCCTGTTGCTTGGTGCATCGCTGTTTGGTGTCGGTTGGGGCTTGATTGGTTATTGCCCTGGGCCTGCCATCACCGCATTAGGGTTTGGTCTGATTTATCCAGTGATTGTCTTTGTTGCCATGATTGCTGGTTTTATGATTCACAGGTTGATATTTGAGCGTAATTCCTAGTTTCTTGTTTTAGCTGCAGCCGAGTCTTTTCATCGCCTCATGAGTGCTGAGAAATACTTGGCCCGGCTGGAGACGTTGCAAAAAGGGTGAGTTTTTCAGTCTATCCATTACCGGGCCTTTAATCTCTGCCAGATGCACGGTTACTCCGGCATGCCTAAGCCGATCAACAATGGTGTCCAGCGCTTCCAGGGCGCTGGCATCAATCATGTTTACCGAACTGCAAACAATCACCAGGTGCCTGGCTTGCTGGTTTTCAGCAATTAGATTGATGATAGTGTCTTCGAGAAAATTGGTGTTGGAGAAATAGAGGTTTTCATCGATGCGCATGGCGATGACGTGCTGACAGGTTTTTACTTCAAATCGATCAATATTGCGGAAATGTTCGCTATTGCCAACACGGCCGATAACCGCAACATGGGGTTTGCTACTGCGATGAAGGTAGATTCCAATCGAAAGGCAGGCGCCAGTGAGGATGCCGACCTCGACGCCTAATGTTAAGACCATAATAAATGTCACCAGCAGTGCCAGAGCATCTGCCTTGTCGTATAACCAGGCATGCTTGAATGCCCTGTAATCGATCAACGCGCTGACCGAGACAATGATGATGGCGGCCAATATGCTATGGGGTAAAAAATAAAATAAGGGCGTTAAAAATAATAATGCCACTGACATCAAAATAGCGGTGATGATAGATGCCATGGGTGTGTTCGCGCCTGAGTCGTAGTTGACCATGGATCGGCCAAAACCTCCGGCTGTTGGAAAACCGCCGGAGATCGAAGCGCCAAGATTGCTGACGCCGTGTGCCAGTAGCTCCTGGTCGGCATCGATCTTCTGCCGTTTTTGTGTTGCCAGTGCCTTGGCGACAGAGACACTTTCTAAATAACCGACGGTGGCGATGATGAAGGCGGTTGGAAACAGCTCTCTGACCAGGGCGATGTCAATGCTGGGAATTGATAAGCTCGGCAGGCCAGCAGGTATGGCGCCAACAATATTGACGTTGGCATTTTTGTCCAGCGCCAGCCACCAGACGATAATGATCCCGCTGCTGACGATGATTAATGGTCCAGTACGAGAGATAATATCCAGGGCTCTGGTTGATAGCTTTAACTCGCCAAGTTTGCGTAAGTAATCACTGCGTAAGAACAGCATGACACCGATGCTGCTGACACCAAGAATGGCTGTTGTCAGGTTTATTTCACTTAGGTGAGCGGTTATGTTGGTAAAGGCTTCTGGTAGATGGACTGTTCGTGGTGTCTCCAGGCCAAGCAGGTGCTTGAGCTGGCTCAAGATAATAAGCACGGCGGCGGCGCTGGTAAAACCGGATAGTACTGGATGGCTGATAAAATTGATCACGGAGCCAAGTCGCAATATTCGCATCAGTAGTAGCAATACACCAGACATACATGCCAAGGTCACGGCCACTGCCAATGCCTGCTGCTGCCCCAATAGATCCATTTCGATAATGGTTGAGCCAACAATCAGTGAGACCAATCCAACAGGGCCTACTGCCAGTGTGCGGCTGCTGCCGAACACGGCATAGAGTGTGATCGGTAATACACATGAATACAGGCCAATTTGTGGTGGCAGTCCGGCAAGCATTGCATAAGCCATCGCCTGGGGAATCAGTACTATGGTGACAATAATGCCGGCATTGATGTCACCACCAAGCAGTTCGCGCCTATATTTTGGCAGCCAGTCCAAAATTGGCAGGATGCTTTTTGATCTGTTTAAGCGGGATTGGCTGTTCATCGCTGGCTTATTAGAAGTTAATGATTAGAATTTATTATACATATTCAAATTTATGTGGCGTGTCTGTTAGCAGGTATTAAAAAACCGCCATGGAGGCGGTTTTTTGTACTGGATAAAACGATGTTTATTCGCTTTCGTTAACCCAGCCCTGAAGTGCTTCAATAATGGCCTTCGCTTGGTCAGCGCTGGATATATTGAACTTGGACTTCTGCATGTATTCGCCATTACGTTTTTGATAGCGACGGATGGTGAATTTCTCCTTACCAAATTCATCTTTTTTGGCATCCCAGTCCTGGTATCGATAGATCAATGTTGCCCATGCACCCTTGGTCAGAACTTTTTTATCGAGTTCTTTGACCAGAACCTGGTCGTCCTCAGAGTATTCAATGGTTAGTTCATCTACGGTTGCAGCCATTTTTTCTTAATCTCCATTGATGTGTTGATGTGTTTGGTTGTGATTCACTATGATTAGTGGCAACAAAATAATGTAATGCATTATATGCTATTGCTAAGCATATTAATTAATTCAGTTAATAACCATGTTAAACGAATATGTATAAATAAAGAAATGTAACAATTGCTCGTTACAATAAACAAATTAATAAACTAAGGAGAGTATAAAAATGGCTGGTAAACCAGACTTTGAAAAAATTGGCTCATCTGTTCTCGGTGGCGAGTTGACCCTCAAGGAATGTGAGGTGCTGAGCAATATTATGAATGTACGTGAGTTAAAGGCTGGCGAACGCCTGGTTGATGAGAGTGGTACAGAACATACTCTGTTTGTGTTGGTTGAAGGCAAGTTAAAGGTTATTAGTGAAACCGAGGGTGAGCAACAACATGTCTATACCATGAAGGCGGGGGAGGTGGCAGGTACCCGTGCCTTTGTTGACCGTAGTCCTCGTAAAGCAACACTGGAAGCCGAGGGTGATAGCGTTGTTTATACCCTTGAGCCGGATGCCTTTGAATCGCAGTTGCTGACTCATCCTGGCATCGTTTATAAAGTGATGCGCTCCATCTTTCGCATCACCCACTCAAATCTGCTGCGTATGAATCAGGAGAAAGCGCAGTTATCGAATTACATTAATAAGACCCACGGCAGGTACTGATTTTTCTGTTTATGGCATTCTCAAGGGGCTTGATGGTCCCTTTTTTATTTGGCTGTGCTAGAATCCGCCTTCGCTTGGAACTTCGAATCGTAGCTTCGAAGAAGTTTCAGGTTGAAACCAGTTTATGGTGGCTCACGTCGGTCACCTCGCAACGATACGTTACGAACTCCGCCAGGCCCGGAAGGGAGCAACGGTAGTAATGGACTCGTGTGCCGGGGAGCGGCGGGCGTGGGCCGCCACCTATTTCCTGCTATCTCAGTCATTTCAAGCGATTTCCAATCGTGTGGTTGGCCCTTTTTTGGGGTAGAATCATGCCCTATGCTAATTACTATTCCTGACACAAAGCCCTGTTTTCGGAGCGGCGAATGAGTTACCAGGTTCTGGCGCGAAAGTGGCGGCCGAAGAGCTTTCCTGCCATGGTTGGGCAGGAGCATGTGCTACGTGCCCTGATCAATGCCCTGGACAATGATCGGCTCCATCATGCCTATCTCTTCACCGGTACTCGCGGTGTTGGTAAGACCACAGTTGCGCGTATCTTTGCCAAATCACTCAATTGCGAAAATGGTGTGACCTCAAACCCATGTGGTGTTTGCAGTGCCTGTACCGAGATTGATCAGGGCCGTTTTGTTGATCTGATTGAAGTGGATGCTGCCTCGCGTACCAAAGTCGAAGATACCCGTGAACTGCTGGAAAACGTCCAGTACGCCCCGACCCGAGGTCGTTTTAAGGTCTACCTGATCGATGAGGTGCACATGCTCTCTAGCCATAGCTTCAACGCATTGTTGAAGACCTTGGAAGAGCCACCACCGCATGTGAAGTTTTTGCTGGCGACCACCGATCCACAAAAATTACCGGTGACCATCCTGTCGCGTTGCCTGCAGTTCAACCTTAAACGCATGGCGCCGGAGATGATTGTCGGCCACCTAGAGTATGTCCTGACCGAAGAGGGTATAAACTTCGATAACCCTGCCGTGATGCAGATCTCGGAAGGGGCCGATGGCAGCATGCGTGATGCGCTGAGTCTGCTGGATCAGGCCATTGCTTATGGTGGTGGCAAATTGGTTGATGACGAAGTGCGGGCCATGTTGGGCACTATCGACCGCAGTTATGTCTATAAATTATTACGGGGACTGGCCGATGCTGATGCCGTCAGTATTCTGGAAACGGTTAATGGTCTGGCACAACAAGGGCTGGATTTCACCGCTGTGTTGGCCGAGCTGGTGTCACAGCTGCACAAGCTGGCGCTGGCCCAGGTGGTTCCAGAGACCGCTGAGGGTGTGGCAGACCAGGACACCATTAAGGCACTGGCACAGGCCATTTCGCAGGAAGACATCCAGCTTTATTATCAAATTGGCTTGATTGGTCGGCGTGACCTGCCTTTTGCGCCAGAACTGCGCAGTGGTTTTGAGATGATAATGTTACGCATGTTGGCCTTCCGTCCAGATGCTGGCAGCCAGCAACGGCAAGCCACGAACGCAGCACCACAAACCGCTCGACCCAGTACTCCACAGCCAACTCCAGCCGCAGCGCCCAGTGCTCATTCCAATACAGGTTCGGGGTTTTCTGCACAGCAGGCTAAGCCAGCGGCACCTGCTGCTGTGGTATCAGAATCCAGCCCACCATCTGCAACAGCGGCAGGCTCATGGCATGAGATCGTTGCACAGCTTGGCCTGAGGGGCATGGCGCAGCAACTGGCGGCTAATTCAGAGATGATTAGTCGTGATGGTGGGGTGATTCGTTTGGCGCTGTCATCTCAGCATGCTTCGTTGCGTAGAAAATCATTGGAAATGCAGCTGCAGGATGCCTTGCAAAAGTATTTTGGTGAGTCTATTAATCTTGAGTTCAGTACAGCTTCTGGTACCCAAGTTCAGCATACACCAGCAGTGATAGACAAACGCCAGGCCGAGAACCGGCAGCAGGCGGCGGTCGATGCCATTAACGCCGACCCTAATGTGCAGCGTATCCAGGAAAGTTTTAATGCACAGGTTGTAACTGACTCTGTGCGACCGATTGAGTAACCATTAGTCCCAGGTAAATACAGACAAATATTTAAAGAGGTTGATTATGTTAAAAGGTGGTTTAGGCGGTCTGATGAAACAGGCCCAGAAGATGCAGGAAAACATGCAAAAGGCTCAGGAAGAACTGGCCAATATGGAAGTGACCGGTGAAGCCGGTGGCGGTCTGGTGAGTGTGGTGATGACTGGTCGTCATGATGTGCGTCGTGTTTCTATTGATCCAAGCCTGATGACAGATGACAAGGAAATTATGGAAGACCTGCTAGCCGCCGCGGTGAATGATGCGGTTCGCCAAGTTGAAAAAATGTCGCAGGAAAGAATGTCGGGAATGACCGATGGTATGGGACTGCCGCCGGGTATGAAGCTTCCTTTCTAGATTGATCACAAGGGGAGAGCAATGCCTTTCCCCTTGAGAATCCCCAAGTTTTTGAATGCCGTTTTCGCGGCGAGTTGTTTGAATGAAAGACACATCCTTAATTGCTGATTTGATAGAGGCATTGCGCTGTCTGCCAGGTGTCGGCCCCAAGTCTGCGCAGCGGATGGCTTATCACCTGCTGGAACGTGATCGTGATGGTGCCAGGCGTTTGGCCTCGGCCTTGAACCAGGCCGCTGAGCATGTTGGTCATTGTTCTTCTTGTCGTACCCTGACTGAGCATGAATTGTGTTCTGTCTGTGCCAATCCCAGCCGCGATCGTTCGTTGTTGTGTGTGGTTGAAATGCCTACCGATGTAGCTGCAATCGAACAGTCCAATATTTTTAAAGGGCTTTATTTTGTACTAATGGGGCATCTGTCACCGCTGGATGGTATTGGCCCTGACCAGATTGGCCTGGATGTACTGTCTACCCGTTTGGCTCAGGGCGAGGTGAGTGAAGTGATTCTGGCCACAAACTCAACTGTTGAGGGTGATGCAACGGCTCATTACATCGCAGAGCTGGCACGTGCCTATGAGATCAATGCTAGCCGCATCGCGCGGGGCGTGCCGATGGGTGGTGAGCTGGAGTACATTGATGGCGGGACACTTTCGCATGCCATGTCCAGCCGCCAACTGATTTAGTCACAAGGAGAATGGTGTGATAAGTGGTACTCTGATATTTGCAATTACCACCTATGCCTTGATGGTTTGGGCCTTTCTGTGGGCCAAAAAACGCGCCTTTCATATGCCTGTCATGATCTCGGTGATGTTGGTTGATATCTGCTTTCCTGTTTATCTGGTCATGACCAAGGATTGGTACAGACGTTTGATCGAGCAGGAGGAGATTCTGTCGTTCATGATCTGGATGCATTTCATTTTAGTGTTGTTTCTTTATGCACTTTATTTCTTACAGATTCAGTCGGCGATAAAACTGGTGCGTGGTGACGAGAGTATTCGCGACGAACACCGTAACCAAGGCAAAGGAATTTTAATTGCAAGAGGCTTGGTGATTTTGTCTGCTGCCATGTTGATAGAACCTGTTGATCAGGGTTAGAGTGTTATAAAGTTTACTGAGAGCGCGATTTGTAATGCAATTAACCCTTTACACCGACTATTCTCTACGTGTGCTGATTTATCTTGGTATTCGCCCGGGCCAACAGGCAACCATTACCGAGATTGCCAAGAGTTATGGTATTTCTCGCAATCATCTGGTCAAAGTGGTGCATAACCTATCAAATATGGGCTACATCAAGACCAGCCGCGGTCGTGGTGGTGGCATGTTGCTGGCGTATAATCCTAAGGATATTAATGTCGGTGAAGTGGTGCAGAAGACCGAAGCCAACTTTGATCTGGTTGAGTGTTTTGACAAGGAGAACAATACCTGTCCAATTTCACCCGCATGTGCCTTGATTAAGGCGCTTAAAGTCGCTCGCTCCAGTTTTCTTGATGTGCTTAATCAATACACTCTGGCAGATGTGGTCGCCAATGCTGATCAATTGGCGCCGCTGCTGGAAATTGATATAAGTTCTATTGAAAAGGGCTAGTCTGAGCTTGCTCTTGTAAGGACGTCAGTATTGCCAGGTAATTGTCATAACGGCGTTGATCTATTTCGCCGTCCTTGATCGCTTGTTTGACAGCACATTGAGGCTCTGACTTGTGGATGCAATTATTGAACTTGCATTGATTCGTGTATGGCCTGAATTCGATGAAATTATAGGCTAGCATCACCGGCTCTATTTTACTTAAACCAAACTCCCTTACGCCCGGCGAGTCGATCAGGTTGCCACCACTGCTAAGGTGGTAAAGCGTTGTTGAGGTGGTGGTGTGCTTGCCCTTGCCTGAACTAGCCGAAACTTCTCCCACCCGAATTTCATGGTCAGATAACAGGCTTCTGATAATGGAGGATTTGCCTACGCCTGATTCACCCACAAAGACGCTGGTTTGATCTTGTAGTTGCTGCGTCAGTTGTTCCAGACCGCGCTCCTGCTTGGTGCTGGTGTAAATCAGTTGATAGCCGATGTTTCGGTATGGCTGCATATCCTGATTAAGTTTGTCGAGTTCACTGTTCGCTAACAAGTCATATTTGTTAAGCACGATGACTGGGGTGATGTTAAGGTTTTCTGCGGCGACGATGTAACGATCAATTAGGTTGTGGTGCAGGTGGTAGTTTTCGTCTACGAGGGCCTTTACGGTGCAGACGATGATGATACGACTGATATTGGCGGCAATCGGTTTGTCTCGACCGATATCATCTGGCCGTGCCAGCAGGGTGCTACGCGGTAATACTTCGACGATGATACCTTCATTGTCATGTGTTGGTTGCCATGTCACCTGGTCGCCACAAACAACAGCACCAAATTTACGTCTTGAGCTGCAGCGGATAACCTTGCCCGTTTCATCTTCTACGTCTTGTTTGGCGCCATAGCTAACAACAACCAGACCATTTTTGATCGTGGCTGAGTCGGTGAGTTCTTTTTGCTGTGCTTGTTTTTGACGGTGAGGAGGGCGTTTGCGTGACATATATTATGTGTTCTGCCGTTACGGCTTGGGAAATTTGTAGTAGGTGTCGTTGAGATATTCGATGACCTGGTTAATTTGAGCATCGCTCCAATGGGCCTTGCTGGCATTTTCACAAAACTCGACTCTAGCCTGCAGTTCGGGGTATGACTGAACAATGCTGTTGCTGCGGCTGTACATGCCGTTGTCATGGCACTGTTGACAGGCCTGATCAACCAGGGCCTGGCCGGTAGCGATGTCGGCATAGCCAGGCTGGGCAATAACAATATAGGTAATAAATAGGATAGAGAGTAGTTTTTTCATGATGACTCCAACGTGCTTAAGCCTATTCATTCTATCTTATTTATTAATGTGATCACAGCGACACAGTAGTCGTCAGTTGGGCTAAGTATTGCTAGAATCATAAACAGTAACAATTGCTCACGAGGATGCTATGACACAAGACCAAAACAACCTGATTTGGATAGATCTTGAAATGACTGGGCTTGACCCAGATACTGATCGGATCATTGAAATTGCCACCATTGTTACCGATGCAAATTTGAATACCCTAGCCGAGGGGCCGGTACTCGCTGTGCATCAAGCTGATGAGTTGTTGGATGGTATGGATGAGTGGTGTACGCGTCAGCACGGTCAGTCTGGTTTAACTGAACGAGTTAAAAATAGCACTGTTACTGATCGTGATGCTGAGCTGCAAACCATCGGGTTTTTGCGTCAATATCTGCCTGCGAATAAATCCCCCATGTGTGGCAACAGTATTTGTCAGGACCGGCGCTTCCTGTATCGCTATATGCCTGAGTTAGAAAACTTCTTTCATTACCGCAACCTTGATGTCAGCACACTAAAAGAACTAGCTAATCGTTGGTCACCAAAGGTTGCTAATGGTTTTAATAAAAACTCTTCTCACTTGGCGATGGATGATATTCGTGATTCAATTGCTGAGATGCAGTACTACCGCGAACATTTTATTAGGCTGCCGGAATAAACTAGTCTTGATTTAAAGCCCATTGTACGTGTTCTCTGACTATCTCTGATGGGTGGTCGAGCCTGGATTTCAGCGCCTCGATCACCTGTTTGTTTTTAGGACCATTGCCAAGCGCCACGGCAATATTGCGTAACCAGCGTTCATGACCGATGCGGCGGATTGGTGAGCCTTGCAGTTTGTGCATGAACTCCTCTTCGCTCCACATAAACAGGTTCAGCAGTAAGGGCGTGTCGAGTTGGTGACGCGGCAGAAAATCATCTTCCTGTGTCAGTTTTGCAAAGCGATTCCAGGGACAGACCAGCTGGCAGTCATCACAGCCATAGATGCGGTTGCCCATCTGCGGCCGTAACTCTAACGGTATGCTGCCATGCAGTTCGATGGTGAGATAGGAGATGCACAGGCGGGCATCAACCTGATAAGGCGCAACGATGGCCTGGGTTGGGCAGATATCGATACAGGCAGTGCAGTCACCGCAGTGCTCACTCACCGGATTATCAATAGGCAATGGCAGACTGGTGTATATCTCGCCAAGAAAAAACCATGACCCGGCATCGCGGTTGAGCAGGTTGCTGTGTTTGCCTATCCAGCCCAGGCCGGCCTTTTCTGCCAGAGCCTTTTCCAGCACCGGGGCGCTGTCGACAAAAACGCGATAGCTGTGTGTGCCCACCAGTGCTACGATTTGAGTCGCAAGTTGTTGTAGACGTTTGCGCATCAGTTTGTGGTAATCACGGCCCAGGGCATAACGGGAGACAAAACCAAGCTCAGGATTGGCCATCACTACTTCGGCATCACTACTATTGTTGAGGTAGTCCATGCGTACGCTGATTACCCGAATAGTGCCTGGCTGTAGCTGTGCAGGGTTATCTCGCAGATCGAGATTACGTTGCATGTATGACATGTTGCCGTTAAATCCTGCCGCAAGCCAATTGCGTAAATGGCTTGATGCCTGATTCAGTTCAATATCAGTAATGCCCACTTGCTGAAAGCCGAGTGCTTTGCCGCATAGTTTTATTTGTTTGGCTAGCTCAGCATAGTCGACATCAGCTTCAGGCTGCGCTAATTTGTTATTTTCCAACATAGCGTAATGATACCTGTCATGAGTCAATTGCCCTATACACTTTATCGTGCCAGTGAGGTTCGGGAGCTGGATCGTATTGCCATTACAGAGGCTGGTATTCCCGGTATCGAGCTAATGAACCGTGCTGGCAGTGCGGTTTTTGATGAGTTGTGTTGCCGTTGGCCAAATGCGCGCAATATTGTGGTTGTCTGTGGTGCTGGCAATAACGCGGGTGATGGTTATGTGGTGGCGCGTCAGGCTCATGAAAAGGGCTATTCGGTCAGGCTGGTTGCGCTGACAAATCCGGCTGAATTGCAAGGCGATGCTGCTACTGCCTGGAGCGCGGCTTGTACAGCTGGCCTGACAACTGAAGCGTTTGATGTGGTTTCTCTAAATCATTCTGATGTGGTGGTTGATGCCATTTTTGGCACTGGACTGGATAGGGTTGTAGAGGGGCGTTTTGCTGAGATTGTTGAAGCTATCAACGCCTCGGACCTGCCTGTACTGGCGATTGATATTCCGTCTGGTTTACATGCTGACACGGGCTGCGTGATGGGGCGTGCGATTCAGGCTGATGCTACGGTCAGTTTTATAGGTCTGAAACAAGGCATGTTTACTGCTACGGGTGTTGATTGTTGCGGCGTGGTGGGATTTGATGATCTGGGGGTACCTGGCTCTGTATATCAGGCGGTTGAAGTTGCATGCCAGAGAATAGACTGGTTAAAGCTGAGAAGCAGTTTGTCAGCTAGGCCCAGGAGCGCTCACAAAGGCCAGTATGGCCATACCCTGATTGTTGGTGGTAACCATGGAATGGCTGGTGCCGCTCGATTGGCAGCAGAAGCAGCGGCCCGCACTGGTAGTGGGTTAACCAGTGTTGCAACCCGGTTCGAGCATGTCGCCGCCATGGCCGCGGCCCGGCCTGAAGTGATGTGGCATGGGGTGGAAAACGGCGCTGATCTACGTAATTTAATAGAACATGCCAGTGTCATAGCTATTGGTCCAGGGCTGGGACAGGATGACTGGGCGATTGGGCTATTTGAAACTGTGCTGCAATCGGCTAAGCCGGTGGTTGTCGATGCCGATGCGCTTAATCTTTTGGCTTATGAGTCAGCTCAATATTCAAATTGGATATTAACGCCGCATCCTGGTGAGGCTGGGCGGCTATTGGGCTGTAGTAGTCATGAGGTCAATCAGCGGCGTTTTGATGCGGTTAAAGCTATAGTTGAAAGGTTTTCTGCCGTAACAGTCTTGAAAGGTGCCGGAAGTCTGATTTCTAGCCCAGCGGGACAAACAGCACTTTGTAGTGATGGTAATCCAGGCATGGCGACGGCTGGAATGGGGGATGTCTTGAGCGGGATAATTGCCTCATTCATCGCTCAGGGTTTTGAACTGTTTGATGCCGCCCGGATGGGAGTTGCGCTGCATGCAGCAGCAGCGGATAAGGTTGCGGTGTCTGGTGAACGTGGGATGTTGGCTGGTGATGTCATAAATACACTACGGCCGATGGCCAACTAATTTCAGTGTGGTAGCGAGAGACAAATATGCGTGTATTGATTGCTGAAGATGATGCTGATTCATTTGAACTCTTGGCGACATTGCTGAATAGCTTTGGCTATGAGGTTGTTGGCGTGGATAATGGCGATGACGCATGGAAAATATTACGGCGTTCTGACAGGCCGATGTTGGCAATACTAGACTGGATGATGCCGGGCATGAATGGCGTTGATGTCTGCCGCAAGCTGCGTGCCGAGCAGTGTGGTAATCCGACCTATGTGATTCTGTTAACGTCGTTGAACAGTGAGAGTAACATTGTCGAAGGGCTGGATGCGGGCGCTGATGACTATATCACCAAGCCTTTTGATTTTTATGAGTTGAATGCACGGCTAGGCGTTGGTCGCCGTGTCATTGAATTGCAGGCTTCACTGAATGCGCGTGTTAAGGAGCTGGAGGCTGCCTTGGGTCATGTGAAAACCTTGCAAGGTATTTTGCCTATCTGTATGCACTGCCACAAAATTAGGGATGACCACGAGTCTTGGCAACAGATAGAGGTGTATCTTGCCCAGCATTCAGATGTCCAGTTTAGTCATGGTATTTGTGAGAACTGCATGCAGGAACATCATAGCGATGATTGAGCTTGGCTAATTAGCCCTTTTTACGCCGACGCCTTTTTTCTTGTCGAGCAGTCCGCCAGGCAATCCACAGTTTGCGTAGTGGGGTTAAAGAGATACGCTGATCCAGAACGCGAAAACCGTCGTCCTCAATTTCTTTTAGTGTGGCTTGGTAAATTGCCGACATAATGATGCCACAACGTTGGCTGTATCGATCTGTTTCGGGTAGTAGGTCAAATGCTTTTTGATAATAGTCATTGGCTCGTTGGGCCTGAAAGGCCATGAGCTGGCGGGCATTATCCGTCATTTGATGGTTCAGAATATCTTCTTGTGAAACCTTAAAACGTTGTAACTCATCTTGAGGTATATAGATGCGTCCACGGGCAGCATCTTCAGCGACATCACGTAGGATGTTGGTGAGCTGGAAGGCCATGCCTAGATTGTGGGCGTACTTGAGGGTTTGCCTGTCTTCATAACCAAATATCTCAGCGGCCATCAATCCGACTACCGAGGCGACCCGATAACAATACAGACTGAGATCCTTGAAGCTGGCATAGGTAAATTGCTCAAGATCCATGGCCATGCCGTCAATGATTTCAATGAAATACTCTTGCGGCAGATTGAAGTTTTCGGTTGATTTTTTTAATGCCTGGGTGACCGGGTGGCTGGGCTTATTGGCAAACAGATTGTTGATTTCACTGCGCCACCATTCGAGTTTGCTGCTGGCCAGGCTTGGGTCAGAACATTCATCAACCACGTCGTCAACCTCACGGCAAAAGGCATATAGGGCAATGATGGCCTGTTTTTGCTCGGCTGGCAGAAACAGAAAACTGTAATAAAAGCTGGAGCCACTCTTGGCTGCTTTGTCCTGGCAATATTGATCTGGAGTCATGTTGCTGTTTGGTTGTGCTTCGGAAAGGAGCTATAGGATACCGAAGTCGATAGTGGGTTGCGAGCTCTCAATAACCGCTTGTTTTGGATGGGTTATAGGCTAGGCGCTTTTTTTGTCTTGCACTTCATCGGGTAGGGGGTTGTTGATTTCAGCGCCGTCCTGCATTCTTTTTTCAGCCTCTGCTGCTGTTGAGCCAAATACTGATACCGCGCGGTTGTAGCTGTTGAGTACGCCGCTGAGTTCAGAGCCGAGTTCTGCAATCAGTTTGATGAATGTGCCAAAGCGCTTGTAGAGATGGATTCCTGTTTCACGGATTTTTTTGGCGTCAGCAGTAAATTCCTGCTGTCGCCAGCCGAATGAAACAGTCTGAAGCAGGTTGAAGAGATCAGTGGGGGTAGCCAAGATCAAATTGTTTTTTTGTGCCAGATGCAATAGGTCATTGTCAATCTCGAGTGCGGTAGCCAAGTAGTGATCATTCAATATCATAAGGATTTGTGCTGAGGGTTGTTCCTTATATTGTGAGGTGTAGGCGCGACTGCTCATTTCCAAAATGCGTTCGCGCAGCTTGCGGGCGTGGCTTTCCAAATGCCAGGCCCTAACGGTTGCATCTGGCGCCTGACAGATGTTGATATAGGCTTCGAGAGGCGCACTGGTGTCGATGGCGACCCTACTGCTGTTTGGTAATTTAATAAGGCAGGTGCGAGCATGTTGATTGTCACTGTCTTCCGCGGGTTTGTTCATGCGGTAGTGATCGGTCATATAGGTTAGTTCAAGCAGCTTTTTTAATGTTTGAATGCCCCAGAGACTGCGGCTTTCTTCATCGCTTAGGGTCTTGGCTATTTCCTTTACATCACCACGCCCGAGTTGCTGCGGTGCATTAAGGATGTCTAGTTGCTTCTGGATTTGTTGTTGTACCTTTAGTCCTTCGCGAATCACTTGTTTTGCTTGTTTGTCGGCACTGCGTAGAGAGTCTTGCAAAGGGGTAAGCAGGGTTTCGACAAACCTATCTTTGTCGGATAAATCTGCCGGGATTTCAGTGTCGTCGCTGATCAGTGTTGAAAGGCTGCTTTCCAGGTCCTCACGCATTTTTTCAACAGAGGAAAATTTTTCTGTGGTATTGGTTTTCTGGGTATCGAGTTTATCGTTCAGGTTTGCATATTTTTGTTGCAGATCATCGATTCTGTGTCGGGACTTGAGTGATGAAACAACATAACCCAGTGCAGTAGCAATGATGCTTATCAGCAGGGCGAAAGCAAATATGGCAGCTTCAGACATTACTTATACCTTGTGGTCTATGTTGGCAGGTTAATTTTGTAACCAGTTGAGTATCTCGCTGGGTCGGTTGATCATGCCATCTGCACCCCATGTGTCAGGCTTGTCGTGTTCACCGATGTAGCCAAACAGAGCCGCCAGTGTTGTCATGCCCGCGCGACGACCTGCCTCGATATCACGTTCGGCATCACCAACATATAGACACTCGTGGCAGTGCGAGCCCACCATGTTGCTGGCAAAGAACATAGGTTGGGGGTCAGGTTTACGTTTTGGGGTGGTATCGCCGGAAACGATGCAGGCGGCACGCTCATGAAGGTTTAATGCTTTTAGCAGTGGTTCGGTCAGCCAGCTGGGTTTGTTGGTGACGACCCCCCAGTTGCGACCGCTGCTTTCGATTGTTTCCAACACCTCTTCCATACCTGGGAATAGACGGGTTTTATTGGCAATATTATTTAGATAGATATCAAGTAAATCTTCGCGAATTTCGGCGTATTCATCATCCCCAGGTGAAATCTCAAAACTAAGATAGATAAGCGCGTCGGCGCCGTGAGAGACGATAGGACGAATCAGATCGAATGAGAGTGGCTGAAGGCCGCGTCGATCACGGGCACCATTGAGGGCGTCGGCCAGATCCTGGGCAGTGTCGGCCAGGGTTCCATCCAGATCGAATAATACAGTGCGCACCTTATGATGATCCTCGTTCATATCAAGTTATGACCAAGTTATCGGCGTAACTGGCTGTTCTATTAATTTTTTAATCTGTTTTATGGGTCTAGGTGGTCGCTTTTCTGACATGCAGCAGATAATTGACGTCAATATCCTTGCCGAGTTTGTATTGGCGTGTCAGTGGGTTGTAGCTCATGCCTTTGATGTCGATTAATTCCAGCCCGGCTGCTCGCAACCATTGGCCTAACTCTGAAGGGCGGATGAATTTGGCGTAGTCGTGGGTGCCCTTAGGCAGCATGTTGAGCAGATATTCAGCGCCGACGATGGCAAGGGCATAGGCCTTAGGGTTGCGGTTGATGGTTGAAAAAAACAGATCTGCACCTGGCTGAGCCAGATCGGCACAGGCTTGGATCACAGAGCTGGGGTCGGGTACGTGCTCGAGCATTTCCATGCAGGTGACAACTTCAAATTCTTGCGGATGCTCAGCTGCCAGCACTTCGGCGGTGGTATGTTGATAATCAAGCTGCACATTGGCTTCCAGTGCATGCAACCTGGCAACAGTGAGAGGTGCCTTGCCGGCATCGATACCGGTGACAACAGCGCCGCGTTTGGCCATGCTTTCAGACAAAATTCCGCCGCCACAGCCGATATCTGCCACCTTCTTGCCTGCCAGCGTGGCGCGTCGGTCGATATAGTCCAGCCGCAGCGGATTGATCTCGTGCAGAGGTTTGAATTCACTGTTTTGATCCCACCAGCGCGAGGCCAGTTGCTCGAATTTACTGACCTCTGCTGGGTCGATATTTGCCGTGGCGTTCATTGTTGTTCCCTATCAATATCAATCTTGCTGCTTCTGATCGGCAGCCATAATTTTTTTGCCCCATTCGATGGCTTTCTGTCGAATAATGACTTCATTCATGGTGGTGAGTGTAGCATCCTTGACCACGTGCTTACCGGCGACCCAGACATCACTGACCTTGTCGCGGCCAGTGGCGTAGACCAATTGCGAAATAGGATTGTAGACGGGTTGGCTGTCGATTGTGCCGAGATTGACGGCACACAAATCAGCTGCTTTTCCAATTTCCAGAGAGCCAGTTTTATAATCAATGCCAAGTGCCTTGGCACCATTTATGGTGGCCATGCTCAGGGCCGTGGCTGCCGGCACGGCGCTGGCATCAGCGGCGACAGCCTTGGCCAGCAGCGCAGCGCAGCGCATCTCGCCAAACATATCCAAATCATTGTTGCTGGCAGCACCATCGGTGCCAAGGGCGACGTTTATGCCTGCTTTAAGCAGTTTGTCGACCGGACAGAAACCGCTGGCGAGTTTGAGATTGGATTCCGGGCAGTGAACAACATGACTGCCACTTTTGCTCAGGCGGCTAATTTCGCCGTCGCTGAGCTGGGTCATGTGTACAGCCAGCAATCTTGGTGTCAACAAGCCAAGTTTTTCCAGCCGTTGTATTGGCCTGAGTTGGTGATGTTCCATACTGCCACCAATCTCATCGGCGGTTTCATGGACGTGTATATGGATAGGCAGATCCAGTTCTTCGGCCAGCATCTGGATTTTTGTCAGTGGTTCATCAGAGACGGTGTAGGGTGCGTGCGGGGCAAAGGCGGTTTTGATCAGTGGGTGATTGCGGTATTCATCATGCAGCTTAAGTCCCTTGTGGATATATTCCTCGGCATTGGCCGCCCAAACAGTGGGAAAATCGATCAGTATCATGCCGACAGTGGCGCGCATATTGGCCTCAGCGGCAACACGGGCGGTTTCGTCAGGAAAGAAATACATGTCGTTGAAGCAGGTGGTGCCGCCGCGCAGCATTTCGGCCACCGCCAGACGTGTACCGTCGTGGACAAATTCAGGGCTGACCCAGGTGGCCTCAGCGGGCCAGATATGGCCGTTCAGCCATTCCATCAACGGTAGGTCATCGGCCAGACCACGAAATAATGACATGGCTGTATGGGTGTGGCTGTTGATAAGCCCGGGCATCAGGGCGTGTTGATCAAGCTGGTGAAAAACGTCGGGTTGATATTTTTTCAGGGCTTCATCATTGGTAAGCAGATCGATAATCTTGCCCTCATGCACAGCAATGCAATGGTCTTCATGCCAAACATTTTCGGGTACAACGGGGATGATCCAGTGTGCCTGAATCAGTGTGTCGATTTGTTGCATAGGTTTCCAGCCCTGGTTTAATGAAGCTGGAGTATAACTCTATGTGAGGCTGCTGTTGAATTGAGCTAGCTTTAGCGGTTCCAATGAATTGCGTAGATAGACACGTGGCGGTTGCGCTGACGGCCATCACGTGTCCAGTTTTGATCGACGGGTTGATGTTCACCCATGCCGGCAAGATTGATAAGGCTTGGGTCTATTCCTTTTACGGTGAGATAGTTGCGAACAATCTTGGCGCGGCGGTCAGATAGTTTGTCATTGAAGCTGATGCCGCCTTTTGCATCGGTGTGGCCATCAACCAAAATGCGTCTGATATTGGCGTGTTTATGCAAATATTCACTGGCGGCATCGAGGGCCTGCTGTCCCTCACGGGTCAGGGTGGCTTTGTTACTATCGAAAAAGACCGGGCTAAGCGATACGTACTCAAAGCTGCCGTCTTGTAATTCATTTTCTGGCACGTGCAAGGATTGCTGCGGCGAGGCGGCGGCGCCATCCCATAGCCCTGGTGTGGTAGCTAAGGCGTTATGCGAAGTAAATAGTAATGCAGTACTAAAAATAAACTGTTTGATAATCTGCTTGCTCATGGCATCCACCGGTATTTAAGTCCCTTATATGAATTATCGGCTGAAATTGCTCAACAGTTAAATAGATGTTTTGGCCTGAATTCGATTACTCGGTATCATGCCTATTTTTTGCCGGAGTTAGCAATATGTCGATCCAGAATTACGACAATATCAGGGCGGTTGAGTGGAGTGATGGCGGGCTGAAGCTGCTGGATCAGCGCCTGTTGCCACACCTGGAGCAGTGGATCACTTTTTCTGATGCTCTGGGAGTAGCACAGGCAATACGTGACATGGTGGTACGCGGTGCACCGGCTATCGGAATTACTGCCGCTTATGGCGTGGTGTTGGCGGCACAGCAGCGCTATGCCGAGTCCGGCGAACATTGGAAAAATCTCATAGAGGAAGACTTCAAGGTACTGGCTGAGTCTCGGCCAACGGCAGTCAATCTGTTCTGGGCCTTGGATCGAATGAAGGCAATGCTGGCTGGGATTGAAGGCAGCCCTGTGGCCTGCCTGCTAGCCGAGGCCAAATTGATACATGATGAAGATGTTGCTGCCAATTTTCATATGGGGGAGTTGGGGGCTGGCTTGATCGATGGTGGCTGTGCCGTGTTGACCCATTGTAATGCCGGTGCCTTGGCTACTGGCGGTGTCGGCACGGCTCTGGGTGTTATTCGTGCCGCCTATGCTGCAGGCAAGGTCAATCATGTTTTTGCCGATGAAACTCGTCCCTGGTTACAGGGTGCGCGACTGACTGCCTGGGAAATGGTGGAAGATAATATCCCTGTCACGTTGATTGCTGAAGGCGCGGCGGCCACCCTGATGAAACAGGGCAAGGTTAAATGGGTGATTGTTGGTTCTGACAGAATTGCTGCCAACGGTGATGTTGCCAATAAGATTGGTACCTATTCGCTAGCAGTCAATGCTAGGCATCATGGTGTGAAGTTTATGGTGGTTGCGCCGACCTCGACGGTTGATATGGCCATTGCTTGTGGTGATCAGATACCGATCGAAGAACGGCCCCAGGACGAGGTGTTGAGCCTGGCAGGAACACGAATTGCCCCTGATGCTGCTCACGCCTGGAACCCATCTTTTGATGTCACTCCAGCCGAATTGGTGGATGCGATCGTCACTGAGCGGGGAGTGGTGGAGGCGCCGACAGCCGCGAAGATGGCCGAAATGATGAAAGGCTAGCTTTACAATGGCTTAGGTCCATAAAAGCGTGTCTGGGGCGTTAGGAATGTGCTAAGCTTTGTCTCTTATTATAAGTGGGGCTTGTGGCTAGCCGGTTCAAAACTGGTTGAGTTGCAGATAAAGCAGTTTACGAAGATAAAGGCACTAAAATAATCCATGGTTGATTTTGCTCAAGAAGTCCTTCCGATAACCATCGAGGAGGAGATGAAGCAGTCGTACATGGAGTACGCCATGAGTGTAATCGTGGGGCGTGCTCTGCCGGATGTGCGAGATGGTCTGAAACCGGTTCACCGTCGCGTGCTCTACGCCATGAGCGTACTTGGCAACGACTGGAACAAACCTTACAAAAAGTCTGCCCGTGTGGTGGGTGACGTTATCGGTAAATATCACCCGCATGGTGATACCGCCGTCTACGACACCATCGTCCGTATGGCGCAGCCGTTTTCGATGCGCTATATGCTGGTGGATGGCCAGGGCAATTTTGGTTCTGTTGATGGTGACTCTGCCGCTGCCATGCGTTACACCGAAGTGCGTATGGCCAAGATCGCCCATGAGCTGCTGGCCGACCTGGATAAAGAGACGGTCGATTTTATCCCCAACTATGATGAATCTGAACATGAACCGGCGGTCTTCCCAACCCGTCTGCCCAATCTGCTGATTAATGGTTCTGCCGGTATTGCAGTGGGTCTAGCCACCAATATTCCGCCGCACAACCTCACCGAGATCGTCAACGCCTGTATTGCTCTGGTGGATAATCCTGATCTCGATATTGCCGGCCTGATGGAATATGTGCCTGGTCCTGACTTTCCCACGGCGGCCTTTATCAACGGTGCTCAAGGCATTCAAGAGGCCTATTACACCGGTCGTGGCCGTATCTACCTGCGTGCCCGCAGTGAAATTGAGATTGATGAGGCCAAGGACAAACAAACCATTATCATCACCGAGCTGCCATATCAGGTGAATAAGGCCAATCTGTTAGAAAAGATTGCCGAGCTGGTTAAAGATAAAAAGGTTGAAGGCATTACCGAGCTGCGTGACGAGTCGGATAAAGATGGCATGCGCATGGTGATCGAATTGCGCCGTGGTGAAGTGGGTGAGGTGGTGCTGAATAACCTCTACCGTTACACCCAACTAGAGAATGTCTTTGGCATCAATATGGTTGCCCTGGTGGACGGTCAGCCTAAGCTGCTTAATCTGAAGCAGATGCTAGCGGCTTTTATTCGTCATCGCCGTGAGGTGGTGACTCGCCGCACCATTTTTGATCTACGCAAGGCGCGTGAACGTGGTCATATTTTGGAAGGTCTGGCGGTATCGCTGGCCAATATCGATGAAGTGATTGCCTTGATCAAGGCCTCAGCCAGCCCGGCCGAAGCCAAGGCCGGTTTGATGGGCAAACTTTGGCAGTTGGGTGCAGTGAGTGGCATGCTGGAACGTGCCGATACCGATATGTCCCGTCCAGAAGGTCTGCCTGCCGAATTTGGCATGGTGGAAGGCGGTTATCGTTTATCCGAGACCCAGGCTCAAGCCATCCTTGAGCTGCGTCTGCATCGTTTGACCGGCTTGGAGCAGGACAAAATTACAGCCGAGTTCAAGGAGATCCTTGAGCGTATTGCCGACCTGCTCGACATCCTTTCAAACCCAGGTCGTTTGATGCAGGTAATTCGTGACGAATTGGTGGAGATCCTTGACGAATATAGCGATGAGCGTCGCAGTGAAATTCTGCAAAGTCGTATCAATCTCTCTCTGGAAGACATGATTACAGAGGAAAATGTGGTTGTGACCTTGTCGCATGCGGGTTATGTGAAATCACAATCATTGACTATCTACCAGGCGCAGAAACGTGGCGGCAAGGGCAAGTCAGCAGCCAATGTCAAAGATGAAGATTTCATCGATAAGCTGTTTATCGCCAACACCCATGACACTATTTTGTGTTTCTCCAGTCGCGGCAAGTTGTATTGGAAGAAGGTCTACGAACTTCCACAGGCGGGGCGTACAGCGCGAGGCAAACCAATCGTCAATCTGCTGCCATTAGAAGAGGGTGAGCGTATCAACGCTGTGCTGCCAGTACGTGAATACGAAGAGGGTAGGTTTGTTTTCATGGCCACCAGCACCGGCATCGTCAAGAAAACACCGTTGAAGGATTTCTCTCGTCCGCGTGCCAACGGCATTATTGCCCTTGATCTGCTGGGTGATGATTGTCTGGTGGGTGTGGACATCACCAATGGCGATAACGATGTCATGCTGTTGACCAGTGCCGGTAAGGCGATTCGCTTTAATGAAAAAGATGTCCGTTCAATGGGACGTACTGCCCGCGGCGTCAAAGGTGTCAAGCTTGGCGCTGGCCAGCAGGTCATTTCGCTGATCAATGTGACTGACGGTGACGTGTTGACGGTTACCGAGCAGGGTTACGGCAAACGTACGGCGATCGAAGATTATCCGACCCATGGTCGTGGTGGTCAGGGCGTTATCTCGATTCAAACCAATGAACGTAATGGTGCGGTGGTCGGCGCGGTCCAGGTCAGCGGTGATAATGAAATTATGCTGATCAGTGACAGCGGCACACTGGTACGTACCCGGGTGGCTGAGATTTCTTGCTTGGGTCGTAACACCCAGGGTGTACGCCTGATCAAATTATCTAAAGGTGAAAACTTGATTGGTGTCGAAAAGATAGTCGATATAGACGCTGATGATGACGGCGACGCTGAAGAAGAATCCGATAACTAACAATTCGAGGCAAACGATGGCTAGAGTGTTTAACTTCAGTGCCGGCCCGGCGATGTTACCTGAAGCGGTTTTGCAACAGGCCAAGGAAGAGATGTTGGACTGGCAGGGCAGTGGCATGTCGGTGATGGAAATGAGTCATCGCGGCAAGGAATTTATGTCGATTGCAGCACAGGCCGAAGCCGATCTGCGTGAGTTGATGGCTATCCCGACTAACTACAAGGTGCTGTTTCTGCAAGGTGGTGCCAGCAGTCAGTTTGCCATGGTGCCGATGAACCTGTTGCGTGGTAAGTCTGGTGCGGATTATATCAACACCGGTGCCTGGTCCAAAAAGGCGATTGCCGAAGCCAAACGCTACTGCAAGGTCAATGTTGCAGCAACCACTGAAGCATCGAAATTTTCTACCACACCAACTCAAGCAGAGTTGGAGCTGGGTGCTGATGCTGCCTATCTGCATTACACGCCGAACGAAACCATCGGTGGGGTTGAGTTTCCTTATATTCCAGAGGCTGGTGATGTGCCGTTAGTGGCAGATATGTCGTCAACCATTTTGTCACGTCCGGTTGATGTCTCAAAATTCGGTGTGATCTATGCAGGGGCGCAGAAAAATATTGGCCCCGCCGGTTTGACTGTAGTAATCGTTCGAGAAGATTTGGTCGGTCAAACCATCGCCGGTACACCAACCATGTTTAATTATGCCGCGCATGTGGAAAGTGATTCCATGTACAACACACCACCGACCTATACTTGGTACCTGGCTGGCCTTGCCTTTGCACACCTAAAAAACAAAGGTGGTCTTGCGTCCATGGCTGAGATTAACCAGCGTAAAGCAGCCAAGTTGTATGCGGCGATTGATGATTCTGACTTCTATGCTAATCCGGTTACAACAGAAAGTCGTTCGTGGATGAATGTGCCGTTTACTCTGGCCAATGCCGAGTTGGATGCGGTGTTCCTGAAAGAAGCATCTGAGCTTGGTCTAATGACTTTGAAGGGGCATCGTTCAGTCGGCGGTATGCGTGCCAGCATCTACAATGCTATGCCTGAAGCTGGCGTTGATGCATTGGTCGAGCTAATGGCTGACTTCGAGAAGCGCCACGGTTAACACCGGGAGGCACGGTATGTACAAAATTCTGACATTGAACAATATCTCTGTTTCCGGGTTGGAACGTCTGCCGCGTGATCAATATGAAGTTGCCTCTGAGATTCAGCATCCGGATGCCATCCTGTTGCGCTCATTTAAGATGCATGATTTGGAAATCCCTGCAACATTAAAGGCTGTCGGCCGTGCCGGTGCCGGGGTCAACAATATTCCAATTGAAAAGATGAGTCAGCGCGGCATACCCGTGTTTAATGCCCCGGGTGCTAACGCAAATGCGGTTAAAGAATTGGTTTTAGCCGGCATGTTGTTGGCCAGTCGTAACATCTGCCAGGCTTGGAATTACACCGACAAACTTGTTGGTGACGACGCCGCGCTAAGCAAACAAGTTGAGGCAGGGAAAAAGAAATATGCCGGCTTTGAACTGCCGGGCCGAACGCTTGGCGTAGTTGGTCTGGGTGCCATTGGCATTCGCGTGGCCAATGTTGCTCTGAGCCTAGGAATGAAGGTGATTGGTTATGATCCGCAGATCACGGTTAAGGGGGCTTGGCAGTTAGCAGCCGATGTTGAACAGGCCCATAGTGTCGATGATATGGTTTCACGTTGTGACTTCATAACTTTCCATGTGCCTTTGGTTGATGCCACCCGCAATATGCTTAGTGCTGAGCGTGTGGCGGTGATGAAAAAGGGGGCGGTGGTACTCAATTTTGCCCGTGACGGCATTGTCGATGAAGAGGCTGTTTGCAAAGCCTTGGATGCAGAAAAATTATACGCCTATGTCACCGACTTTCCCTCTGGCTCGCTCATTACTCATGAACGTGTCATCGCCTTGCCTCACCTGGGGGCATCGACAGCTGAAGCGGAAGATAATTGCGCCACCATGGTGGCAGAACAGATTAAGGATTTTCTTGAAAACGGTAACATTGTCAACGCGGTTAATTTTCCTGAAGTGGTGATGCCGCGCACTAATAATATTGGCAGCCGTCTGGCGATTGCTAATTCCAATGTGCCAAATATGGTGGGGCAAATCTCTACGGCGCTTGCCGAAGCCGGTTTGAATATTGTCGATATGCTGAATAAATCAAAAGCTGATATTGCCTATACATTGGCAGATGTTGAAGCTGAAGTTGCCGATGTTGTAGTTGAGCGTATTAAGGCCATTGATGGTGTTTTGTCCGTAAGGGTGTTGTAGTTTCTGATGAGTAAAAGAATTACCAATCTGCCTCAGGTGCGTGATCGCATTGATGCGCTTGACGAGCAGATCCAAAATTTAATCAATGAGCGAGCCAAGTGTGCTCAAGCCGTGGCAGAAATCAAAATCGCATCTGGTGACGGTGAGGCTGATTTTTACCGTCCGGAACGTGAGGCTCAGGTCTTGCGCAATGTGATTGAACGTAATCAGGGGCCGCTTTCGGGTGAAGAGATGGCGCGACTGTTTCGCGAAATCATGTCGGCCTGTTTGGCGTTGGAGCAACCGATGCGGATCGCCTTTCTTGGGCCGGAAGGCACTTATACCCACGATGCAGCATTAAAACACTTTGGCCACTCAGTAAACACCGCACCGCATGCTTCAATAGATGAAGTGTTTCGTGATGTCGAGTCCGGTCTGTCTCATTACGGTGTGGTGCCTATCGAGAATTCGACTGAGGGCGTAGTTAACCATACGCTAGATATGTTTTTAAATTCGCCACTGCAAATTAGTGGTGAGGTTGAACTGCGAATCCATCATTGCCTGCTTTGCAAAGAAATTTCTATAGTCGAGGCTAAAACCATTTACGCTCATCAACAGACCCTAGCTCAGTGCCGTGAATGGCTGGATGAAAATATGAAGGGTGTTGCCAGGGTTGCTGTCAGCAGCAATGCCAAGGCTGCCAAAATGGCCGCTGACGAAACTGGTGCGGCGGCGATTGCCTCCTGCACAGCTGCTGATTTATATGGCTTGTCTGTCATCGAGAGCAATATTGAAGATGAGCCGGACAATACCACTCGTTTTCTGATTGTCGGGCGCCAGTCTCCGCCAGCAAGCGGCAAAGATAAAACCTCATTATTATTGTCGACGTCTAATCGACCCGGCGGTTTGAACAGTTTACTCAAACCGCTGTCTGATGCTCAGATTTCCATGACGCGTATCGAGTCTCGTCCTTCAAGACGAGCAATGTGGGAATATGTGTTTTTTATTGACATCGAAGGTCATAAAGAGGATGACAAGGTAGCGACTGCACTACAAACACTTGCTGATAAATCTTCGGCCTTGAAGGTGTTGGGCTCCTATCCGGTTGCGGTTATATAACGCTGTACAGCATTTCAAACAAGGTACGATTCAATGATTATTATTCTTAGATCTGAAGCGGCGGATGCTGATATTCGCGCTGTCGAACAAAAAATCCGTGACATGGGGCTGGAACCACATATCTCTAAAGGGATTCAACGCATAGTTGTCGGTGCTATAGGTGATGAAACCAAGGTAGACAAAGAGGCGCTTGAGGCACTGCCTTGTGTCGAAAATGTTGTCCGTGTCATGAAGCCTTATAAGATTGTTTCACGTGATTCACATCATGAAAATACCATTATCGACGTTGCCGGGGTCAAGATCGGTGGCAAGACCATTCAAATAATCGCCGGTCCATGTTCAGTTGAGACCCCTGAACAAATGCAGCAGTCAGCCACGGCGGTTGCTGTTGCTGGCTGCAGCATGATGCGCGGTGGTGCATTCAAACCACGTACCAGTCCATACGCATTTCAAGGTGTCGGCGTTGAAGGTTTGGAGATGTTCCAGACGGCCGCCAAGGCCCATAAGCTGCCTGTTGTAACTGAGTTGATGGATGTCCGCATGCTTGACACTTTTCTTGAGCACAATGTTGATGTGATTCAGATCGGCACCCGCAATATGCAAAATTTTGACCTGCTGAAAGAGGTAGGCAAGGTACAGACGCCGGTGATACTTAAACGCGGCATGTCGGCGACTATTTCAGAGTGGTTGATGGCTGCTGAATATATTGCCGCCAATGGAAATCACAATATTATCTTTTGTGAGCGCGGTGTGCGTTCGTTTGAAACCGCTTATCGCAACATGCTTGACGTCACTGCGATTTCGGTGCTGAAGCGTGAAACCCATCTGCCGGTCATCGTTGACCCCAGTCATGCCGGTGGCAAGGCCTGGATGGTGCCTGATCTGTCACGTGCCGCGATTGCTGCAGGTGCAGATGGTCTGTTGATTGAAGTGCATCCACGTCCAGCTGAGGCGTGGTGTGATGCAGATCAGGCGCTGAGTCCGGATCAGCTCAATACACTCATGGCTGAACTGCGTGGTATCGCTCAGGTTATTGGTCGCGAAATTTAGGTTTATCTAGCAGTGATCCAGCAACTTACCATTATTGGCGTTGGTCTGATTGGCGGCTCGCTGGCACGGGCCTTGAAACAGGCCGGTTATTGCCAGACAGTGGTGGGCTGTGGTCGCACTGAAGCTGAGTTGCAAAAGGCTGTTGAGCTGGGAGTCATAGATCGCTATTCCACGAATATTGCTGAGGCTGTTCAGGCTGCGGATGTTGTCTTGCTGGCCGTGCCGCTGGGCGCGATGGAGTCCTGCTTTAGGGCGATGCAAGGCCATTTGGGTGCCGATGCGGTGATTACCGATGTCGGCAGTTCCAAGGCAAGTGTTGTGGCTGCGGCCGAGGCCGTGTTTGTTGATGGCTTGCCAGCGGGTTTTGTTCCCGCTCATCCGATTGCTGGAACCGAACAGAGCGGGGTGGAGGCCTCATTTGCTGAATTGTATCAGGGCCGGCGGGTGATATTGACGCCCCTTGATAGTTCTTCCAATGTAGCGGTTGAAACCGTGCGGGCCATGTGGCAGCAGGCTGGTGCGGTTGTCGAAGCGATGGGGGTCGAGCATCACGATGAAGTGTTGGCTGCCACCAGTCATTTGCCACATATGCTGGCTTATGGTCTTGTCGACACCTTGGTGAGCATGGATGAGAGTGAAGAAATCTTTCGCCTAGCCGCTGGTGGCTTTCGAGATTTTACCCGGATTGCCTCTAGTGATCCGGTGGTTTGGCGGGACATTTGTCTAGCTAATCGGACGGCCTTATTAGCTATTATGGAAAGTTATCAGGCGGATCTAGAAAAACTTACCCAGTTGGTTCGCGATGCCGATGGTGATGCTCTGGGTGAGATATTTCAGCGCGCTAAATCAGCTCGGGATCGATTTGTCGATCAACTTGAGAAATAGAACTTAACTTATTGAAACAAATAAAATGTCTTCTGAAATAAATATCCAGTTTACGGTCCAGCCTGGTGGCAGCTTGAATGGCTCCATTCGGGTTCCGGGCGATAAATCAATCTCGCATCGTTCCATCATGCTTGGCTCTTTGGCAGAAGGCGTCACTCATGTCAGTGGTTTTCTCGAGGGCGATGATGCCTTGGCTACGCTTAAGGCGTTTCGCGCGATGGGAGTGGAGATTGAGGGGCCGGATAACGGTAAGGTAGTGATTCACGGTGTCGGCATGCATGGTTTGAAAGCGCCGGCTGGGGCGCTTGATGTGGGTAATTCTGGTACCTCAATCAGGCTAATGGCTGGTTTGTTGGCCGGGCAGAATTTTGATGTGGAGATGGTGGGTGACGCCTCGCTGAGCAAGCGCCCTATGCGTCGAGTCACCGAGCCGCTTGCCCTGATGGGGGCTCATATTGACACTGCCGAAGGTGGCATGCCACCTCTGTATGTACGGGGGAACAGCCCGTTGAAAGGCATAAATTACACCCTGCCTATGGCCAGTGCTCAGGTTAAATCTTGTGTTTTGCTTGCTGGTATGTACGCCGAGGGTGAGACCAGCGTGACCGAGCCTGCACCAACCCGAGACCATACCGAGAGGATGTTGCAGGGTTTTGGTTATGAGGTGAAGCGCGACGGGCCCACGGCGACATTGGTAGGCGGTGGTTCACTTAGAGCGACAGATATTGATGTGCCGTCTGATATCTCTTCAGCAGCCTTTTTTATGGTGGGTGCCGCGATCGCAGCAGACTCTGATGTAATACTTGAGCATGTAGGCGTAAATCCAACCAGGACGGGCGTTATTGATATTCTACGCCTGATGGGTGCACAGATTGATGTGGCTAACGAGCGTGAGGTTGGCGGCGAACCGG